>DASVAC010000180.1:0-6028 GCA_036376535.1 Gemmatimonadaceae bacterium | reverse complement strand
GTCGAGCTCCATCCGAAACGTCACGAACTGATCCGGCATGTAGTCGAACGTCGCCGACGCGTCCCAGGCCTTGAACGTGTCCCCGGGAGCCTCCGTAAAATATTGCGTGCCGGAGAACGCCGTGGCGCCGTTGATCGGCGGCAGCAACACCAGATATCTACCGGGGTTGTCCATCCCGCCGCCGCCGAGCGTAAGCGCCAATTTGTCGTGTGCAAACCACACGCGATTGTACAACATTGCGCCGAGGAAGTACTGCGCCGGCGCGAGCGGCGCACCGTGCGCACAGCTCACGCCGCCGCCCGTCTCGCAGCCCAGGTCGAACGTGAACGACAGCGCAGCCTTGTCGAGCGACGCACGCGCATCATCCAAGTACTTGAACTCGATGCTGTTATCGCTGTGAAATCGCGTGCGGTCGGGAACGGCGAGCGCATCCTTCCCGACGTAATCGTTAGACACGAACGACCACGCGCCCGTCGGGCGCCACAACGCCTGGATGCCGACGCCCGGCGCTTCGTTGAACATCCCGTACGACTGCCAGCCGTTGATGAGCCAGTACTCGAGCTTGAGCTTGTCGGTGGGGAATGTCTGCACGCGGATACCGTTGAAGAACCACGGCGTGTTCGACGACACGTACGACGGCTGGTACGCCCAGTTGTCGTAGTTGTAGTAGCTGAACAATCCGATGTACGACATGAAGATGCCCGCATCCAGATTGATGCCGTGCATCGCATCCCAGTGGTAGCCGCCATACGCTTCCGAGAGATAGCGGTACGCGTCCGACAGATCCCACTGGCCGCGTCCCGGGCTGGCATCGTTGCGCGGCGTCATGGTGGAGTACATGCCGAACTGCGTCATGATGCGGCCGCGCGCGTTGCCCCAATGGAAGTCGCCGCCGATGCCTAACTGTTGCACCTGGATCTCGCTCGTGCGGCCGCTCTCCGACGTGCCGACGAGTGTGTGGTCCTTGGGGTGGTTGAAGTCGCCGATGTAACTCACGTCGGCGCGGAACTCGCCGGTGAACGGCTTGGTGTCGAGCACCGAGACGGTCTGCCGGCTGTTTCCGTTGAGCCACGAGAAGTCGGCGAAGGCGAACGGCGCTGCCTTGGGCTTCTTTTTGGCCGACGAATCGGTGTGCTGCATGGTGTCCGGCTGCTGCGCCGGCATGGCGCGCCCCGCCATGACGGCGAGCGCGACCATGGCGAACCGCAATCGATGCGTCACGTGGTGCCTCATCGTGCATGCCTAACGTTGGGCCCGGCTGCGCGGCGTCTGCGCGGAGTCGAGCGCGAGATTGAGCCGCAGCACGTTCACGCGGCGCTCGCCCAACACGCCGAGCTGACGTCCCTGCGTGTACCGGTCGACCAGCGACTGGACCGTGCCCGGATCCATGCCGCGAGCGCGGGCCACCCGTGCCACCTGGAGCCGCGCGTTGCCAGGCGAGATGTCGGGGTCGAGCCCAGACGCCGACGACGTCACCATGTCCGACGGAATTCGTCCGCGCGTGCCGCCGTCGTTCGTGACCACGGAATCCACGGCGTTCGCGATCAACGTGTCGGCGAGCTTGGCGCTCGTGGGCCCCAGGTTCGTGCCTCCCGACAACGTGTCGTCGTAGCCGGCGCCGGCGTTGGACGGACGCGGATGAAAATACTTCGTGCCGGCGAATTGCTGCCCGATGAGCGCGCTCCCGATCACACGGCCGTTGGACGTGATGAGCGAGCCCCGCGACTGCTGTGGAAAGAGCAGTTGGGCCAACCCGGTGACGATGCCCGGATAGATGAGCCCCGTGATGATGCACAGCACGAGCGTGACGACGATCGCGGGGCGGAGCTGGTTCTTGAGCATGGTTAGGCGAGGCGCAGGAGCACGATGAGCATGTCGATCACCTTGATCCCGGCGAACGGCGCGATCAATCCGCCCACGCCATACACCCACAAATTGCGGCGCAGAATCGCCGCCGCCGGCGCGGGCCGGTAGCGCACGCCTTTGAGCGCGAGCGGAATGAGCGCGATGATGACGAGCGCGTTGAAGATCACACTCGCCAGAATCGCGGACTCCGGCGAATGCAGACCCATGATGTTGAGCCCGCGCAGTGCCGGATACGTGGCCACGAACATCGCCGGTATGATCGCGAAGTACTTCGCGACGTCGTTGGCGATCGAGAACGTGGTGAGCGACCCGCGCGTCATGAGCAACTGCTTTCCGATCTCGACGACTTCGATCAGCTTCGTCGGGTTTGAGTCGAGGTCGATCATGTTGCCGGCTTCTTTCGCGGCCTGGGTGCCGGAGTTCATCGCCACGCCGACATCGGCCTGCGCGAGCGCGGGCGCGTCGTTCGTCCCGTCGCCGGTCATCGCGACGAGCCGGCCACCGGCCTGCTCGCGCTTGATCAGCGCCATCTTGTCTTCCGGCGTCGCCTCGGCCAGGAAATCGTCGACGCCGGCTTCGGACGCGATCGCGGCGGCAGTGAGCGGATTGTCACCCGTGATCATGATGGTGCGAATGCCCATCGCCCGGATGCGGTCGAAGCGTTCTTTGATGCCGCCCTTCACCACGTCCTTCAAGTAAATCACGCCCAACACGTGCGCCGTGCCGTTCGAACGCTCGGCGACGACTAACGGAGTGCCGCCGTCGCGCGCAATGCGCTCGACGGACGCCTTGAGGCCGGCCGGGATGCTGCCGTGGTTCTCCTCCACCCACCGTGCCACCGCGTCGCCGGCGCCCTTGCGCACGTGCAGCGTGCCCATGTTGACGCCGCTCATCCGTGTCGCCGCGGAAAACGGGACGAACTCCGCTTCGTGCGCGGCATCGGCATCGCCCTCGTGCGCACCGGTCGCGGCGACCAACACGCGGCGTCCGTCGGCGAGCGCGCGGCCGCGCAGGCCGAATTTCTCTTTCGCCAGCACGACGATACTGCGGCCTTCCGGCGTTTCGTCGGGCAGCGACGCGAGCTGCGCGCGGTCGGCCAGCTGCTCCAGCGTCACGCCGGCCACCGGAATGAACTCGACCGCCTGCCGGTTGCCTAACGTAATCGTGCCGGTCTTGTCCAACAGCAGCGTATTGACGTCGCCCGCCGCCTCCACCGAGCGTCCGCTCATCGCGATCACGTTCTGCTGGATGAGGCGGTCCATCCCCGCGATCCCGATCGCCGACAGCAAACCGCCGATCGTCGTCGGGATGAGGCACACGAGCAGGGCGATGAGCACGGGAATGGACACCGATCCGCCGCTGTAGATCGCGAACGGCTCGAGCGTCGCCACGGCGAATAGAAAGATGACCGTGAGACCGGACAACAGGATGGTGAGCGCGATCTCGTTAGGCGTCTTCTGGCGTTGGGCGCCTTCCACGAGCGCGATCATCCGATCGAGGAACGTCTCGCCCGGGTTCGCGGTAATGCGGATGATCAGGTAGTCCGACAGCACGCGCGTTCCGCCCGTGACGGCGGACCGATCACCGCCCGACTCGCGAATCACGGGCGCCGACTCGCCGGTGATGGCGGACTCGTCCACGGACGCGACACCATCCACCACCTCCCCGTCGCCGGGAATGATGTCGCCCGGCGTGCACAGCACGTAGTCGCCGCGCCGCAGCCGCGTCGCCGGCACGGGCTCGGCCGACAACTTGTTGGTGTGGTCCTCGAGCCGCTTGGCCGCCGTCGTGGTGCGCATCGCGCGCAGGCTGTCCGCCTGCGCCTTGCCCCGCCCTTCCGCCATCGCCTCGGCGAAGTTGGCGAAGATCACCGTGAACCAGAGCCACAGCGCGATCTGCAGCGTGAAGCCGATGCTCCCGGCACCCCGCACCGCATCGCGGGCGAGAATCAGCGTCGTGAGCACGCTGCCTAACAACACCACGAACATGACCGGATTGCGCACCATGTGGCGCGGGCTCACGGTCTTGGCAAACGCCTCGCCGATCGCACGCTTCACGATCGGCGGATCGAAGAGCGGACGCTTGGTGACAGCCATGGTCAGAACACCCGTCCCGCTTGCATGAGGAAGTGCTCGACCACCGGACCCAGCGACAGCGCCGGGAAGAAGGTGAGCGCCCCGACGATCAGGATCACGAACATGAGGAGAACGACGAACAGCGGCGTCGTGACCGGGAACGTGCCCGCCGACTCGGGCACGATGCGCTTCTCGGCGAGGAATCCGGCCATCGCCACCATCGGCACGTGCATCGCGAACCGCCCGATGAGCGTGTTGAGCCCGAGCAGCGTGTTGTAGAAGTACGTGGACCCCGTTAGGCCGGCAAACGCGCTGCCGTTGTTGGCGGCCGTGGAGCTGAAGGCGTAGAGAATCTCGGAGAGCCCATGCGGCCCGCGATTATTGATCCCCGTGAGCCCGGCCGGTGTCACCGCAGCCAGCGCCGAGAGCACGAGGATGGCGCCGGCAAACACCAGCACATACAACATCGCCATCTGGACTTCGCGCGCCTCGATTTTCTTGCCCAGGTACTCGGGCGTGCGTCCGACCATCAACCCGGCGATGAACACCGTGAGAATGATCATCACGATCATCCCGTAGAGACCGGCCCCCGTGCCGCCGAACACGACTTCGCCTAACTGCATGTTCACGATCGGAACCATGCCGCCGATGGGCGTGAACGAATCGTGCAGGCTGTTCACCGCGCCGCACGACGTCGCCGTCGTCACCGTCGCGAAGAGCGCCGAATTGACGACGCCGAAACGAACTTCCTTCCCCTCCATGTTGCCGCCGGGGTTGGCGGCGCTCGTGGCGACATCGACGCCCTGCGCGGCGTGAATCGGATTGCCGCGCGCCTCGGCGCGATACGAGGTGGTGATGCCGGCAAACAGCAGGATGTACATCGCCGCCCAGATCGCCCAACCGTGGCGTTGGTTGCGCGCCATGCGGCCGTACGTGTAGGTGAGACCCGCCGGGATGCAGAGGATCGCGACCATCTCGAGCAGGTTCGTGAGCGGCGTCGGATTCTCGAACGGATGCGCGGCATTGGCGTTGAAGAACCCGCCTCCGTTGGTGCCGAGATTCTTGATCGCTTCCTGACTCGCGACCGGCCCCATGGCCAGCACTTGCTTCACACCCTCGACCGTGGTCGCCGTCACGTACTGCGACACGTTCTGGATCACGCCCTGCTGCGTGAGCACGAGTGCGAACACCATCGACAGCGGCAGCAGCAGATAGAGCGTGCCGCGCACGAGGTCGACCCAGAAGTTGCCTAACGTACCGGCCGACCGCCGCACGATGCCGCGCACGAGCGCCATCGCGAGCGCGATGCCCGTGGCCGCCGAGACGAAGTTGTGAAACGTCAACTGCGTCATCTGCGACAGATACGACATCGTCGTTTCGCCGGCGTACGACTGCCAGTTCGTGTTCGTCGTGAACGACGCCGCGGTCTCGAAGGCCTGCCGGTCCGGCACGGCGCCCAACCCTCGTGGGTTGAGCGGCAACACATGCTGCAGGCGCAGCACGGCGTAGGTGAGCAGCATGGATGCCGCGCTGAACGCGAGCATCGACACGGCATAGCGCGTCCAGTGCTGGTCCTCGCGCGGGGCGACGCCGGCGACGCGGTAGATGAAGCGCTCGGCGGGCGCGAGCCACGTGAGCGATCCATCGAATACGCGCACCATGTACAGGCCCAACGGCTTGGTGACGAGCAGCACGAGGGTCGAGAAGATCCCGATCTGCAGCCAGCCGTTCGCGGTCATGTCAGAACCGCTCCGGCCGCAGCAGCGTGTACAGGAGATAGAACAGCACGGCCACCGCGACGATGCCGGCGGCGACCATCTCCGTGGTCATGGCGACTGTTCGTCGGCATCGCGCCGCGCCCCGAGGGACTGGCACGCGCGCACATAGCCCACCATGAGCGCGAAGAACGCGATGGTGCCGAGGACGTACAGAACATCCAACATGTGCGTTGATTCCCGATTGATCCGTCGTGCAGCCCATCGCGCGGCCGACGGACTTCGCCGCACGAGCGTACACTAGGCAACCGGGCGTCAACGCCGCGTCAAAATCGGGCGGTTAGACGCCTAAAAAAAATGTCAATGTGGCGG
>DASVAC010000179.1:0-6110 GCA_036376535.1 Gemmatimonadaceae bacterium | reverse complement strand
GGTCGTGCTGCTCAACTGTCCATCGGAGCGCGACGAGCACGATTCCATCGTGATCGCGAACTACGACGGCGCGAGCGAGGCGATGCACCATCTCGTCGAACGCGGGCACCGGCGCATCGCCATGATCACCGGACTGCCGCGCAACTACGACTCGGTCGAGCGCCTGCGTGCGTTCCGCGACATCACGCGCGACGCCGGCTTGGCGAGCGAGGACGCCATCGAAGTGGGCGGCGACTTCACCGAAGCGTCGGGATTTCGCGCCGGCCAGATGCTGCTCGAAGCGTCGCCACGCCCAACGGCGGTGTTCGCCGCCAACGATTCGATGGCGATCGGCGCGCTGAGCGCGCTCCGGTCGGGCGGCCTGCGCGTGCCGGAAGACATCTCCGTCGTCGGATTCGACGACATCCCGATGGCGCGCTACATGAACCCGCCGCTCACCACCGTGCAGGTCGACATCACTGCGTTAGGCGTGCGCGCGGTCGAGCGGCTGCTGGGCCACGTGCGCGGCTCCAGCGACGGCGCTCGGCAGCGCGAGCTCGTGCCCGCGCATCTCGTCGTTCGCAGTTCCAGCGGGAGTCCGGCCGCGTGATCCGCGTGCCTGCTCCCCACACCGCGTTCTCCACCGAGCGCGATCCACGTTCGTCAAGGGAGGTATGCTCCATGAGGTTCCATCGTGCGGCTTGGCGATCCCTCTTCGGTACGAGCGCGATCGCCCTCGCCATGGTCCTCGTCCACGGCGCCGCCGCGCAGACGACGACCGGCAGCATTCGCGGGTACGTGACCAACACGGCAGGCGCGCCGCTCACTGGCGCGCGCCTCGAAGCGAAGAATCTCTCCAACGGCGTCACACGCTTCGGCCTGACCCGCGACAACGGCTTCTACACGCTGCCTGGCCTAACGCCCGGCTCGTACGAGGTGTCCGCCAAACGCATTGGCTCGGCGCCTAACACAAGAAATGTCCAGGTGCGCGTCGGCGAAGATCTCGCGCTCAACTTCCAGCTTTCCGACAGCGCGGTCACTTTGGCGACTGTGAGCGTGGTTGCGGCCGCGCCGGCGGCGACACGCACGACGGAAGTCGCGACCAACGTTAGCCAGGCGCAGATCAACGACCTGCCGACCAGCAGCCGCAACTTCCTCGATCTGGCGACGCTGGCCCCTGGCACGCACGTGGACCCGGATCGCATTAACGGGACGGGCAAGGAGTTCTCCGCCGGTGCCCAACCCGCGGAACAGATCAACGTCTTCATCGACGGCGCGAGCTACAAGAACGACATCATCACCGGCGGTGTGGCCGGCCAGGACGCGAGCCGCGGCAATCCGTTCCCGCGCAATGCGATCCAGGAGTTCCGCATCATCACCAACAACTTCAAGGCCGAATACCAGAAGGCGTCGAGCGCGATCATTACCGCCGTCACGAAGTCCGGGACGAACGAATGGCACGGTGGGCTGTTCACTGAGCTACAGAACAAGAGCTTGGTGTCGGAAGACTCCTTCTCGCGAGCGGCGAACGTGCCGAAGCCCGACTACAGCCGCTACCTCGTCGGCGCGGACCTCGGCGGACCGATCGTACCCGACAAGCTGTTCTTCTTCGGCTCGTACGAAGGCAACTACCAGAGCCGGCAGGGCGTGACGGTGTTCGGTGGCGATGTCAGCAAATATCCGGCCGCCATCCAGGCCTTCAACAACACGTCACACGATTCTCCGTTCCACGAGAATCTCGGATTCCTCAAACTGACATACGTGCCTAACCAGCAACAGCAGCTCGACGTGACGGGCAGCATTCGGCACGAGACCGATACCCGTGGGTTCGGCGGGCAGTTCGGTGATTCGTGGCGCGTGTTCGAGGGCGGCGAGAACCACCGCGACAACGTCTACACCGGCACCGCCAAGCACACGTATTTCGGCGACAACTGGACGAACGAAGCGCTACTCACCTATCAGCACTATCTCTGGAATCAGGATCCGATCAATTTCACCACGCCGATCCAGGTCTCGTTCGGCAACTACTGGGTTGGCGGCGACGATGCGGCGCAGGCGCTCACCCAGAATCGATTCTCGCTGCGCGACGACTGGACTTACACCGGCTTGCAATGGGTCGGTGCACACGTGATCAAGATCGGCGCCAATTTCGACGCCTCGCGCTACGACATGAATAAGCAGCTGAACGAGAACCCGAAGTTCGTGTACGATGCGAGCAACAACTATCAGTACCCGATCCAGGCGCAGGTCGGATTCGGCAACCCCGACATCGTGCAGAACAACAACCAGTTCGGTGTATACGCGCAGGACGACTGGAATCCAACCTCGCGCCTAACGTTCAACGTGGGTGTGCGGTGGGACGTCGAGACCGGGATGTTCAATCGCGACTACGTGACGCCGGCGGCGGTCCGCGACTCCATCCTCGCGTATCGTGACTCCCTGCTCATCAACATTGATCCCAACCGCTACTTCAGCAACGGCCACAATCGAAAGTTGTACCTCGGCGCGATTCAACCGCGCGTGGGCGCCTCGTACGCGCTCGACCGTTCGGGAAACACGGTGGCCTTCGCCAGCTTCGGCGTTTTCTACGATCGCGACTATTACAACGCGACGCTGGATGAGACGTACCGCCGGCAGCACCCGAACTACACGATCAACTTCGGAGCACCGGGCACGCCATCGACTGGTCCGGGCGAAGTTGCATGGGACACGGCATTCTTCAGCCGCCAAGGGCTCCAGACGCTGATCTCGCAGATCTCGCCGCCGCAGGAAGTCTTCCTCGTGCCTAACGATCTCAAGCCGCCCAAGTCCAACCAGTGGTCGGTTGGCGTGCGTCATAACTTCGGCGAGTGGAATGGGTCGCTGACGTACAACGGCACGCGGAGCTACAATGGCTACAGCTACGAGTGGGCGAACCTCGCCCTCAATCCGGCAACGGACGACTGTTGCCTGAGCAAGAACGTCCCCGCCTACCAAAACGTGCTCGTCGGCAACAACAACGTGCACACGTGGTATAACGCGATGCTCGTCCAGGTCGATCGCCCATATGTGAAGATCGGCAGCTTCGGTTGGGGCGCGGGCCTGGCGTACACGCTGTCCAAGGCGGAGGCCGAGGGCGGCGATTTATTCAGCTTCCCGCAAGTGACGGCCGGCCCCCTCAACGCGCGGCATCCGATCGCCGATGATCGCACGCATCAATTCGTGATCAACGCGATCACCGACCTGCCGTGGGCCTGGGGCTTGCAGCTGAGCGGTCTCGCGCAGTTCATGTCAGGCAGTCCGATCAACAAACTGGAATTCGTGCCGATACCGACCGGCGGCAATCAGCGCATCCTTGTTGGGCGTGCGCGGTCCGCGTGGTTCAAGAACGTCGACTTGCGATTGGCGAAGAACATCCTGAACGTCAATGGCATGCAGGCGGCGATCACCGGCTCGGTGTTCAACGTGTTCAACACGAACAACTACGGGTGCTTCGACGAGACGTTCCTCAATCCCGGACCGACGCCGGGCACCACCGTGCCTAACCCAAACTGGGGGAAGGGCGGATGTTTCATCACCGACCAGCGCCGATTCCAACTCGGCGTGCAGTACTCGTTCTAACGGACGGCGGGGCGCGGCACCGGTGAGCCGCGCCACGCTGTTCGGGCGGCGGCTCGCCGTCGCGGTCCGGTGCCGGGGCATGGTTCGCCCGGCCCGGACCGCGCTGGTCTTGGCGCTCGTCGCGTGCGCGACGCGCCCGCCCACCAGCGCGCAGGCGCCGCCGCTGTCGCCGGCAACCGCGGCGTTCCTCGATACCGTCCAGCACCGCACGTTCAATTACTTCTGGGAAACCGCCAACCCGGCGAACGGTCTCGTCCCCGACCGCTATCCCACACCCACCTTCTCGAGCATCGCCGCGGTGGGATTCGCGCTCACCGCGTATCCGATCGGCGTCGAACACGGATGGGTCACACGCGATGCCGCACGCGCACGCGTGCTCGCCACGCTGCGCTTTTTCTGGACCGCGCCCGAGGGCCCAGCGCCTAACGGAATGACCGGCTACCACGGACTCTTCTACCACTTCCTCGACATGCGGTCCGGCGCGCGCTTCCAGACGATCGAGCTCTCCACGATCGACAGCGCCCTTCTGTTAGGCGGCGTGCTCTTCTGTCGCCAGTACTTCAACCAACCGGATGCATCGGAGGTCGAGATCCGCGCCCTCGCCGACTCGATCTATCGCCGCGCCGATTGGCGCTGGATCCAGCCGCGCGCACCGCTCGTCTCGATGGGCTGGACACCAGAGGACGGCTTCCACACGTACGATTGGCGCGGCTACGATGAAGCAATGCTCGTCTATATCCTCGCCCTCGGCTCCCCCACACACGCGATCGACAGCTCGGCCTGGCCGGCGTGGACCGCCACATACAAGTGGGGCTCGTACTACGGACAGCCGCACCTCGCGTTCGCTCCGCTCTTCGGCCACCAGTACACGCACGTGTGGGTCGACTTTCGCGGGATCCAGGACGCGTACATGCGCTCGCACGGCATCGATTACTTCGAGAACTCGCGCCGAGCGGCGCGCGCCCAACGAGCGTACGCGATCGACAATCCTGGGGGATTCGCCGGATACTCGGACAGCGTGTGGGGCTTGAGCGCATCCGATGGTCCCGGCGACTTCACGATGAACGTCGCCGGCCGAAGCCGCACCTTCATGGGATACGCGGCGCGCGGCGCCGACTTCACCGAGGTGCGCGACGATGGCACCATCGCGCCAACGGCTGTCGGTGGTTCGGTGCCCTTTGCTCCCGAAATCACGATCCCCGCACTCGAGGCGATGCGCCGCGGCTTCGGCGGCGTGCTGTTCTCCACGTACGGTTTTCTCGACGCGTTCAACCTGACGCTGCCGCCGAGCGCGACGCCCGCAGCCGGACGCATGGTGCCTAACGTCGGCTGGGTCGACATCGACTATCTGGGCATCGACGAAGGCCCGATCGTCGCGATGATCGAGAACTACCGCAGCGATCTGGTGTGGCGGTACATGCGACAGAGCCCATACATCGTGGCCGGCCTCCGCCGCGCCGGATTCTCCGGCGGATGGCTCGATGCCGCCACATCCTCTGGCGCTCGGTGATGCGCAAGGCGCTCGGCGCGTTCGCCGTGTGTCTTCTCGCGCTCGCAGCATGTAGCGGGGCCGAAGCGCGCGCCGATAACCGCGTGACGCTCCGCTTCTGGGCCATGGGCGCCGAAGCCGACGCACTCTCGACACTCGTCCGCAGCTTCGAGCGCGAGCACCCCGGCATCCGCGTCGACATCCAACAAATCCCGTGGACGGCCGCGCACGAAAAGTTGATGACGGCCTTCGTCGGCGACGCGACGCCCGATCTTACTCAGTTAGGCAATACCTGGATCCCCGAGTTCGCCGCCATCGGCGCCCTCGAGCGCCTCGACTCGATGGCAGCCCATCCGCCGGCCGTCGACTCGGCCGATTACTTCTTAGGGATCTGGGACACCAACGTGATCCACGGCGCGCTCTATGGCATCCCATGGTATGTCGACACGCGTCTCCTCTTCTATCGCACGGACATTCTCGCCGCCGCCGGCTACGACAGCATGCCCGGATCCTGGAGCGGATGGCGCGACGCGATGGAAGCCATCCAACGACACGAAGCGGGGCAGCCGCGCCGGTGGCCGATCTTCCTGCCGACCAACGAATGGAACCAGCCGGTGATTTTCGGCATGCAGAACGGCTCCACGCTGCTCCGCGATGACGACCGCTACGGTGATTTCTCCGATTCCTCGTTTCGCTCGGCGTTCGACTTTTACGTTAGGCTCTATCGCGACAAGCTCGCGCCGATCGCGGGCGTGAACGACATGGCCAACCCGTACCAGGAATTCGCGCGCGGCACGTTCGCCATGTGGATCACCGGACCGTGGAACATCGGCGAGTTCAAGCGCCGTCTGCCGGACTCGTTGCAACAGTCGTGGGCCACCGCGCCCATTCCCGGACCCGATGGCGATTCGTCCGGCATCTCGCTCGCCGGCGGCGCGAGCTTCGCCATTTTCCGCGCATCGCGGCACAAGGCCGCTGCGTGGCAGCTCATTCAATACTTGTCGCAACCCGCGCAGCAGCTCGCGTTCTATCGTCTCAGTGG
>DASVAC010000178.1:0-11870 GCA_036376535.1 Gemmatimonadaceae bacterium | reverse complement strand
GCGATCCACCGTCGGCACGGTCACCGAGATCTACGACTACCTGCGCCTGCTGTATGCTCGAGTGGGCACGCCGCACTGTCCCAACTGCGGTCGCGCCGTCGAACGGCAGAGCGCGACGCAGATTGCCGACACGATTCTGTCGTGGCCGGCGAACACGCGCATCGAAGTGCTCGCGCCACTCGTGCGGGGACGCAAAGGCGAGTTCCGCGATCTGCTCGAGTCCGCGCGCAAGCAGGGCTTCGTGCGCGCGATGATCGACGGCAACGCGGTGGAGCTGGCGAATCCGCCGAAGCTGGCCAAGACGGTCAACCACAGCATCTCGGTGATCGTCGACCGCCTCACGGTACGCGAGGAGGATCGCGGCCGCCTAACGGACTCGCTCGAGACCGCGCTCAAGCTCGCGGACGGCCTGGTCGAAGTGGCGCGCCACGGCGGCGAGGCATCGTCGGCGTCGCAGATCTTTTCCGAGCGCTACGGGTGTCCCGAGTGCGGCATCTCGCTCACGGAGCTCGAGCCGCGGCAGTTCTCGTTCAACTCGCCGTTCGGCGCGTGTGCCGAGTGCGGTGGGTTAGGCACTCGGCGCGAAGTGAGCGAGGAGCTGATCCTGGGCGACCCGCGGATTTCGATTCTCGAGGGCGTGATTCTTCCGTGGGGCGAGCCGGCCGGACACCTGCGCAAGTCGGTGCTCCCGGCGCTCGCCAAGCAGTACAAGTTCGACCTCAACACGCCGTGGGGCGATCTGTCGCAGAAGGTGCGCGACGTCGTGCTGTACGGCGCGGCGGGTCGCAAGATGACGTTCCGGTTGGACACCGAGAAATTCCACGGCGAATACCAGGGCGCGTGGGAGGGCGTGTTGTCGCTCGTACAGCGCCGCTATCGCGAAACGACCTCGGATGCGGTGCGCGTGGAGCTCGAGGAGTTCATGGTGGAGGCGCCGTGTACCGCGTGCGGCGGGCGCCGGCTCAAGCCGGAGTCGCTGGCCGTCACCGTCGCCGACAAGAACATCGGGGAGCTCGTCGAGATGTCGGTGACGGCCACGCTCCGGTTTCTGGAATCGCTGCCGCTCACGTCTAACGGAAAGCCGGGGCTCGATGCGTCGATCGCGGGGCCCATCCTCAAAGAAGTGCGCGAGCGCTTGCGCTTCCTCGCCGACGTCGGACTCGACTACCTGACGCTCAGCCGCTCCGCCGAATCGTTGTCGGGCGGCGAGGCCCAACGCATTCGGCTGGCCACGCAGATCGGGTCGCGTCTCGTGGGCGTGCTGTACATCCTCGACGAGCCATCGATCGGGCTGCACCAGCGCGACAACGCGCGCCTGCTCGCGACGCTGCGGCAGCTGCGCGACCTGGGCAACACGGTCATCGTCGTCGAGCACGATGAAGAGACGATGCGCGAAGCCGATCATCTGATCGATCTCGGACCTGGCGCGGGCCGCCATGGCGGCGAGGTGGTCGCGCAGGGCACGGTCGACGAAGTGTCGCGCAACCCGAAGTCGCTCACGGGCCGCTATCTCAGCGGCGAGCTCCGCATCGACGTCCCCACGCCGAGCGAGCGGCGCCAACCGCAGCGCGGCCGAGCGCTGCGCGTCGAGGGGGCGCGGGCGCACAACTTGTCGAACCTCGACGTCGAGTTTCCGTTAGGACTGTTCGTCGCCGTCACCGGCGTGTCCGGCTCGGGCAAGTCGACGCTGGTGGAAGACATCGTGCACCGGTCGCTCGCGCGCCACTTCTACCGCGCGCGCCTCATCCCCGGCGAGCACGACCGGATCCTCGGCCTCGAGCACATCGACAAGGTCATCGACATCGACCAGAGCCCGATTGGCCGCACGCCGCGCAGCAACCCGGCCACGTACACGGGCCTCTTCACGCCGATCCGTGAGCTCTTCGCCGAGCTGCCCGACGCGAAGATTCGCGGCTATGGGCCGGGCCGGTTTTCGTTCAACGTGAAGGGCGGTCGCTGCGAGGCGTGTCAGGGCGATGGCCTCGTGAAAATCGAGATGCACTTTCTGCCGGACGTGTACGTCCCGTGCGAGGTATGCAAGGGCAAGCGCTACAATCGCGAGACGCTCGAGGTGCGATTCCGCGGCGCGTCGATCGCCGATGTGCTCGACATGACCGTCGAGGACGCCGCCGCGTTCTTCGCCAACCAGCCCCGCGTTAGGCAGAAGCTGGAAACGCTGGTCGACGTCGGCCTGGGCTACGTCCACCTGGGCCAGAGCGCCACCACGCTCTCGGGTGGCGAAGCCCAACGCGTGAAGCTCGCCACCGAGCTCTCCAAGCGCGACACGGGCCGTACGTTCTACATTCTCGACGAGCCCACCACGGGCCTGCACTTCGAGGATGTCCGCCTTCTGCTGCGCGTGCTGCACCGGTTGGTCGACAAGGGCAACACGGTGCTCGTCATCGAGCACAATCTCGACGTCATCAAAACCGCCGACTGGATCATCGACCTCGGTCCCGAAGGCGGTGCCAACGGCGGCAAGATCATCGCCACGGGCACGCCGGAGGATGTTGCCCAAACTCAGGGCTCGTCCACCGGCGACTTCCTCCGCAAGGTGCTAACGCTACCGGCGAAGCCCACGCCTCCGCGCGCGCGCACTCGCCGAGCGGAGCCCGAACACGCGAACCCATGACGGCGACCCGCCCCGTTCCCCATTCCCCATTCCCCAAGCGAGCGTCAGCGAGCGCTTCCCTCGCGTAATGGTTTCCATCCTCGACATCATCGGCCCGATCATGGTCGGCCCGTCCTCGTCGCACACCGCCGGGGCCTGCCGCATTGGGCTGCTCACGCGCATGCTGGTGGGCGGCACGCCCGAACGCGCGCGCATCGAGCTCCACGGCTCGTTCGCCCGCACCGGCGAAGGGCACGGCACCGACAAGGCCATCGCCGGCGGTCTGTTAGGCATGCGCCCCGATGACGAGCGCCTCCGCGACGCGCTGGACATCATGGAGCGCGAAGGCCTCGACTACACCTTCGAGAAAACCTCGCTCGACGACGACGCGCACCCCAACACCACCCGCATCACGGCGCTGCACGGCGGCTTCGAGGCCGTCGTCATCGGCTCGTCGTTAGGCGCGGGGCGCATCCGCCTCACCGAAGTCGACGGCTTCCCGGTCGACATCTCGGGCAGCCTGCCCACCCTCGTCCTCATCGCCGAGGACCGCCCCGGATCCATCGCCCGCATCGCGGGCGTGCTCGCCGACGAACGCATCAACCTCGCCACCATGCGCGTCACTCGAAAAGAACGCGGCGGCGACGCGTTCATGGTCATCGAGCTCGACGACGCGCCCAGCCCCCAAGCGACGAGCCGCATTGGCGCGCTCGAATGGGTCCGCTGGGTACGTGCGCTGGAAAAAGTCGGAGCCTAACGCAATGTTCCGTTCGTTGGCCGACGCCATTGCCGCCGCCGAATCGCGCGGCGCAACCCTGTCCGACGTGGCGTTCGACGCGGAAGCCAAGGATCAGGGGCGCGACCGCGCCGACATCCGCGCCGCCCTCGAGCGCGCCCTCCGTGTCATGCGCGGCGCCGTCACGCGCGGCATGCAAGGCGACCTGCACTCGGCCTCCGGACTCGTCGGCGGCGACGCGGCCAAGGTGCGCGCGAGCCACGCCGGCCCGCTCGCCGACACACTATTCCACGAGATCCTCGCGCGCGCCCTCGCCGTGCAGGAAGTGAACGCCGCGATGGGCGTCATCGTCGCCGCGCCGACCGCCGGCGGCGCGGGCGTGCTCCCCGCGGTGCTCACGGGTCTTGCCGATGCGCGCGGACTTGATGATGCGCGCGTCGTCAGCGCCCTCGCGACCGCTGGTCTCATCGGCGCGGTGATCGCGGAGCGCGCCTCGCTCTCCGGCGCCGAAGGGGGATGCCAAGCCGAGACGGGCGCTGCGGCCGCGATGGCCGCGGGATCGAGCGTCGAATTGCTGGGCGGTACGCCCGCGCAGGTGGGTCACGGGGTCGCACTCACCATGCAAGGCATGCTTGGACTGGTGTGTGATCCGTTGGGCGGACTCGTCGAATTGCCGTGCGTATTCCGGAACGCGACCGGCTCCGCTATCGCCCTCGCCGGCATCGAGATGGCGTTGGCCGGCGTCACGTTCGCGATTCCGGTGGACGAAGTCATCGACACGATGGGTGAAATCGGACGCGCGATGGACGTGCGCTATCGCGAGACTGCCGGCGGCGGCCTCGCGGCCACGCCCACCGGGCGCCGACTGGCCCGCGAGCGCCTGGTCCAGATTCGTCGGTCGACGCACTGATCCGGCGTCTGTTGGCGGGTTCACAACGGAAGTATCTTCACGCGTAGGGGATGGCCTCCAGGATGAAACGCCGTATGCGGTGGCTGCGTACGGTGAAACAGACGGGGTCCATGTCCGCTTTGCGAACCAGGCATCACGGTGCACGGTGCTCGCGCTGCCAGACTCCGTCCTCACGATCCCGAGTCAACGGCCCATGGTCACTAAAGAAGAGATCGAAGGCTTTCTCGACCGGTTGTCTATCGACGGTGCGAGCCACTCGGAGATTCATCCGGGAATGTGGATCGTGCGTCCCGGCGGAGAGCTCGACGCCGATGTTGTGGTGCATTACTCCCCACCGGTGCTGTTGCTTCGCATGAAGGTGATGGACCTGCCTAAAGATGCACGGGCAGGTGCGACGCTGTCGCGGCGTCTGCTCGAGCTCAACGCGAGCGAATTGGTGCACGGCTCGTACGGCATCGAAGGCGATGCCGTGGTTCTCACCGAAGCGATGGAGCTGTCGCACCTCGACTACGAAGAATTTCTTGCTGCCTACGAATCCATGACGCTCGCGCTGGCGTCCCACCTGCGCGAGCTCGCGCCGTACCGCGAGGATCGGTGAGCCATGGGTCTTCTCGACCGTCTTTCGACACTCATCAAGTCCAACATCAACGAACTCATCTCCTCGGCGGAAAATCCCGAGAAGATGTTGAATCAGATTTTGATCGACATGCGCTCGCAGCTCGCCAAGGCCAAGCAGCAGGTGGCCGCGGCGATCGCCGACGAACGCCGCCTGCGCGATCAGGTCGATAGCGAATACAAAGAGGGCGGGGAATGGGAGAAGCGCGCGATGCTCGCGGTGCAGGAAGGCCGCGATGATCTCGCCAAGCAAGCGCTGCTCCGCCAGAACGAGCATCTCTCGCACGCCCAACAACTCGAGGGTACCTGGACCGCGCACCAGGCGGAGACCGAGAAGCTCAAGAACTCGCTCCGCGACCTCAACGACAAAATCGAAGAGGCCAAGCGCAAGAAGAATCTGCTCGTCGCGCGACAGAAGCGCGCCGAAGCGCAGAAGCGCATTCAGGAAACGATGTCGTCGATGTCGGAGAAGTCCGCGTTCGAGGCCTTCGAGCGGATGGAAGCCAAGATCGAAGACAACGAACGGCGCATGCTGGCCAACGCCGAAATCGACGAAGAGTTCAGCGGCGACCGCCTAACGAAGGACTTCAAGTCGCTCGAGAAGGG
Source organism: Gemmatimonadaceae bacterium (assembly GCA_036376535.1). Classification (GTDB taxonomy): domain Bacteria; phylum Gemmatimonadota; class Gemmatimonadetes; order Gemmatimonadales; family Gemmatimonadaceae; genus JADGGM01. Next base: position 6,392 of record DASVAC010000178.1, on the reverse strand, counting down.
CGCGGTGTCCAACAACGCCGACGCGCAGCTCCTCGCGCTCAAGCAGAAGATGGGCATGCTGCCGCAGGGCGCGCCCGTGCAAAACAGGCAACTCGGCACCGGCGGCAACAATCGGCCGGCTGAAGAAACGGTGCACGCGGAAATCGAAGACGATCACGGCGGCGCGCCAGGGGGAGGGGGAGGGGGAGGGGGAGGGGAGGGCAAGAAGCCGGCGTGAACGCTGCACCAGCTGGAGGCGGACCCGGAGGCACCAGTGCAACGGGGGCAGGCAGCGGAGGATCGTCGCGATTCCGCTTTGCCCCCGTCCTTGCGGCCACCGTCATCACGCTGCTCGCTCTGCTGCTGCTCTACTCGACCGCAGAGCTCTTCCTTCTCCTCTTCATCGCGGTCCTGATCTCGTTGTACCTCGGCGCGCTCTCCGACGGCATCCAGAGCCGCACGGGGTGGCCGCGCCGCGGGGCGGTGGCGCTGGCGATCGTCGCGTCGCTCGCGGTGTTCGTCGGGTTCATCTGGCTGCTGGTGCCGCCGATCGTCGAACAGACGCAAGCGTTAGTCAAAGTTCTCCCCGACACGATTCTCCGCTGGGACAGCGCGATCGACCAGGCACTGGCCCGCAATCCGGCGCTGCGCTCGCTCTGGAATCCGGGGCAGCACCGCGTCTTGCTCGCCGTCTACGAGCAAACGTCGCGGTATTTCACCGACGTCCTGCCCAAGTTGTTCGGCGCGCTCGGCTTCACGATCGAGATCGTGTCGGTCGCGATCATGGGCGTCTACCTGACGCTGCACCCGGGATTGTACCGCGAGTATCTGATCGCGCTGTTCCCGCCGTTGCACCGGGATCTCGTGCGCAACGTCCTCGCCGATTTGTCCCGGACGCTGCGCTCCTGGATCGTCGGACAGCTGACGTCGATGACGCTCCTGGGCGTCCTGACGACGATCGGATTGTGGGCGTTAGGCGTGCCCTACTGGCTGACGTTCGGGCTGTTCGCCGGCGTCGCCGCGATCGTGCCGTTCTTCGGTACGCTCGTGTCGACGCTGCTGCCGGCGCTGTTCGTGTTGGGCGCCTCGGGTGGACCGGGCCGCGCGCTGGCCGTCGTTGGGTTAGGCGTCGTGATCCACCTGATCGAAGGCAATGTGGTCTCGCCGCTCATCATGCAGCGCCAGGTGAATCTCCCGCCGGTGTTGACGATCCTGAGCGTGCTCATCATGGGCAAGCTCCTCGGCCCCGTCGGCCTGCTCGTCGCCGTGCCGACCCTCGTGCTCCTCGACGTGATCGTGCGCCGCGTGCTCATGAACCGTATTTACGAGGGGCACGGGTTCCGTCGATTGGTGCGCGACCGCGCGTTCGTAGTCAAAGCACCGGCGCCCGACACCGACGTCGTCGTTCCCGCACATCCTCCAGACGTGCTCGCCCGCGCCGAAGCGTCGGGCGCCAAACGCGTCGCCTAACTTACACGCCATGTCGTCCGACCTTCGCTTCCTGATCCTCGTCGAGGGCCAGTTCGGCCCGCTCTCGTCCAAGACCGCCAACTCGTGCATTCGCTACACGCGGGACCGCGTCGCGGCGGTCATGGACTCGCGCTTCGCCGGCAAAACGTCGCAGGACGTGCTCGGGTTCGGCGGCGCCATTCCGGTGGTCGGCACACTCGCCGATGGCCTCGCGCGCAAACCCACGGCCCTGCTCATCGGCGTCGCGCCCCAGGGCGGCCGCCTGCCTAACGATTGGCGCGCGACCATCCTGGGCGCCGTCGACGCGGGCCTCGATGTGTGGAGCGGGTTGCACACCTTCCTGAGCCACGATGAGGAGTTCGCGGCGCGCGCGGCCCAACGCAGCGTCACGCTCCACGACCTGCGCTTGCCGCCCGCGGATCTCCCGGTGGCCGGCGGCCGCGTGCGCGACGTCGATGCCACCGTCGTCCTCACGGTGGGCTCCGACTGCAACATCGGAAAAATGACCGCCGCCCTGCAGCTGCGAGACGGCCTCGCCCAACGCGGACGCGCCGTCCGCTTCGCGGGCACCGGCCAGACCGGCATCCTCATCGAAGGATGGGGCATCGCGGTCGACGCCGTCATCGCCGACTTCATCGCCGGCGCGGCCGAACGCCTCGTGCTCGAAGCCGCCGACGGTGCCGACATCGTGTTGGTCGAAGGGCAGGGGTCGGTCATCCACCCGGGATACTCGGGCGTCACCCTGGGACTCCTCCACGGATCGCTGCCGCATGCGCTCGTGCTCTGCACGCAGCCGTCGCGCACCACGATCACCAACAATCCCTGGATCAAGATCCCGCCGCTCACAGACATCATCGCGCTCCACGACGCGCTCACCAAGCCGCTGCGCGCCGCACCGGTCCTCGCCGTGTGCCTCAACACGTACGATTTGCCAGAGCGCGCAGCCCTCGATGCGATCGCCCGCGCAAGCGATGAAACCGGTTTGCCGGCAACCGACCCCGTTCGGTTCGACCCGGAGCCGATCGTCCAGGCGATCGACGCATTCCACGCCGCTCGCACGCGCAATATTTCGCCACGCGCTGCAGCGATTCGCTAACGCTCCACCACCGACCCGCCGCGAGATTGTCGCCTGACTCTCGCGGCGGCGCCCATCCCGTGTCCGCCGCGCAACACGCGCCTGCGGGTGAACGGTGCCTCTCATCCAGACACCAGTCGGTGATTTTGCGTTAGTCATCCGCGGGCTGCGGAAGTCGTTCCTCGCGGGGGTCCAAGGATGCCACGCGCGCGCAATTGTGCTCAACGGCATCGATGTCGATGTCCGCGCCGGTGAAATCGTCGGCGTGTGCGGTGCGGTGGGCAGCGGTAAAACCACACTGCTCCTGTGCATGGCCGGTCTCTTACGACCCGATGCCGGCACCGTGCAGGTGCACGGCGTGTCGCCACACCGCCTCGTCGCCTATGTGGACGACGCGTCGCGGAGCGGCTCGCGGTTGTCGCCAACGCAAGTGCTCGCGCGCGCGCTCGCTGCCGCGACTCCGATTCTCCTGTTGGACGGCGTCCTCGGTGACTTGTCCACCGGCTCACGCACCATACTCGGCGAACTCGCCAGTCGGGGCATGACCATCGTCGCCGCAGATCGCGATCGATCCCGCCTCGAACCATGGGTCGAACGCGTCATCACCATTCGCGACGGAACCGCCCGATCCACGCTGCCCCCACGCAAGTCCCCGCTGCGCCACACATCGCCGGCTCGCGTGGCTGAGCCTAACGTGGGAGCTACGCCGCCGTGATCCGCGTACGAACCATCCTCAGCGCAGATACCGCTCCGCGGCGCGCACGATCTCCTCGTCGCCGTCGTGTCGCGCACGGGCCAACAGCCGCTCCACCTCGGCGCGCAGTGCGTCCGCACCCCAATAGAATCCGGTCGCCTCTTCCGCACTCGCTGTCTCGCCGTCCAACGATGCCCGCAACAACGTTTCGGCGGCGGCGGCCCCAAACGCCTGATCGTCGCGCGGCGGCAAGTTGTATCGCTTGCCCGGCCCGCGCCCGGACGCATCCTCGTTCACGAACGCTCGCGACATCTCGCCCTCCAAGGTCCGCGTGGGGCTTCCGTCAAAAAAATGCTACAGCTTGAAAGATAACCAACGTGAAACAAGGGATAACGAAAATGATCGTTCTGCGCGAAGGAGAGTCCGCTGCCTAACGGTTAAGAGAAATGTTGTGTTGTTCAACAGAAACAACAAAGCCCTTTCTGCCCAATGGGCGATCGCGCCTTCGTCCGCGCGGAACGATCACTTCGTTGTACGTGGCGGATTCAATCGGTGCGTGCAACGGTTGCCGTCGACTGACCGAACGACGAGGCTCCATCTCGCGCGGGCAACTCCCCGTGGTCCGTCATTCGTTGTTCGTTTCGTGCTTTCCTACCCGTGGTCCGTCGTTCGGTGTGCGTCATCCGGCGACGGCCGTGGCCGGCTTCTCCGTCGCATCATGGGTGTGCGACGCACTGATCACGAACAACGACGGACGGACCACGGGTAGGAAAACACGACACGAACGACCAGTGACGGACCACGGGGAGGCCGCACCCGTTGCATGGACCGGTTGAATCGGCCGCTGTTTCACTTTGGCTTACGGATCCCCATTCCGTTGACCGACCTACCCTCGGCCCCTAGCTTGCCCGCTCGACGCCCCGCCGGTCACTCGCGACTCGAGAGCATGCCCGACTTCCGTCTCTACAATACTATGACCCGCGGCGCCGAAGCCTTCGCGCCGCAAGACGGCCGCACCGTCCGCATGTACACCTGCGGCCCCACCGTCTACAACCCCGCCCACCTCGGCAACTTCCGCACGTTTTTGTTCGAGGACCTCCTCCGCCGCACCCTGCGCCTCGCAGGCTGGCAGGTCCTCCAGGTCATGAACATCACCGACGTCGACGACAAAATCATCGCGCGCGCCGACAAAGCGGGACAGACCATCACGGAAGTCACTGAGCCGGTCACCGACATCTTCCAGCGCGACCGCGAATTCCTCCGCATCGAACCGGCAGAGGTCTATCCGAAAGCCACCGAGCACATCGGTGAAATGATCGCCCTCATCGAGCGACTCATGGAAAAAGGCCTCGCGTATCAAGCGGAAGACGGCTCCGTCTATTTCGCGATCGCCAGATTCCCCAACTACGGCAAACTCTCGCGGCTCGATACACGCACCATCCGCCCAGGCGCCCGCGTCATCGCCGACGACTACAACAAAGAAGACGTCCGCGACTTCGCACTCTGGAAAGCTGCGAAACCAGAAGACGAGAGAACCAAAGCGGCGTGGGACTCACCCTGGGGTCGCGGCCGACCCGGCTGGCACCTCGAGTGCTCCGCCATGGCCAAGAAATACCTCGGCGACACCCTCGATATTCACGGCGGCGGCGTCGACCTCGTCTTCCCGCACCACGAAGACGAAATCGCCCAGTCCGAAGGGGCGACCGGTGTCACCTTCTCCCGCTTCTGGTGTCACGGCGAATTCCTGCTCACCGACGGCGAGAAAATGGCCAAACGCGTCGGCAACGTCATGAGCGTCGCCGACTTGCGAGAATCCGGCATCGGCGCCGCCGCCCTCCGCCACTTCGTGTTCTCGGTGCGCTATCGCCAGCAGCTGAACCTCACCGAAGAAGCCCTCGATGCGTCCCAGCGCGCCGTTCGTCGCGTCGGCGAATTCGCCGCTCGCCTCTCTTCGGCGACCGGAGGAACACCGGGCCTCGCCGAAGCTGCCGACACCCTCGAACGAGACGCGAAAGCCGCACTATTCGATGATCTGAACGCTCCCCAGGCCCTCGCCGCGCTCTTCGATTTTATTCGACACGCGAATAGCGAGCTCGACCACTCACAAGGAACGGATCAAGCCGCGCTCGAACGCGCTCGGTCCGCGTTCGCTACCGTGAACGGCGTCCTCGACATCGTCCCCGATGCACCCGCCATCGACACGCAACTCGAAGCGTGGATCGCGAGCCGATTGTCCGAGCGCGAACAAGCCCGCGCGCGCCGTGATTTTGCGACCGCCGACGCCATCCGCCGCGACCTCGAGTCCCGCGGCATCGCCATCGAAGACACACCACTCGGCACCAAGTGGAAGAAGGTGCGGTAGCAAGAGATAGCTCCGGTCCGTCGCTTGACTGCTTTTCACGCGGTGAGTATGCTACATGTCTCGCGCAAAAAGGCCGTGTGCTGACGTAGCTCAATTGGCAGAGCACCTGATTTGTAATCAGGCGGTTGCGAGTTCGATTCTCGCCGTCAGCTCTGGAGCGTCAGCGCGTCGTAGATGTTTGCGACTTGGGCTCGGTCGGCTGCGAGCGGGAACGGTGGGGTACCCAAGCGGCCAACGGGAGCAGACTGTAAATCTGCCGGCTTAACGCCTACGAAGGTTCGAATCCTTCCCCCACCACTGGGTGATGCGTCGCCCACAGCGCAGTGCAGGGGATGGAGGTGCGGTCCGGCCGCTCGAGTCCTCGATCGTTAGTCACAGGTAGTCGGGCAATGCGGGAGTAGCTCAGCTGGTAGAGCGCAAGCCTTCCAAGCTTGATGTCGCGGGTTCGAGCCCCGTCTCCCGCTCCTTGTTGGTCGCGTGGAGGACGAAGCACGGGGCACGCCGTCAGCAGGAACCAATCGACGCCGGAGCAAACACCGCTCGCGTAGCTCAGTTGGTAGAGCACACCCTTGGTAAGGGTGAGGTCATCGGTTCAATCCCGATCGCGAGCTTGACCACCGACGCGCAGGACGCGGACAGCGCAAGCCGTCCGAATCGACGAGATCGCAGAGTTTACCGTTAGGCGAACACCAACGACGAGTAGAGAACGCAGCCATGGCCAAGGCAAAGTTTGAGCGGACGAAGCCGCATGTGAACGTGGGGACGATTGGGCACGTGGACCACGGGAAGACGACGTTGACGGCGGCGATCAC
>DASVAC010000177.1:0-30979 GCA_036376535.1 Gemmatimonadaceae bacterium | reverse complement strand
ACGACGGGCTGCTGGTCTCGGCGCCGGAGCACATCAAGGCGGTGGCGATCGCGGCGCTCGAGCACGGATTCCAGGTGTGCACGCACGCGATCGGCGATCGCGCCAACCGGCTCGTGCTCGACGCGTACCAGGCGGCTTTGGCGCAGGTGCCGGCGGCCGACCACCGCTTCCGCATCGAGCACGCCCAGATCCTCAATTTCGCCGACATTCCGCGATTTGCGGAGTTAGGCGTGATCCCGTCGATGCAGGCGACGCACCAGACGAGCGACATGTATTGGGCCGAGCAACGGTTAGGCGGCGGGCGCCTGTACGGCGCCTATGCCTGGCGCTCGCTGCTCCAGACCGGCGTCATCATCCCCGACGGCACCGACTTCCCCGTGGAAGCCGTGAACCCCATGCGCACCTTCCACTCGGCGATCAGCCGGCAGGACGAGCACGATTGGCCGCCCGGCGGTTGGCACCCGGAGCAGAAGATGTCGCGCGACGAAGCGTTGCGGTCGATGACGATCTGGCCCGCGTACGCGGCCTTCGAGGACTCGGTGATGGGTTCGCTGACACCCGGCAAGTACGCAGATTTCGTGGTGCTCGATCAAGACATCATGCGCGCGCCGCCGGAAACCATTCTGGCGACGCACGTCGTGGCCACGTACATCGGCGGCAAGCCGGTGTACGAACGCGGCGCCGACCGCACCGCGCCCTGAGATCCACTCCTAACGGAACGAATCGACGACCATGCTGCCTCCCACCGCAGTGGCGTTTCTCGAACGATTGCTGGACACACCCGGCCCGTCGGGCTTCGAGTCCGGGCCGGCCCGCGCGTGGCGCGAGGAAGCCGCGCGCTTCGCCGCCGTGCGCGGCGACGTGCACGGCAACAGCATGGCCACCGTCGACGGCGCCGGCGCCCCGACGATCATGCTCGCCGGTCACATCGATGAAATCGGCGTGATCGTGCAGCACATCGACGACGACGGCTACGTGTACATCGCGCCGATCGGCGGATGGGATGTGCAGGTACTGGTCGGCCAGCGCATCCGGTTCCTCGGCGCCGAAGGCGATGTGTTCGGCGTGGTGGGCAAGAAGCCCATCCACCTGCTGCGCGCCGACGACCGCGAGAAGGCCTCCAAGCTCACCGACCTGTGGGTCGACATCGGATCGACGAGTGCCAAGGAGGCGACCGCGCGCCTCAACGTGGGAGACGCGGGCGTGATCGACTCGCGCACGCTTCGCTTTCCGAACAACCGCATCGTGTCGCGCTCGATCGACGACCGGATCGGTGCCTTCGTCGTGCTCGAAGCGCTCCGCCGCTACGCGGAAAAGCCGGGGGCGGCGCGCGTCGTCGCAACCGCGACCACGCAGGAAGAGATCGGCTATCGCGGCGGCGGGGCGGGCGTGAGCGCGGCGGCGATCGGCGCGCAGATGGCGATCGTCGTCGACGTGTCCTTCGCCACGGACCACCCGGGCATCGAGAAGAAGGAGTTAGGCAACCACCCGATCGGCAGCGGACCGGTGCTGACGCGCGGGTCGATCATCTCGCCGGTCGCGTTCCGGTTGTTGCGCGAGACCGCCGATACGCTCTCGATCCCCTACACGCTGCAGGCGGCGGGCCGCGACACGGGCACGGACGCCGATGCGATCCACATCGCGCGCGAGGGAATTGCGACGGCGCTGGTCTCGGTGCCGAACCGGTACATGCACTCGCCCAACGAGTTGGTGAGCCTGGACGACGTGGATCATACGGCGACGCTGATCGCGGAGACCTGTCGCCGCGTGACGGCGGCGGTCGACTTCACGCAGCGTTAGGCAGCGCCGCCGCGGCGCGGCGGGCCGGGACGTCAGGCCGGCGTGGCCGCCGCGTCCCGCTTGCCGAGGATCACCCAGGACGCGGCCCCGCGAATGGCGGGCGACTTGTCGCGCAGGAGCGCTTGCAGCGCCTGCTGCGCGTTGGGCGACTTGGCCTGGCCGATCGCGTGCACGGCCGCGACGCGCAACGGTGTCGGCCGCTGGCGGGCAAGGAGCCCGCGCTCGGTGCGCGCAAGCTCGACGAGCTTGTCCACGGCCTGGGCGGTGCCCAACTGGCCCAACGCGGCGACCAACGTGACCTGCACCCGCGAATCCGATTCCTTGTCCAGCGCCTTGATGATCGAGTTCACGGATCGCTGGCCGTTGTTCGACGCGTGGCCGTCGCCGTTGCCGTTCTCCGCGGGCACGGGTGTGCCGCGCGACACGCGGCCCCGTCGTGCCGATCCGATGCGCGCCAGCGCGTTCGCCGCGGCGGCGCGGATGCGATCGTCGCCGTGCTCGAGGAGGCGCATCAGCTCGACCTCCGCCTCCACCACCTTGAGCTCGCCTAACAACTCGGCGGCGTTGCGCACGACGTACCAGCGCGAGTCGCCGAGCATGTGGATCAGTGTGCGGATGCCGGTCCTCAAGCGAATGAGGGCGTCGTAGTACACGCGGCGATCGCCGATCGTCGGCGCGGCGATGAGCGACTCCGCCAGCGCTTCGGCGCCCGCCTCCTCGCAGCGCGCGATCACAGTCATGTACTCGTCGTGCCGGTCGCGGCGGCGCGGCAGGAGTGCCGTCACGCTGCGCAGAATGGGCGCGACCGCGATCCGTCGGAGCGCTACGCCGTACTGCCGGCGAATCGCTTCGTCCGTGAGCGCGGTTTCGCGAACGACGAGACCGAACAAGATGTCGGCGACGACGTCGTGGCGCGCACGGGCCGAGCCTTCGGCGATCACCTTGAGCAGCGCGTCGAGCTCGCGCGCCGCATCGCGCGGCGACGTGACTGCATCCAGATGTTGGAAGACAGTGGCCGGCGACCCGTCTACACCGTGAACGGACGTGAAGATGCCAAACATCTCGTTGAGACGCGCCGTGGTGGCGATGTTGGCACCGACGTCGGGTTCGGGGCTATGGCCGTTCGTGGCGCCATTGCCGTTCCCAGCGCGCGCGGCCGGTGCAAACACCGCGATGTCGGGGATCACATCGGTGCCGATGGTCGGCGGCACCGACGCGCGCACCGGCGGTGTTTCGACGGTCACGAGCGACACGTGTACCGTATGCGCCTCGAGCGACGCCAGCCGCGCGACCACCGTCCGCCCGCCGTCACCGGCGATCGGCGCGGTGGCGAGAATGCGCGCCAGGAGCAGCACGTCGGCGGGAGACGACGGCTGGTCGAAGCTGATCTGGTGCATCGAGTGCCCGATCAACTGCGCCACGAGGTCCTCGGCTTCGGGACCGCCGTCGCCTAACGGAGCGCCGTTGGCGAGCAGCGTCTGGCCGGTAACGCCGAGGGTCACGGCGCCCGCGCGCGACGCGCCGACCAGCAGTTGCAGCGACGCCAGTTGCAAGTCGTAGGCGTCGCTCTCGTTGAGCAGCTGCCACACGAGACGAGCGAAATGTCGCGCGAAAGTCGGTGCGTGATCCATGCGGGGAGAGCTCCTCGAGACCCGGGCCAGCGCGCCCGATGTGGGCACGACCGTACTACTTAGGGACACTCGACCCCCGTCGCGCGTAACTGCGTAGCACGCGGTGAGTAAGCCCCTCGGACAGCACGCATTCACGGCTGGTCCCGCACCCCGCGGCGGCATAACATACGCAGCACTCCACACATCGCCGACGCATCCAAATCTTCATGCTGTTCGCCTGGTCCTCCGCCTCGTACGTGGTGCCCCTCCCGCCCGGACACCGGTTCCCGATGGCGAAGTACCGTCTGCTCAAGGAGCGGGTGATCGGCGACGGCATCATCCCGGCGTCGCGCGTGCTCGAGCCGGATCGCGCTCCCGTGGACGACGTGCGCCTCGTCCACACCGAGCGCTATGTGGACGACATCGATGGCGGCCGTCTCGACGCGGCCGCCGAACGGAAGTTGGGATTTCCGTGGTCGCCGGCATTGGTCGAACGCTCGTATCGCTCGGTGGGCGGCACGATCGCGGCGTCGCACGCCGCGTTGGAGCACGGCGTTGCGATCAATTTGTCGGGCGGGACGCACCACGCGTTCGCCGATCACGGCGAGGGATTCTGCGTGTTCAACGATGTCGCGATCGCGATTCGCGCGCTGCAACGCGAACAGCGTCTGGCGCGTGTCGTGGTGATCGACCTCGACGTGCACCAGGGCAACGGCACCAACGCCATCTTCGCCGGCGACGCGCGTGTGTTCACGTTCAGCATGCACGGCGCGAAGAACTACCCGTTTCACCGCGTGCCCGGGTGCGTGGACATCGAGCTACCCGATGGCACCGGGGATGACCCCTACCTCGAGATCCTGACCGCGGCGCTGCCTAACGCACTGCGGTCGGCCGGGGCCGAGCTCGCCGTCTACCTCGCCGGCGCCGACGTGCTGGCCGGCGACCGGCTCGGCCGGCTTGGCCTCACGCAAGCGGGGATGGCGCGCCGCGACGCGCTGGTGCTCGGGGCGTGCCGCGAAGTCGGCCTTCCCGTCGCGATCGTCCTCGGCGGCGGATACGGCGCGCGCCTCGAGGACACCGTGGATGGGCACGTGCAGACCGTCCGCCTCGCCTTAGCCTACGCCTAACGCAACATGCCTGTCACGACGACCACCGCGGTTCCGCTCTCCTGGACCTCGTACGGACCCGCCGATGCGCCGAGGCTGCTCGTGCTCCACGGCGGTCCCGGCGCCTCGCACGACTATCTGCTGCCGCAGATGCTCGAGCTGGCCGACCGGTATCAGCTCGTGTTCTACGACCAACGCGGAAGCGGCCAGTCGCGCACCAACGACCAGGCGCCGGTCACCTGGCGCACGCACGTCGAGGATCTCACGCGGCTCATCCCCGAGCTCGGCCTCGACCCCTTGTCGATCCTCGGCTACTCGTGGGGCGGGTTGTTGGCGCTGCTCTACGCGATCGAGGCGTTCCGTGGTGCTGCACCCCGCCCCGCACGCATGGTGGTCATCGATCCCGCACCTATTTCCCGCACGCTGCGCGACACGTTCGAAGCCGAATTCGCTCGGCGACAGAACTCGGACGCGGTAGCCAAGTTGCGGGAACAGCTCGCCGCATCGGGCTTGCGCGAGCGCGATCCCGACGCGTATCGCCAGCGCGCGTTCGAGCTGAGCGTTGCCGGCTACTTCGGACGCCTCGAGCGGGCGCGCGCGCTCACGCCGTTTCGCGTGATCGCGCGCGTACAAAAATCCGTCTGGTCGAGCCTCGGTGACTACGACTTGCGGAAAGGACTCGAGGCGGTTCAATGCCCAACGCTCGTCATCCATGGCCGGCTCGATCCCATCCCGCTCGAATCATCGGAGCAGGCAGCCCGGGCATTACCGCATGCTCGCCTCGTGGTGCTCGACGGAAGCGGTCACGTGCCTTACGTTGAAGAACCAGACGCCCTGTTCGCAGCCATCCGGCGATTTCTCGACGAAACCGCGTCCCTCGCTTCTCCTTCGTCACCACCGCCCGAGGCCACATGAGCGCTTCTGACGAGACGGTCCAGCCATATCTCGCGACGATCGAGGTTGGCGGCCGTCGGCTCGACGTATCCGTGCTCATCTCGTACGACGGGATCGAATACGGCGGTCGACTCTGGTTCGCGGAAACCGAATGGGAAGACGAAGGCATTCCCGACCGCGGCAACCTTCCCGGTCGAAGCCGGCAAGAAGTCGAACAGGCGGCGCGCCGCCTCTCCGAAGACGATCTGATCGCTCGCTACCGCCGCGCCGCGGCGAGTCGAAGGCGATTCATCGCACTGCGCTCGGTGACCGAAGATTTCCTGGCCAAGGTGCGCTACCTCAATCAGGTCGCAATCTCGATGCGCGCGGGACTCATCGACACCGAGGGTGCCGCGCAGGAAATCGACTACACCGAACACCAACTGCACGAGCTCGTGCGTCAATTCCGCGAAGTGGCCGGAGTCGAGCAGCGCGTCGAGGCGTGAGCACGCGGCGTCCCTGGTCGTGAGCAGCGAGCCGTGAGCAGCGAGCCGCGCGTCACGCCCTATGAGCTGATTCTCGAATCGCTCGAGCAGGACGCCTTCCCCGAGATTCGCGCCGAAGCGGAGCAGCGCGGACGCGACGCGTTGCGACACGACGACTTTCTCTTGTTGGGCCTCGTCGGCGCGACGCTCTCCTCCATGATCGCCGACGACGCGCCACCAGAAGCCGTCGATCAATACGGCGAGCTCCTGTGGCAAGGCTATCGCTTCTGGGCCGCGGGGCGACGCTTCTATGCATTCGGCGACGCCGTCACGTCGAAGCTCATTGCACCACAGTACGACATGACGGGGTGGCACCTGGCGGCGCCGCCCTCGTGCTACCTGCAATTCCCGAATCAGCGCTTCTGGACGCGCGTGGCGCTGGATGCGCCGTTCGAGCCCGTCGACGGATGCTTCGTGACGTCCGACGAAACCGCTGTCGATGGTCGGACGCTCGTCGATCTGCACATCCTGCTGGTGCTGGGCTTGCGCCCTGAACGACCCGGGGTGTCGCTCGTGATCCAACATTTCGAGATCGCGCCGCGGGATGCGGAGGAACGCGCAGCGGCGGCATGGCTGGCGGGCGACGACGCGTTTTCGGCGTCGCTTCCGGGTGGCGAAAAGCGGGGGCTGCGAACGCTGTCCACGCAGGGCGAGCTCGAGGCGCTGGTGCTCCGCTCGCTGCACACGCTCGACACCCGAGCCAAGCTGCTCGTCGCCCACCCGGCGCACCAGTCGGCGGGCGCTGGTGTGTCACGGTTGGGCTACGTCGAGGTTCGCGACGACGGTGGTTCCGGCTGACGCGACGCCGTATCTTGCGCCCATGCCTCCACGCGCACGCGCACGAGCGGCCAAGACATCGTCACGCCGCCGCACCACCAAGCCACGCGCACGATCGAAGTCCAACGCGACACCGGAGCATGCGGCGGAGATCTATCGCCGCCTCCATCTCGCGTATCCGGACGCGCACTGCGCGCTCAATCATCGCAACGCGTACGAGCTCATCGTCGCGACGATTCTGAGCGCGCAGTGCACCGACGTACGCGTGAACATGGTGACGCCGTCGCTCTTCGCGAAGTACCCGAACGCCGAAGCACTCGCCAACGCAAGTCGCGATACGCTCGAGGAGATGATCAAGAGCACCGGATTCTTTCGCAGTAAGGCGAAGAGTCTGCTCGGCATGGCGCAGGCGCTGGTGGAGCGGTACACGGGCCAGGTACCGCGCACCATGGACGAATTGACGGCGCTCCCCGGCGTTGGGCGGAAGACCGCGAACGTCGTGCTCGGGAATGCGTTCGATGTGAACGACGGCATCGTTGTCGACACCCACGTCGCGCGCCTCTCCAAGCGACTCGGCCTAACGAAAGAGACGGACCCGGTGAAGATCGAGCGCGCGCTCATGCCGTTGTTCCCGCGCGAGCACTGGACCATGCTGTCGCATCTGCTCATCGAGCACGGCCGCCGCGTGTGCGACGCCCGTCGCCCCAAATGCGAGCAGTGCGTGCTCAACGACATCTGCCCATCATCGCTCGTATGACACATGCCCAACGACGGTGGCTCGTCAAATCGGAGCCGACGGCATTCTCGTGGCAGGATCTGTGGAAGGCACCGCGCCGCACGACGTCCTGGGACGGCGTGCGCAACTTCCAAGCACGCAATTATCTGCGCGACGAGATGCAGGTGGGCGACCCCGTGTTCTTCTACCATTCGAGCGCGGACCCGACGGCCATCATGGGCATCTGCGAAGTGGTGCGCGCCGGATATCCCGACGACACGGCATTCGATTCGAAATCAGACCACTTCGACCCGAAGAGTGATCGCGCGCACCCGACGTGGTACATGGTGGATTTGCGCGCGGTGCGCCCGTTCGCGCATCCACCGACGCTGGCGCGTCTGCGCGAGGAGCGCGGTCTGTCGAAGATGGTGCTGCTCAAGAAGGGCAGCCGGTTATCGGTGCAACCGGTTACCGAGCAGGAGTGGGAGATCATCGAACGGATAGGCGCAACCGGCTGAGACGGGGTGCATCGGCGCGCCGCCGTCGCTATCGTTCATCGGTTCCAGTTCGCCCCATCGCACCGCGACGTGCGAGCGCGGACGTCTTCAGTCTTCACGCATCGGTTTGCTATGTCGAAAACCGCAACGATCGAAACGAACCGCGGAACCATCGTGGCCGAGCTCTTCGACAAGGAAGCGCCCGGCACGGTGGCGAATTTCGAGAAGCTGGCGAACAGCAAATTCTACGACGGCGTGAAATTCCATCGTGTCGTGCCGGACTTCGTGGTGCAGGGCGGCGATCCGCTCTCGCGCGATTTGCCGGCGGGCGACCGGCGCATCGGCACCGGCGGGCCCGGCTGGAAGATCAAGTGCGAAACGAATGGTAATCCGCACAAGCACGGTGTGGGCGCGCTCTCGATGGCGCACGCCGGGAAGGACACGGGCGGCAGCCAGTTCTTCATGGTGCTGAGCGAGGCGAACACCAAGCACCTGAACGGCGTGCACACGGTGTTCGGGAAGATCACGTGCGGGCTGGACGTCATGCGGCAGATCCAGGCCAACGACACGATGACGTCGGTGCGCGTGGCGTAGTCGTTAGGCGCGGGCGCCGCTTGGCAGCGTGCGCGCACGTCGGATCACAGTCACTTTGTGGAGAGATCGAGTAATGGCACCCCCGCTTGAGGGAGACAAGAAAGCCGGTTTCACCGGTCTCATCGTCGGTGTGATCGTGCTGTTCTGCATCATGTTCACCATTGTCCAGCTGACCAACCGGCACTACGCGGGGCGGACGGAGCCGGCCGCGACGGCGACGCACTAGTCGGCGGCGCCAAGGTCCTGACGCGACACGAGGGAGCGCGACGCAGTGCGTCGCGCTCCCTCGTGTCGCGTTAGGCTGGTCTGTCTGCGCGATCAGGATGCGGGCGCGGGCGCCAGGTCCCGCGTCGCCACCTCGAGATCGAAGCCATCCTTCCGGACGCGCTGATCGTAGTAGAGCACCGTCAGCGTGATCGTGATGAGCGGTCCGATGAACATCGATGCGGCGGCGCTCACGAGCTGACTCGCGAGCGGCGGGATCGCCACGAACGACTGCAGGATCGCCAGCACCGCCTGCAGCAGCGCGACCACGACGACCATGATGACCCACGCGAGGAACATCGTACCGAGGATCCGCCACTTGAATCCGAATGACAGATCGCGCGACCGATGGAACGCGTTGGTCACACTCTGATTCTCGAGCAGGATAGCGGGCAGGAGGGCGAAGTACCGGAGCAGGAGATAGACGACGCCGATGAACAAGGTGGGCAGCGCAACCACGACGCAACCAAGTCCCAACAGAAGCGAGGCCCCGATGAGTGGCAGCGCCTTGGACAGCGCCGCGTTGAAGGCGCGCCCCGGTTCGATGACACCATTCAGGTATGCGTCGGATGCCGCGACGATGATCGCGCCGCGGAACACGAACATCCACACCCACGCGAGGGGCACCAATAGGGATACCGTCGGATTGAACCCGACGCTCGTACCGAACGCCAGCGGATTCGCCATGAACGCCATGGCGCCGCTCATCCAGAGCGCGATCCAGTACGGGAACGACGCCAACATCATGAACATCACGAACGTGGCGTAGTGCCGCCGGAACAGCTGGATCGAGACGTCGATGATTTCGAACGCCGATCGTTCTCGGAGCTGCGGAGCTGCCGCTGTTGTCATGGGATCCACGCCGAACGGGGATGTCTAACGGGGGCAAATATGATGTACGACGACAGCCGCGGCTGGCAAGCTACGCCGTAGCCGGAGAGTGGATCGGCGGGACGGTGCGGATTGACAGGGACATAGCCGCACAGCATCTTACTGACTGTTCAGTTATTTACTGCCAGCTTTTCATGGCCACCTTGCCTGCTCAACTCGCCAGCGGCGGACTCAGCCTGAAACTATCTGACTGACGGGTCGGTTACTAGAGAAAGACCCATAGACACCCATAGACAATGATAGCCGCTCCCCCTGATGAACCCCGCTGGCGCCGACTGCCTGAAGCCAGGCCCCGTCAGATTCTGGACGCCGCCGTGGATGTGTTCGGCGAGTCCGGGCTCGCCGCTGCGCGGCTCGAAGACATCGCGAAGCGTGCCGGTGTGTCCAAAGGCACGATCTATCTCTACTTCCCGAACAAAGAGACGCTCTTCTGCGAGATGATCCGCCAGCTCGTTGGCGACACGATCATCAAAGCCCAGGAGCGCGCGATTGCGACCAGTGCCTCGGCGATGGAGCAATTGGCCGACTATGCGCACTCGGTGTGGCAGCACATCCGGACGCCGATGTTCGAGAAGCTGCATCGCTTGTCCATCGGTGAGTTGCGCAACTTCCCCTCTCTGCTCGAGTTCTTCCAACGCGAAGTCCCGGGACGGAACGTCCAGGCGATCGCGGGCATTCTCCGTCACGGGATTGCCACGGGTGAATTTCGCGAGATGGACGAGATGGAAAGCGCCCGGATGTTTCAGGCGCTGATCCTCAGTCACGGGATTTGGTGTGCGCAGCGGGAACGGAATGCCCTCGTCGCGCATCTGACCGACGAGGAGGTGCTGGCGCAGCTCCTCGACTTTTTTCTGGGCGCGGTGCGAAAGGACGCGGATTCGCGTCCGGCGGCGCCTGCCTCTTCCGCAGCGAACAAGGCATGATTGTGCACGATTTACGGCGCCGGCTGGCCGCGGCCATGCTGGCGATGCTGGTTGTCGCGGTCTTGGGATGGGCGCACACAGCGGCAGCGCAGGACATGGCGCGGGACACGGTGTTGTCGCGCCCGCTATCGTTAGGCGACGCAGCCCGTCTCGCGGCGCACCAGAGCGCCACCGCCGAGGAAGCGCGGTTTCAGGCCGCGCAGTCCGTGGCGCAGGTGACGCAGGCGCGCAGCGACCTGTTGCCCAACGTGTCGGCGTACGCGTTGGAGCACGGCGTTACGATCAACACGGCGACATTCGGCTTCGCGCTGCCCGGACTCGACCCCGGCGGTCAGCTCCTCGGTCCCGTGAACACCATCGACGTGCGCGGCAAAGTGTCGCAGACGGTCTTCGATTGGGCCGCATTCAGTCGCGTACGCAGCGCGAAATCGACGGCCGGCGCGAGCAACGCCACCGCCTCGGATGTGGCCGAGCAGGCTGCGGTCACCGCGTCGCTCGCGTACTTGCGGGCGCAGCGTGCGGACGCGCAGCTCGCGGCGCGCGAAGCGGATTCAGTGCTCGCAGACTCCCTCCTCGGCATCGCGAACGACCAACTCTCGGCCGGCGTGGGCGTAGCGCTCGACGTGACCCGCGCGCAGGCCCAGGTGGCTTCCGTGCGCGCACAGCTCATTGCCGCTCGCAACGAACGCGATCGCGCCCAGCTCGACCTGCTTCGATCGCTCGGACTCCCGCTGGATGCCCGCGTGGAGCTGGCCGACACGCTCTCGCGCCTCACCATGTCGGACACGACGCCTAACGAACAGGCGGCGATCGCGCTGGCGCTCAAGAATCGCCCCGACCTCCGCGCGGCCGACGAGCAGCTCCTCGCCGCGCGCCAGACCTCCGGTGCCATCCGCGCCGAGCGCTTGCCATCGCTCAGCGCGTTCGGTGACGAGGGATGGCTGGGCACGAACAGCGGCAACAAGCTGAACACGTATCAGTGGGGCGTGCAGGTGACGGTGCCCGTTTTCGATGGCCTCCGTCGTGAAGGACGCATCGAGGAATCCGAAGCGCGCGTCAGCGAAATCGACGTGCGTCGCCGCGACCTCAGGCAGCAAGCCGCCATCGAAGTGCGCGGCGCGTTGCTCGATCTCGGCTCGGCGCGTGAGGCAGTCGATGCCGCGCGCGAACAGCTCCGGTTGACGGAACAGGAAGTAGCGCAGGCGCGCGATCGATTCCGCGCCGGCGTGTCGGGCAACGCGGACGTCATCACGGCGTCGCTCACCCTGAACACGTCGCGCACGCAGTTGGTGGACGCGCTCGCGTCGTATCAATCGGCGCGCGTCGGGTTGGCCCGCGCCGTGGGATCGGTGACCGCGCTGCCGTGAGGCGGCCTAACGCGTAGCAGACGTGGCACACGAACGATCGACGACGATCAGTACCTTTGACGATGGATAGCACACATGGCGACCATGGTAGATGAAGTAACCCAGGAACATTCCGACGCGACGCCGGCAAAGCCGAAGCAGCCGCCGGCGGCGCCGTCGAAGAAGAAATACGTGGTGCCGATTATCGCGATCGTCGCGCTCGTGGCGCTGGGCTGGGGTTTGAAATCGTACCTCTATGCGCGCGTCCACGAGAGCACCGACGACGCGCAGGTGGATGGCCACATCATCCCCGTGCTGGCCAAGGTAGGCGGCTATGTGGCCTCGGTGCACGTGCAGGACAACGACTCGGTGCGCGCCGGCGACACGCTGGCGACGATCGATGACAACGAGTACAAGGTGAAGGTGGCACAGGCCGAGGCGGATCTCACCGCGGCGCGCTTCGCGGTAGGCTCGGCGGCCGCGCCGGGTCAGGCGCGCGCAGCGGTGACGTCGGCCACGAGCCAGTACGCGGCGCAGGGTGCGCAGATCGCGGCCGCGCGCGCGCAGGCCGATCAGGCGCAGTCCGACCTCACGCGCATGAAGGCGCTCGCGGCGAAGCAGATTGTCTCGAGCCAGCAGCTCGACGCGGCGCAGGCAGCGGCCGACGCAGCGAATGCGAACCTGGAGGCGGTGCAACGTCAGGCCGCCGCGGGCAACGCGGGCGTGACGAGCGCGCAGGCCGGCGTGCGCGTCGCGGAAGCGCGCACCGAAGCGGCGCAGGCGTCGTTGGATGACGCGCGGCTGCAGTTGAGCTACACCGTGATCACGGCGCCGGTGAGCGGCACCGTGTCCAAGAAGCTCATCGAGTTAGGCCAGTTGCTGCAGCCGGGTCAAACGCTGTTGTCGGTGGTGGCCGACACCGGCGTGTGGATCACGGCCAACTTCAAGGAAACGCAGCTGGCCAACATGCGCGTTGGGCAGCCGGTGGAGATCGACGTCGACGCGTATCCGGGCTGCACCGCCGAAGGCAAGGTGCAGAGTCTGAGCGCGGCCACCGGTGCGCGATTCGCGCTCCTCCCGCCCGACAACGCGACCGGCAACTTCACGAAGGTCGTGCAGCGCGTGCCGGTCCGGGTGCTGGTGACGAAGGGGTGCGGGCCGGGGCGTCCGCTGCGCCAGGGGTTGTCGGTGGTGGCGCACGTGAAGACGGGCTGACGCGCTCGCGCCTAACGAACCCACTCGACCTCACCCCCGACCGGTAACACACCCGTGGCCGCTACACTTCGACCATTCGCCGGAGGCGCGCGCGGCGACCTCGTCGCCGCCTGGCCGCCGGCCGTCGCCGACACCGATCCGTACCGCAATCGCTATCTGATCGCCATCGCGGTCACGCTCGCGTCGGTGCTGGAGCTCATCGATACGTCGATCGTGAACGTCGCGCTGCCCGACATGATGGGCAACCTCGGCGCGACGTTGGACGAAATCGCGTGGGTGTCGACGGGCTACATCATCGCCAACGTCATCGTCATCCCGATGTCGGGCTGGCTCTCGGCGTACTTCGGGCGCCGGAAGTATCTCGCCGGCTCCATCATGTTGTTCGTCGTCGCGTCGTTTCTGTGCGGCGCCGCGCATTCGCTCGTGGAGCTCGTCGCGTTTCGCATCGTCCAGGGCGTGGGCGGCGGCGCGTTGTTGTCCACCGCGCAGGCGACGCTGTTCGAGGCGTTCCCGCCCGAGGAAGTCGGCATCGGGCAGGCCATCTTCGGCGTGGGCGTGATGGTCGGCCCGACCATCGGCCCAACGTTAGGCGGATGGATCGTCGACAACTACCAGTGGCCGTGGATCTTCTACATCAACGTCCCGCTGGGCATCCTCGCGGCGATCCTCGTGCTCACCTACGTGCGGAACGCGTCGCACCAGGAGCGTTCCCGCACCGTGGATGTGGCCGGCATTGCGCTGCTCGCGGTGTGCATCGGGTCGCTGCAGTGGATGCTGGAACGCGGCGAGCGGAACGACTGGTTCGATTCGAGCTTCATCGTCACGCTGCTCGTGGTGTCGATCGCGTCCGGCGTGCTGCTCGTGTGGCGCGAGCTCACGGCGAAGGAGCCGGTGATCGACTTCCGTGTGCTCAAGAGCCGGCAGCTCACGGCCGGCGTGTTGATCGCGGCCATGCTCGGCCTGGCGCTCTACGGCTCCGTGTTCGTGCTGCCGATCTTCCTGCAGCAACTGCACGGCATGACCGCGTGGCAAACGGGCAAGATCATCCTGCCCGGCGCGCTCGCGTCGGCGGTGACTATGGGCATCGTTGGGCGAAACGCGGGGCGCCTCGATGCGCGCATCACCGTCACCGCGGGGTCGCTGCTGTTCCTGTTGTCGATGTGGATGCTGTCGCGCCTCACGCTCGACGCCGGCGCGGGCGACATGTTCTGGCCGCTCATCTGGCGCGGCACGGGCCTCGGCTTGATTTTCGTGCCGCTGACTAACGCAACGATGGCGGACCTCAAGACCGAGCGGCTCGCCCAGGGCACCGGCATGTTCAACCTCACGCGCCAGCTCGGCGGCTCGTTAGGCATCGCCGTGATGGCCACGCTGCTCGGCCGGTTCGCGGCGCAGAATCGCGCCGCGCTGGTGTCGCACCTGGCGTCCGGCGACGCGGGGTCCACGGCACGGCTCGCCGCGCTGACTAAGGGGATGGTCGCGAAGGGCGCGTCGCTGGTCGTCGCCAAACAGCAGGCGCTCGCGCTGCTCGATGCCCAGGTGATGGCGCAGGCGAACGTACTCGCGTTCTCGCGTATCTACGTGCTGAGCGGACTCTTGCTCTGCACTGCCCTTCCATTGCTGTTCCTGTTCAAGACCGGCAAGGGACGAGGCTCGGCGGGCGCGGTGCACTGATCGCGCGAAAGACGGGACGTATGCCCGTGCTGGTTCAGTTTGCGCGTCGACTTTCCCGAAAGTCCGATTGGACACCACTCCAGATTGTCCGCCTCAAGAAGCACACATGCACTCCGTGTTGTCTGTTGGTGTCCGGCCTCGTCCGCGTTCACAGGCGTGAGGATTTCCTCCTCATCGGAGACGGATTCGCGAGCGCTTGGTCGGACTCGCGTCTCCGCTTCCGCTGCCTGACAGGCATCTACGAGTTTGAAGCGCGGACACACCCGGACACAGCCGGACAATGCGGATTTCTTTGAACTGTTCGCGAAGTCCGCTTCCGACACAACAACGAAGTACCTGTTTTGTCCGTCCGTGTCCGGCCTCGTCCGCGTTCACAGTTCGTGAGGTCTTTCAACATCGTCGGAGGCGGATTCGGGAGACGCAGCAGGTCTCACGCATCCCGAGTCGCTCAACGGCCGCGCCCGAAGCGCACGAAACTGAACCACTACTCGGCGCTCGCTGCGCTTGACGGCAACGCACGGGTCTGCAATTGTGACTAATGCGATGTGCGGTGTTCGATCGAGCCGCAGCGTCGCGCACCGAAGCATGGCGGGCAGGTGCATTGGGTCGCGTGAAACTTGCAGCCACGCCATGGTGTACCGTGTCTACATAGCTCTCACATCGGATTGGACGTATGACGCCACATGACAATCGCCGTCCGCGGCTTGGCGCGTTGGGTATTGTTGCCATCGTCGCCATCATCGCGTTCGCGGGCGGACTCATTCTCGCCGGCGGGATGAACCTCACGCCCTTCGGCTTTGCGCAGCAGAGACCGACGCCGGCGCGGCTGGCTTCGTCAACGGTATCGCCGTCGGCGATGGCTCCAGTCGCGGACCTGAGCAACGGGTTCGTGTCGATCGTCGATCACGTGCGGCCCGCCGTGGTCTCGATCACTACCGAGCGGCAAGCGCGCGTGCAGCGGATCCCCCAGGGACAACTGCCGCCGGGCATGGAAGATTTCTTCCGCCAGTTCGGACCGCAGCAGTCGCAGCCGGAGGAAGGACTCGGCTCCGGGTTCATCGTCTCGCCTGACGGATACATCCTCACCAACAACCACGTGGTCGCCGACGCGGACAAGTTGAGCGTCAAGCTGTTCGACGGTCACGTGTACAAGGCGAAGGTGGTGGGCCGCGATCCCACGACGGACGTCGCGGTGATCAAGATCGACGCGAGCGGCTTGCCGACCGCCACGTTAGGCGACGACGGCAAGGCACAGGTTGGCCAGTGGGTGCTGGCGATCGGCAATCCGTTGCAGCTCGACTTCACGGTGACGGCCGGCATCATCAGCGCCAAGGGCCGCAGCGGCAGCCTGCGCAACCTCTATAGCTCGCAATACGCGGTGGTCGACTACATCCAGACGGATGCGGCGATCAATCCGGGGAACTCGGGCGGACCGCTGGTCGACATCAACGGCAACGTGATCGGCATCAACAGCGCGATCGCGAGCCAGACGGGCTACTACTCGGGGTACGGCTTTGCGATTCCTATTACGCTCGCGAAGAGCGTGATGGACGACATCATCAAGTACGGCCGGGTGCGGCGCGCAGTTCTTGGCGTGTCGATCAATGACGTGACTCCGGCCACCGCCGAGGTTGCGGGGCTCAAGGACATTCACGGCGCGCTGGTGGGCGGCCGGACGCCCGATGGGCCGAGTCCCGCGGCGGACGCAGGCATCAAGGACGGCGACGTGATCATCGCGGTCGATGGACAATCCATCGATCACGTGGCGCAGCTGCAGCGGCTCATCCGCACGCACGAGCCGGGACAGACCGTGGACGTGACGGTGATGCGCTACGGCAAACAGATGGACTTCAAGGTGAAGCTGGCGCAGGCGCCTAACGATCAGCAGGTGGCGAGCAACGACAGCGGCGGCGGCGTCGACAACAACGGCACGAGCTATGACAAGTTGGGCATCGCCGTTCAGCCGTTGAGCCAGGACCAGGCGACACGCGTGGGCCTGCCGGCCTCGCAGCACGGCTTGGCGGTGACCGACGTGAAAGCCGGAAGCGTGGCGTATCGGCAGCTTCAGCCCGATGCGGACGTGATCACGAAGATTCTGTATCCGCGTCCGGAGCGTGCGGTGACAACAGCCGCCGATCTGAACGACGTGCTGTCCAGGTTGAAGGATGGCGACGCAATCAGCCTGCTCGTCTACAACCCGCAGGCGAAGGGAACGCGAGTGGTGAATTTGCAGATCGGCGAGTAAAGCCGGATCGGCAAGGAAGCATGGAGCGGCCCGGTTGTAAGTCGACCGGGCCGCTCGTGCATCGAAGGCGGACAAGACAGGACGAGGCCGGACAGGGCCGGATATTCAAAGGCGGACAAGACAGGACAGAGCCGGACAAGGCCGGACGGCACGGGCGGTGGCCGGGGCGGAACGAGACCGTTAGGTTCGAAGCAGTCGCGAGGGTGGCGGAACTGGTAGACGCGCTGGACTTAGGATCCAGTGGAGCAATCCGTGGGGGTTCGAGTCCCCCCCTTCGCATCCGCCGGGCCACAAAGCGTTAGGCAGCAATCACCCGCGGTGCGAAACCCGCGCGTGCCTATGAAGATCCTGGTCATCGAGGACGAACGGAAAGCCGCTGCCTACCTCCGCCAGGGGCTGGCGGAGGCGGGGTACATCGTCGACGTTGCGCTCGACGGCGATTCGGGTCTCGATGCGGCGCGACGATCGACGTACGATCTCGTCGTGTGCGACGTGATGCTTCCCGGGCGAGATGGGTTCTCCGTGGCGGGAGAGCTCCGCCGCGCTGGATGCACAACCCCGATTCTCTTCCTGACCGCCAGGAATGCAGTCGATGACCGCGTGCGCGGTCTCGACGCAGGCGGCGATGACTACCTCACAAAGCCGTTCGCCTTCGCCGAGCTGCTCGCGCGAGTGCGGGCTCTGCTTCGACGCACGCCGGCGCGCGCACCGGATGTGTATCGAATCGGCGATCTCGTGTGCGACCCTCGCACGCGACACGTCGAGCGTTCCGGGCGCCGCATCGATCTGACGCCGAAGGAATTTGCGCTACTGCAGTTCCTCTGCGAACGCGTCGGCGAGGTTGTGTCCCGCACGATCATCGCCGATCGCCTCTGGGACATGCAATTCGATAGCGACACTAACGTGATCGATGTACAGGTGCGGCGCCTCCGCGCAAAGATCGAGAGCGCAGGAGTGCCACTGCTCATCCACACGGTGCGCGGCGTGGGCTACGTGCTCGAGTCTCGCGGCGGAGAGAATTGAGTGCGCGGCTACCCGCTCGCCGTGCGCCTAACGGCTTGGTACGCGCTCACCGCCCTGCTCCTCGTGATCGGCTCTGCTTGGTTTCAGTACCGCGCGCTCGCGTTCGATCTCGCGCAGGAGGATGACGAGCTCCTGGTCCAGACGATGACGGCGGTCCACTCCGGCTTCATCGCGCCCTCGTGGTCCGTCACGACTCCATCTGCGTTAGGCCCGTTCGTCCGAGACCTCGATGCTGACTGCCATGTTGTGGGAGGTGCCTCCAGCCCCGAGCTGCCGCCGCCGCGCTGCGACACGTCGACACTCGGCGATAGCGTCTTTCGCACGTGGTACTCTCCTGCCGGCCGCCACTGGCGCTTGTTCAGCAGCTACATCGCCACACCGCGACCACACTGGGTGCAAGTCTTACTCGATCGGGGATCCGACGACGCGGTGCTCGGCAGCTATCGGCACAAGCTCGCCTTCGTGCTACCCACCGTTCTCCTGCTCGCCGCGCTCGCCGGGTACGCCGTCGCGCGGCGAGAATTG
Source organism: Gemmatimonadaceae bacterium (assembly GCA_036376535.1). Taxonomy (GTDB): domain Bacteria; phylum Gemmatimonadota; class Gemmatimonadetes; order Gemmatimonadales; family Gemmatimonadaceae; genus JADGGM01. The sequence continues at coordinate 12,356 of DASVAC010000177.1, read as the reverse complement.
TCGACGCTCACTTCGCTCTCGACGCGCCTCGCCCGCATAGATGCGCGTTCGCTCGACCAGCATCTCGATGCCGGCGTGGGCCCGCCAGAGATACGCGCGCTCGTTGCATCGTTCGACGCGCTCCTGGGCCGCCTCAATGCGGCATTTGCAGCGCTCACGCGATTCTCGGGCGAGCTCGCACACGAGCTCCGAACGCCCGTGCACGTGCTGCGGCAGCAGGCGGAAGTCGCACTGCAACGCGCGCGCACGCCCGAAGAATATCGCGACGTACTCGGCTCGAGTCTCGAGGAGCTCGACCGTATGCGCCGGATGATCGACGACATTCTCTTCCTCGCTCGTGCCGAAGATCCGCGCGTCGGCGTGCAGCGGGCTCCTCTCGATCTCGCGCACGAGGTACGTGACGTGGCAGCGTTCCTCGAGGCCGAGGCAGCCGAGCGCGGCGTCGAGATTGTGTGCCGCGTGCCCGCCGCGCTTGCGATCTCGGCGGACCGCATGCTCGTTAGGCGCGCGTTGGTCAACGTCGTCGCGAACGCCGTTCGCCATACGGCGGCAGGCGGTCGCGTCGAGATCATCGCATCTGAAAGTGAAAGCTCGATCATGCTCGTGGTCGGCGACACCGGCGAAGGAATCGCACCGGATCTCTTGCCGCACGTATTCGACCGCTATGTACGCGGTCGGGCCCCTGATAGCGCAGGAGCAGCAGGCAGTGGGCTCGGCCTGGCGATCGTCCGCGGCATCATGACCTTGCACGGCGGCACGGCGAGCATCGCGAGCCGTCTGGGCGAGGGAACGCGCGTGAGCCTCGTCTTCCCCCACGGCAGAACGGCCCTCGTCTGACAACACTGTAATCAGGCGGTAATCCTCGCGTTCCCGTTCGAGCAGTACTGTTGGGGAATGCGTCGATTCCCGCGCATGGTGCTCGCGGTGCTCGCCGCGCCGGCTTTTGCGTGCGCGCACTACCAGCACTATCGGCCGTTAGGCATCGAGCCGCAGCGCGAGGCGGTTCGTTACCGCGCGCGGCAACTCGATGACTCCGACCTGGTCGAGTTCCTGAACGCACAGGGCGCTCGCGTCAGAGACACGGCCTGGACATCGCGTGAGCTCGCGCTCGCTGCACTGTACTATCGAGCGGATCTCTCGGAGCTGCGCAGCGAGCTCGCTGCGGCGCGCGCGGGTGAGATCACGGCCGGCGCACGCCCCGCGCCGAGCGCCGGCGTTTCCGTCGAGCATGCAGCCAGGGTGGACGAGGGGAAATCCACTCCATGGTCGGTATCGCTCACTGCGGGTCTCACGATCGAGCTCGGCGGCAAACGCGCCGCGCGAATTGCGCGAGCTCGTGCGTCCGCGCTCGGCGCACGACTTCGCCTCGACGCCACCGGATGGGAGATCAGCCAGCACGCGCGGATGGCTGCGATCGCGGTAGCAGAGGGGACTCAGAGTCTGGCCGATCAGCGTGCCGAAGTCGAGCAGCTTCGCACGCTCGCGCAGCTGCTTCGTGCTCGGTTCGCAGCAGGAGAAATCTCGCGCGCGGAAGTGGCGCGAGCGGATGCGGATCTCCAGAGCGCGTCTGTGCTCCTGGTGCAAAGCGCGCGCACCAACACCGAAGCGCGGTCCGCGCTCGCACAAGCGCTCGCAATCGCGCCGACCGCTGTCGAGTCACTTGTGGTGGAACCAGACAATCAATCCGCGTGCGATGTGCTGCATGCGATTGGTCGCGACAGCCTTGAAGCGCTCGCCCTCCGCTCGCATAGCGCGATGGGTGTAGCGCTCGCCGACTACGCAGTCGCCGAGGCGGATCTCCGTTTCGCCGTCGCGCAGCAGTACCCCGACATCACGATCGGTCCCGGCATTCTGTGGGATGAAGGCGTGCGTCACTGGGTGCTCTCATTGGCGACGCCGCTGCTACCCATCCAGATCAGCGGCCCGGTTGCCGAGGCGCGCGCGCGTCGAGCGGCACAAGCCGCGCGCGTGTTGGTGGTGGAGGATTCCGTGCTCGCGAGCGTGGACTCGAGCGCATCCGCGTGCCGCAACGTGACGCCCGAAGTCGCTGTCGCCGACTCGCTGGTCGGCGAGACGCGTCGCTCTCTCGACCTCGCGGAGAACGCATACCAGCGAGGTGAAGTGGGTCGAACCGAGGTTGCCTTTGCACAACTCGGCTTAGCCCGAGCACAACACACGCGCCGGGTCGCCGCGGCGCGCAGCAACGCGGCGGGCGCTGCCCTTGAAGGCGCGGTCGGCCATTGGCTCACCGGTCCACCGATCCGCTGGCCCGACCTCACGATCGCCCCGGATTCGAGTGGAGGGTCGCGACGATGACCTGGCGTCCGCACAAACACACTCTGGTTTACGTCGCGCTGATCGTCGTTGGCGTTGGCGTCGCTGCCGGCATTTCGTCACTGGAGCGTCTCCACCATGCCGACGCCGGCGACGACCAGGCGGGCGAGACGGCGGTGGCGCCGCCTAACCGCCTGCACGCGGTGCGATCGCGATCCGGCGACGAGACCGCAATCGTGCTCGACAGCGGCGCAGTCTCGCGCTCGCGCATAGCGACGCGCGTGCTCGATCACATGGCCACCGACATCAATCGCGTGCAACTCGCAGGCGTGCTCGTCGCCAATCCGGCGCAAGCCACCGTGATTCGCGCGCCAGTCGGCGGCCGCCTTGTGTCCGAGCGCGGACATTGGCCGGTGCTCGGCGAGTACGTAGCGGCCGGCGCGGAACTGGGCCAGGTGTCGGACGCACGCGGTCTCACAGCTCCGCGCGCCGGCACCGTGACCGCTGTGAATGCCCAGCCGGGGGAGATCGTGCAGGCCGGTCAAACGCTACTGGAAATCACGGACCTCTCGCATCCGATTGCGAGGATCGTTTGGAGCGCGGACGCCCCGTCCCGACCACCGCGCAAGATCATCGTCGCTCCCGCTCAATCATCTGCTGCCGCGCGCGTTGAGGTCGACGCGCGACTCATCGGTTCGTCGTCGAGCGTCGACTCAATCACCCGTGCGCCCGTCTACTTGTACGAGCTGGCATCTGCGTGGGCGGGCGGACTTCCTGGCACGCCGATTACGGCCTTTGTGCCGGGCGCGTCGGGAGCAACGCGCGGCTTCCTCGTGCCTAACGCGGCAGTCGTGCAATGGCAGGGGCTTCCCTGGATCTACCTCGTGCGCGGCCCCGGGCAGTTCGTACGGGTGCCCCTCGACACGTCGCATCCGGTCGCCAATGGATGGATCGTCACCTCCGGTCTTGCACCGGGCGACACGGTCGTCGTTCGCGGAGCGCAGGTGCTGCTCTCGGAGGAATTCCGTTCCCGCGTCTCGGTCGGCGATGAAGATCAACAGTGACCCGGCTACGTACCCATGCTGAGCGCACTCGTTCGGTTTTCCGTATCGAGATCCGGCATCGTCGTCGTGCTGGCTGCGCTGCTGCTCGTGTACGGCGTGTCGGTGGTTGCGCACACACGCTACGACGTGTTCCCCGAGTTCGCATCGCCACAGGTCTCGATTCAGACCGAGGCGCCCGGCCTCTCACCCGAAGAAGTCGAGCGGCTCGTCACGACGCCCATCGAGAACGCGATCAACGGAGCGGCGGGCGTTGCCACCGTTCGATCGCAGTCCATCCAGGGGTTGTCCTCGATTACGGTCGTGTTCGACGAGGGCACCGACGTCTTTCGGGCCCGACAAGCGGTCGCCGAGCGCCTAACGGAAGTCGCCCGCGCGCTGCCTGCGACGGTCAAGGTTCCGTCGATCACTCCGCTCACGTCCTCGACGGGAACCGTGCTCGTCATCGGCCTCACGTCGACGACGCACACGCTGGCCGAACAACGGACGTTCGCTGACTGGACGCTCTCGCCGCGGCTCCTCGCCGTGCCGGGCGTCGCTCGAGTCTCGATCCACGGCGGCGATGTACGGCAGTTCCAAATACAACTCGACCCTGCTCGCCTGCGCACGTACGGTCTCGGGATTGCCGACGTCGTCCAGGCCGCGAGTCAGGCGACCGGCGTCGAGGGCGCGGGCGTGCTCGACAACGCCAACCAGCGCATCGAGGTCCACACGGAGGGCCAGCGGACGACGGCGGCATTGCTCGCGCGCAGTGTCGTGCGGGCGCACGACGGCGCCGTGCTCCGACTCGGCGATCTGGGACGGGTCGTCGAGGGCGCGGCGCCCGCGTTTGGCGCGGCGTCCGTCGAGGGCGAGCCGGGGATCGTGCTGACCATCGATGAGCAGCTCGGCGCCAACGTTAGGCAGGTGACGACCGGCGTCGAGAGCGCGCTGCACGATCTCGATCCGACGTTCCGCGCGGCGGGGATCACCCTGCATCCATCGCTCTTTCGCCCCGCGACGTTCATCGACGTTGCGCTGCGCAACGTCACGCATTCGCTCCTCATCGGCGCGGCGCTCGTCACGGTCCTGCTCTTGCTCTTTCTGGCAGATCTCCCGGCGGCGGCCGTCTCGCTCACGGCGATTCCACTGTCGCTGCTCGCCGCCATCCTCGTGCTCGATCGGGCCGGGCTCACCATCAACACGCTCACGTTAGGCGGTCTCGCGATCGCGATCGGCGAAGTCGTCGACGATGCGATCATCGACGTCGAGAACATCACCCGGCGGCTGCGCGAGAATCGCATGGCCGCCACACCGCGGCCGCTCGCGTCGGTCGTGTTCGATGCGTCGATCGAAGTGCGATCGAGCGTGGTGTATGCGACGTTCATCGTGGCGCTCGTGTTCATCCCCGTGGTTGCGCTCACCGGCGTGCAAGGGGCGATGTTTCGGCCGCTCGCGCTCGCATACATCTGCGCGATCATGGCGTCGCTCGGGGTGGCGCTCATTGTGACGCCCGCGCTCTCACTCTTGCTGATCGCCCGGCGCGATCACGCGGTGCGCGAAGCACCGTTGCTCGGATGGCTCAAGCAGCGCTATCGCGGCTTCCTTGGCGTGCTGGAGGGTCACCCGGCTGCGGTGATGTCGGCTGCAGCGCTACTCGTGGTCGCCGCGATCGCGGTGCTTCCGTTCTTCGGGTCCACGTTCCTTCCCGAATTCAACGAGGGGCATCTCCGCGTGCACATGGCCGCCATGCCCGGTACGTCGCTCGACGAGTCGCTCCAGTTAGGCCGGACCGTTTCGGACGCGCTCCTCGCCGATCATCGCGTTCGGTCGGTCGCGCAGCGCGCCGGGCGCGCGGAGTTGGGCGAGGACACGTACGGGACGCACTATAGCGAGTTCGAAGTCGATCTCGTGCCGATGAACGGACGCGAATCTGCGTCGTTTCAGGACGTGCTCCGCCGCACGCTCGCGCGCATTCCCGGCGCGAGCTTCGCGATCATGCCCTACCTCACCGAGCGCATCGAGGAGACGCTGAGCGGCGAGAGCGCGCCCGTGGTCGTCAAGCTCTTCGGGGATGACCTCGATAGCCTCGACGCCGCCGCGCAGACCGTTGGAGAAGCCGTGCGGAGCACCCGTGGCGCGACAGATGTCCAGGTCGGCGCCCCCGCCGTCACGCCGCAGGTCACCGTTCGCCTTCGGGCAGACGCACTGTCCGCGGCGGGCATCCCAAACGACGAGGCCTTGAAGGCAGTCGAGGTCGCGACCAGCGGCGCGGTCGTTGGGCAAGTGTTCGAGGGCAACCGTTCGACCGCCGTCGTCGTGCGACTCGATCCCAAGATAGTCGCGCGTCCGGAGGATCTCGGTGCGATCCCTCTCGCGGGCACCGACGGGCGCATCGTTCCCCTCAGTCAGGTAGCGGACATCGCGCGAACGACCGGCCGCTACGTCGTCGCGCACGAGGGCGCGCGTCGCCTCCAGACCGTCACGGCGAATGTCGTCGGGCGCGATGTCGGCTCGTTCACACGCCAGGTCGAGGCGCGCCTAACGAGCCTGCGACTGCCGCACGGCACCTACGTCGAGCTTGCCGGCTCGGCGGAAGCGCAGGCGACGGCAACGCGTGAGCTGCTCGTCCGAAGCCTGCTCGCGGGCGTCGGCATCGTGCTGCTGCTCTGGATGGCCTTTGCCAGCACGCGACGCCTCGTCCTCGTCCTTGTCAACATTCCGTTCGCGCTCGTGGGCGGCGTCTTCGCCGTGCTGGTCACGGGCGCGTCGCTCTCACTCGGCTCGATGGTCGGATTCGTCACGCTGTTCGGCATCACGACGCGCAATGCGATCATGCTCATCTCGCACTACGACCACCTCGTGCGCGTCGAGGGCGAAACATGGGGGCCCCATGCAGCCATCCGCGGCGCGGCCGAGCGGTTAGGCCCGATTCTCATGACCGCGCTCGCGACTGGATTGGGACTGCTGCCGCTCGCCATCGGCAGCGGCGATCCGGGGCGGGAGATCGAAGGGCCTCTTGCCATCGTGATCCTGGGCGGGCTGGTGACATCGACCGTGCTCAGTCTCTTCGTGCTGCCGACGCTGGCCCTGAAGTTCGGCCGATTCGGCGACGTGTCCGGCCCGGAAACCATCTGATCGCGCAACCCGATTCACGTTTCTCGTCCGCCTAACAGAAATACCTCCCTGTGGCGGTGAGCAGCCAACTGATAAGCCTGCCATGGCGATGTAGTCACGATGCCTGCAAGAAGCGCCCCATACGATGGCCGCGGCCGCGCCTCGGGCGATATTGCGCCTGCGCTCGCCGACGCGCACTTTGATCGTCATGTTAGGCGACACCGAAGTGCGTCCCGCGTTTGTGCGACCGTGGTACCGCACACGCACCTTCTACCGTCTGGCGATCGCTCTTCCCGTTGCGTCGATCGCCTTCGGCATCATCCGTGGGCACTTCACGACGCATTTCGTACCGCCCGCCCAACCGCGCGTCCCGCCGCTCGGATCGAACCAGGTGACGCTCTCGTTGCTTGCCGGCCTCGCCGTCTGGGGGCCGCTCGGGTTCGCAAGCTGGGATCTCGGCTACCAACGAACCACCGCGCGACGGATGGGCTACCTATGGCTCGCGGGGCTGCGAGAGGTCCTGCGCCAGGCCGTCGGGCGCGTTAGGACCGACGCAGAAATCGCCGCGGAGCAGGCGGCAGCATCGGATGCGCGCGACAATGCGTGGGCCGCGTTGGCGTGGTCCGCGCCGGTCGCGGTCATCATTCCGGCATTCTTGCTGGTCGCCGCCTCGTGGCTCCGAACTCCCGTCTTGGTCGCATGGGTTATCGGCGCAGGCGTCCTCATGGGCTCGACCGTCTATTTCAGACGACGCGCGATAGCCTATCTCGTGGACGAGCCGTCGCCCTGGGCCATGTTCGGCGGCTTCCGAAAGCTGGATACGTCACGCTACGCGGAGCGCGGACGTGTGTTCGTGCGCTTGCAGATCTTGAGCATGATCTTGACCGCGGTATGGTGGCTCGGCGTCGGCGCAGTGGTCATGACACGCTTCACGCCGCCCACCCCGCACTAGCGCGCGCTCTTCGCCGGCCATTGCCTAACGGGCGAGTCACGAGTGGCGGCTTCAGTTGCGCGCTCGCCCCGTGAATCATCGCCCGGCACCAGGGTTCACGGAAAATGATTGACGGACGACTTGCTCGACAGCGCACCCGCCCCGGTGCCCCGGAACGTATCTGCTGTGCAGCATCGCCTGTCGGGCGGCGTCGACGAGCTTCTTGTAGTCATCGTCGAAATGCGCCGAGTCGGACGCCGAGGCCTGGGAACGGACATCGCGCACGCTCGACTTTTCCACGTTCCCGTTCGCGTCGATCGTCGCTTCCATGACTACCCGCCAAGCGACGCGCCCGTTCGTAAAGTGTGACGATGGAAAGAACGGGCCACCGAACGCCAACACCGGTGGCCCGTTAGGATCGACCGGGTGCAGCGTCCGGAAGATCAGAACTGCATTGTCGGCAGGCCGGTCGGGATTGAGTCGGCCGAACATCTGCGTGTGCACCTGCACGCGAATTTCGGCTGCGTCTCTGGTGGCGCCGGTCGGCCAGGAGATCCAGAGGTTGTTGGGCGCCATGGTGCCGAGCACCAAACCATAGAATTTCGCGAGGCGGGCGCCGGCGGTGTCGGCGCCGGCGTCGACATGCCAGGTGGCCGGCGCGTCGCGATGCACGACGATGGCGAGCGGCAGGGTGCGATCCGCATCGGGATAGCTCAACGTATCGGCGCGCGGAAGCAGCGTGTCCGAGCCGCCTAACGTAGCCCGCACCGCGCTCGCCATGCGCTGATTGAGCTGGATCAGCTCCTTCGCGCGCACGGTGCTGGTGTCGACCGTGGTGAGCGACTGGCTCGTGAAATCGTACGCTCCATCCCAGCTGGCGGCGGAACGACACGATGCCGTCGCCGCACCGACCGGCGACGAGTCGTGCGCCGCTGGCGACTGGGCAGGCGCGAGCCGTGGAAGCATCACGACCGCCGCGACAATCATGCTTGCCTGACAGTGCCTGCGCATAGTTCGCCCTCGCGCTGCGCGCACTCTCGTCGTCTAATGCCGAAAGGCGTACGAGACTGGCAGTTGGACCGTCTCGCGCACCGCGCATCGCCCAATGCGCGCTGGAATGAAGCGATCGCGCTCGAGTGCATTGCGCGTCACGTTTATGAATTCGCGCAAGTATTGCCGGTATTCGGACGAATCCAGCTGCGCCTCTGTCGGCCGAAGCACGCGAATCGTGCGCTTGTCCACGAACCCCGTCGTATCGACCACGAACTGCAGCAACAAGTTCGCAAAGATTCGGTTCTCGACCGCGTCCTCGGGATACTGCGTAGACAAGTGATGTTTCTCGGCTGCGGGGCGCTCGGCCACGCCAGTCGATGAAAACAGCGCGATGATCGCCGACTTGCCAGGGATCAACCGGCCCGACTGCGCGAACGCCACGAGATCCAGACGGAAGACCACGGAATCGGGCGCGTATCCGTCCGGCCAGATCATCCAGATCGAGTCGGGTGGAATCGCGCGCAGCGTTCGCTCGTAGAGAGCCGTGAGCGCTGGAGACGCTGCGTCGGAGTCTGCAACGGCCCCCAAGCGCCAGGCGCCCGGAGCATTTCGCCGGACGATAATGTCGAAGGGCAGGTGGCGGATCGGGAGCGGCCACTTGCCGAACGAGTCGCCGGCCGGCACGTCGGTTCCTTGCGCGCCCAACGACGCGCGCACGCCGTGGGCGATGCTCGACGCGAGCAGGTCCACCTGGGCCAGAATCGCCCGCGTCGTGTCATGCACCACGGCGCGCTGGTAGATAGTTAGGCGAGACAAGTTCGCCGCGATCAGCGTGTCCCGGCAGTCGGCCGCCACATGCGATGGGGCCCGATCTGCAGTGGAGTCCGCCGCCTGTGCGGACGCGCGCACGGATCCTACGAGCACGAGGCCAAGCGCGATGCGCCAGATGCGCGGACTCCCTCGACCTCTCGGTCCTTCGTTCGGCATGGAGACCTCGTTCACTGGCCCGCCGGTTTCTTACGCGGCAGGTAGTCGAAGCTCAAATGCACGACTTGCCGGATCACGCATCCGCCGATCCGCGCCGGCCGGAACGTCTCGCGCATCACCGCGGCGCGCGACGCATCGATGAATTCGAGGTAGTAGTGGGCCATCGGCGACGTGGCCAGCACGGTCGCCGACGGCTCGTCCACGCGGATCGTGCTCGAGTCCGCCCGGCCATTGGTGCCGATCACGACTGCCATGGACACGCGACCGGTGATCGAATCGCCCATCGCGTCCCTCGGATAGGGCGAGTCGACGCGGACGTCCACCGCCGCCGACGTCCGCGCCAAGCCTTGCGCCGTAAAAATCGGAAACAGTGTCGCGCGCATCGATGGCGCGTTCTCGTACGGATTGTCGCTCATGATGTCGAGGCGCATCGTCACGGAGTCGGGGGCATAGCCGTCGGGCCAGACGATCCACAGGGAATCGGGCGGGATCGCGTGCAACACGCGCTCGTAGAACGCGGTCAACTTGGCGTTGGCCGGTTCGGCGCCGCGGTCGCGATGCCACGTGAACGGTCCATCGCGATGCAGGACGATGACCAACGGGACGTGTTCGATCGATTGCCGCCAGACGCCGAGCGCGTTGCCGGCCGGCAGCGAATCGCCGGCGCCGCCTAACGCAGTGCGTGCCGCGACCGCAATGTGCTGCGAAATCAGCGCGGTCTGCGTGACGACCGCCGGATCGGTCTCCGTCATCACTGCGTGTTGGGAAACGGTCACACGGCTCAGGTTCGCATCCGACAATGTGTCGAGGCACGCCTGCCCGGCCCGGTCGTCGGCCATCACGCCCGCCGATGGTGCTTGCGATCCGGCCACGCGGGGCACGGCCAACACCGTCACCAGCGCCACGATGCCCAATTGACAAGGAATCGAATACCGACCACTGCACCGAGGCGCACTGCGGGACATGCCTTCCTCCTGGCAACCGCCACTCGCGGACGGATGCTATGATTCAGCGGAGCACAGACGACGTTCGAACGGCGGGGCGGACTGGGGAGACCTGCTCTGGCCGCTCTAAGATGGCGCCGGTCCTTCGTTAGTCAAGCCGCACCGACCACTCGCTCGGACGCCCCAATGACGCCTCGATGCATTTCGTACCAGGCTCTCGGCCTGGCCGCCGCGGTCACATGCCTAACTCTCTCGCGGCCTGCCGCCTTGGGCGCGCAGGCAGCGCACTGGCCCGCCCGCGCCGTCCAACGCACCATCCCGCTCGGCCCCGAGATCGAGCGCGCCTACCGGGCCGGCACCCGCGATTCCACCGGCTCGCCCGGCGCCCACTACTGGCAGCAGAGCGTCGATTACGCCATCGAGGCGCGCCTCGACGTGGACAGCGCCGTGCTCCACGGCACCGAGCATGTGACGCTGCACAACACGTCGCCCGACACGCTGCACGCCATCGTCCTGCGGCTGCTGCAGAACTACTACACGGCCATGGAATCGCGCGACGACTACGTCACCGACATCACGCAGGGCGACGTGGTGGAGCGTCTCGCGGTGAACGGCGCCGCCGTCCAGCTCACGGATCCGCACGCCTTCAGCGTGCACGGCACCGTTGCGGCTGTTCGGCTCGCCACACCCGCGGCGCCGGGAGCATCGGTCACCCTCGATGCGGCCTGGCACTTCACCGTGCCTAACGTACCGTTGGACCAGCGCGCCGAGCGTATGGGGCGCTGGGGGACGTCGCTTTATCAGGTGGCGCAGTGGTACCCGCAGGTGGCCATGTACGACGACCTGCGCGGCTGGGACACCGATCAGTACCTGGGCCTGGGCGAGTTCTACAACCAGTTCGGCAGCTTCGACGTGAAGATCACGGTGCCCGCGGGCTGGCTCGTCGGCGCCACCGGCACGCTCGCCAACCCCGCGGACGTGCTGTCGCCCGCGACGCGCGATCGCCTAACACAAGCCATGCACGCCGACACCACCGTGCACGTCGTCGACGCGGCGGGACGCGGCGCGGGCTCGGCCACCGCGGCCGGCGGCGACCTCACCTGGCACTTCACCGCCCCGCGCGTCAACGACTTCGCGTTCGCTACGTCGAAGAATTACGTACTCGATGCGACACACGCCGACACGCCATCGCCGACGCTCGTGCAGGTGTTCTACCTCCCCGAGCACACCGATTACCACCAGTCGGCGCAGTACGCGCGCTTCGCCCTCGAGCACCATTCGAAGATGATCATGCCCTACTCGTTCCCGCAGGCGTCGGTAACCGACGGCCCCGAGCAGGGCATGGAGTACCCGATGATCGTGTTCTGCAGCCCCGACCTGAGCACCATCACCCACGAGCTCGGCCACGAGTGGTTCCCCATGACCGTGAGCTCCGACGAGACGCGCTATGGCTGGCAGGACGAAGGATTCAACGACTACATCGACCTCTTCTCCGACGCCGCATACGAGAAGCAGCCGCCGACGTTCAGCGAATGGAACGAAGCCTATCGCTCGGTCGCCGGCACGGAGCTCGAGCCGCCGCTCATGTGGCCGTCGGACTACGCGGGCCCGAACTACGAGGAGCAAGCGTACGCCAAGGCGCCCGTGGCACTCCATGCGTTAGGCGGGGTGGTCGGAGACTCGGCGGTGAAAAACGCCTTTGCCGCCTATGCGCACGCCTGGGCGTACAAGCACCCGTCGCCCTGGGACTTCTTCATGTTCATGGACCACCAACTGGGCCAGGACCTCGGCTGGTTCTGGCACGCATGGTGGTTCACGCGCGAGACGTTCGACCAGGCGATCACCGCCGTGCACCAGAAGCCCAACACGCTCGAGATCGATATCGCCGATCACGGTACCATGGCCATGCCGGTGATTGCGCGCATCACGTGGTCCGACGGCTCCACGCAAACGGTGACTCGCCCTGCGAGCGTCTGGTTCGCCGGTGATACGACGCTAACGATTCAGGTTCCGACCGCGGGCAAGACGGCTCGCTCGGTGCAGCTCGATCCGGAGAACCGGTTCCAGGAC
>DASVAC010000176.1:0-2035 GCA_036376535.1 Gemmatimonadaceae bacterium | reverse complement strand
ACGCTCAAGAGCGAAAACACCGGCGGGGATGGCAAGCGGCGTTTCACGATGCGGAGCGGCCTCGTGGTCGCGCAGACCGCGGCGTCGTTGGTCCTGCTCGTGACCGCGGCCCTGTTCCTCCGCAGCTTCGCGGCGCAATCGAAGGTGGAAGCGGGATTCGGCGCGGCGCCGGGCGGGCTCGTGTGGATGGCGCTGCCCAGCGACCGCTATCCAGCCGAGCGACGCGCGCAGGTCGTGGCGGAGATCGAGCGGCGGGTGCGCGGCCTCGACGATGTGAGGGGCGCCGGCGTGATCAGCGACATGCTGCTGAATTCGTTAGGCAGCAACTCGCAGCGGATCACCGTCGACGGCGTGCAGCCGCCGCCGGGACAAACCGCGTTCGACATCGACCAGACGACCGCCGATTCCGGGCTGTTCGATGCCATCGGGCTCGAGTTGGTGCGGGGCCGCGTGTTCAATTCGTCGGACACGCCGCTGCGCGACCGCGTGGCGATCGTGAATCAGGCGATGGTGGACAGGTTCTGGCCCGGCAGCGACGCCGTTGGTCGGACGTTCCGCTCCGATTCCGCCGTCTATCACATCATCGGCGTCGTGAAGACGACGAAGGTCCGTTCGTTAGGCGAAGCGCCGCGGCCGCTCATCATCGCCGCGTTCTCGCAGGATGCGGATCCCTTCTTCAACGTCGTCGTGCGGGCGCGGGGCGACGCGGCGCTCGCGACCACGCGGGTGCTCACCACGCTGCGCGAGATCGATCCGTCGATCATGATCTTCCAGGCGAAGACGATGGAGCAGCATCTGGGGACCATGCTGCTGCCGGCACGGTTGGGCGCGGTGGCCTTCGCATTGTTCGCGGCGTTGGCGCTGATCCTGGCGATGATCGGCGTGTACGGCGTGGTGCGCTATGCGGTGGCGCGGCGGTCCCGGGAGGTGGCGATCCGGTTGGCGATCGGCGCGCGGCCGGACAGCGTCGTTAGGCTTCTCATGCGCGACGGAGTGATGCTGGTGGCAATCGGCGCCGGCGTCGGCCTGTTGGTAGCCGCGGCGGCGGCGCGCGCACTGCAGGCGCTGTTGTTCGGGGTCACGGCATTCGATCCGGCGGCGTTCGTCGTCGCGCCGTTGCTGCTCGTGGCGATTGGGGCGCTCGCAGCGTTCCTGCCGGCGCGTCGGGCGAGCCGCATCGATCCGGCGCGGGCGTTCAGGGCGGAGTAGCGTACCGTTACGCGGGCGAACGTGAGCGCGTTAGACTGGAAGAACCCTTGCGCGCCAGTCGAACCTCGCACGTGCCTAACCTTGGCTTGGGGCACACACGATAGATGATAGAGTCATCCTCGGCCATGGCGCGCCGCGACCTGCGACGCACCGTTGGCCCGTTCCTGGTCTCCCTTCTGCTCTTGGGCGTGTGCGTCGCCGTGCTGGCCATACCAGGGGGATGGCTCGTCGGCACCTTTATCATCGTAGAATACCCAAAGGTTGCCGCTGCTGCCGGACTCCTCCTCGCAGCTGGCCTCGTCGCGCACTTCTGGCGTCGTCACCCGGTCTCCGGCGTCGCGATGGCAGGTGGCCTCATTCTGGTGGGCGTTGCGTTGAATGCGCCGAGTCCTGCGGAGTCGTTATCCAGGACCATGGTCGACCTGATCTACGTCGTGCGCTATCGCAGCGCCTTGCAAATTCAAATGCACGACCTCAGCACGAGCGGAGAATCGCCAGCGGTCGCCGTCATCGATATCGATGGCTTCGGCAGCATGGCGAACGGGATTGCATACGATCCGACTGGCGAGATTCTGCTTCCGCCCGGGAAGCGAAGCGCGGCGTGGACGGCGACTGGAGGCCAGACCGAGCTCGGAGTCGATGGGCTCGAGGTGCGACACATCGTCGGAAACTACTACTCATGGTTTCATTACTAGCCAGACTACGACGCGAGCTGCCTAACCGTGCCCGATCGGAACCGAGTGGACATGACAGGCGGATTCAATCGGTACGTGCAACGATTGCCATCGAGCGATCGAACTGACCACGAGGCTCAATCTGGCGCGGG
>DASVAC010000175.1:0-3958 GCA_036376535.1 Gemmatimonadaceae bacterium | reverse complement strand
AGGCGGCCGAACATGTAGACGAAGTGCTCGTCGCGATCGGTTTCGACGCCCTTCCATCCGTCGATCATGAGACCGGCCATGCTGATCGGGACGAACACGTCCGGCCGCACGCCCAGAGTCGTGCCGCTGAACCCGCGCGGGGCGACGCCGACGATCGTGAGTGATTGGCCATTCACCGTGATCTGTTTGCCGAGCACTGCCGGGTTGGCTCCGAGCGCGCTTTGCCAGAAGGCGTAGCTCAGCACCGTCACGTAGTTGCCCTCTATGGGCTGATCATCGGTCCGGGCAAACAGGCGCCCGAGCGCCGGCAGAATGCCGAGCACCGGGAAGTAGGATCCCGAGACCAGGATTCCATCGCCCCTGATCGGGGTTTGCCCGGCCATGGCGAGGCTGACGTTGAACGGCATGTGACCGGCGATGCCGCTGAATGATGTCTTCGGCGCCGCCCGCTCGAGGTCGCGGAACATCGGGTAGTCGTAGGCCTCGTCGCAGTCCCCGGCCGTGCCGCAGTTGTAATACATCACTTGCGGGCCCGGACTAGCGAAGTTCACCAGCCGGTTGGGGTGCGAAACCGGCAGCGGCGCGAGCAGGATCTCATTGAACAGGGAGTAGATCCCGGCGTTCGCGCCGATCCCCAGCCCGAGCGACAGGATGGCGACGATCGTCACGAACGGAGTTCTGAAGAGCGTGCGGAATGGGAGCTCGAGACGGCGCATGGCGAGTGGTATCGAGGTGGTCGCCGGCGAACGATGCCGTCAATGGGACAGCAGCGTTTGCTCGAAGGTTGGCGGCATCCTACCGCGCCATTCACGGCAACGAAGAAGGGCGGCGAGCTTATGATCAGCTATGGTTGCTGGCCCTTCACCTCTTTGAGGAACGGATGTCCCCACGTGTTTCAACCTGCTTTGCCGTAGCCCTCCTGGCGTTGAACAGCGTCTCATCGTGCATCGCCTCGATCGCGGCGTCTTCGTCCACGTAAAACTCGTTGGACAAGAGGTCGTTGGCGAGCCCCCGCAACTGCTCTCCGTTAGGCGCGATGACAAGATCGATGTCCTGGGTGGCCCGCGGAACGCCGTGAAACGAGCTCGCGAAGGATCCGGTGAGCATGAACGGAATCGCTTGGCGCTCCAGCGCCGCGACGACCCGCCGAAATGCATCCGCGCCGCTATCGCTCACCGAAGCGACAACGGCAGTTCGGCCGACGGGCCCTCGGCCAAGAACGCCGAGCGAAGCAATTCGCGTTCGATCTGGGGCCGCGACCAATCGGGATGCTCATGGCCGAGGCGCGCGATCAGCAACTGACGGGCAAGCCGACTCATCTCGAACGCAAGCGCCAGCCGTTGCTCACCGGTAAGACGTCGCTGAGCGGCCAACTGCACTGTCGCGGCGGACAAAGTCGTGTCGCTCATGAGTCCCCAAGGTCGCAGCGTCGTCGTTTTCCAAAGTAGGCCCCGTCAATATATCGTGCATCGGGGTGCTCTCAGCGCTCAGTGCAGGCCTACCGCGCGAGGCGGGCTCGCTCCGACGAGCTCTGCTATGCTATAGTAGTTCGGTATTTCATCGGTATCAAGTGGATCCCAGCACGCGCGGTCAGCGCGCGTTGCCGCCCGCGCCCGATAGCACACTCAAGTCGGGCGTCGTGTTGCCGCTGCCAAAAATGCGGTTGCAGAGCGTGCCCAACGCTGCCGCCTCTGCCGCGTACGCGCTCTCGGCGATGTGCGTTTCGCTCGATCGACTGATGCGTTAGGCGTGAGCCCCTATCGCGGAAACGCGTCGGACAGCCCGCCGTCAATGGTGATGATGTCGCCCGTGGTGTAGCGGAACCGCTCACTTGCCAACAGCGCCGCCACGTCCGCCACCGCGTCGGCCGGAATGAGCGATACGCCCATCGCATTGCGGCCGCGATACGTCTCCAACTGCTGCTCCGGCGACACGCCCCGCATCGCGGCCCGCTCGCGCACGAATCGCAAGAAGAGCGGTGTCTCCACCTGATCGGCATTGATCGCGTTCACGCGAATGCCGTCGCCGCCTAACTCGATGGCGGCGACCCGCATCGCCTGGAGCACCGCGGCCTTGCTCCCGCCATACGCGGCGGCGTCGCGGCCGGGCGCGAGCGCAGCCTTCGACACCGACGCGACGATCGACCCGCCCAGCCCTTGCCGCTGCATCACCGAGGCGGCAGCGCCGATCGCGAGCACGGCGCCCACGAAGTGCACGTCCAACTGCCGCTGGAGATCCTCGCGCCGCAACGCGGTCACGCCGGCGAATCGGGGCGCCTGGCCGGCGGTGTAGAACAACGAGTCGATGCCGCCGAACGCCAGCACCGTGTGCTGCACGAGCGCGCCAAGGCTCGCGTCGTCCCGCACATCCACGGCGACGCCAATAGCGCGGTGTTTGTACGTTAGGCCAATCTCCGATGCGACGGCTCGAGCGGCCGGCCCATCGAGGTCGGCCACGACCACGTGCGCGCCTTCTTTCGCGAAGTGCTGTGCGGCTGCCTTCCCGATACCACTCCCGCCGCCTAACACTACAGCCACGTGGCGCGGCAGGAGCAGCGTCGCCCGTTCGCGCGCATCCAGTTCGTCGATCTTGCGCCGCTCGAGCGGCCAATGCTCGAACTCGAATACCTCAGACTCGGCGATGAACCTGAACGCATCGATGGCCTCCGCGTTGGCGATCGCCTCGAGTACGGCACGATAGCACGCGTTAGCCGTGATCGCGCCGCGCTTGTCCCGCGCCGCAGTGATCACGCCGAGTCCTGGCACGAGCACCACCTTGGCCCAGTCGTCGAGCGGGCGCTCGTGCACCGCAGCATGACGAGCGTGATACGCCTCGTACTCAAGGCGCTGGCTCTCGAGCTGCGCGCGAACGGCGGCGGCCAATGCCTCCGGCTGAGCGTCGGTGTCGATGCCTAACCAGAGCGGCAGCCGGCCGGCACGCAGGATGTGCTCGGGCGTGGCCATTCCGCGGCGCGTCAGCTCCTCCATGCGCCCTTGGGCGAGCGCGCTCACGACATCGTCGCCGTCGTCGAAGTTGAGAATCACTCGGCTCGCGGCGCCGAGCACGCCGCGTACGACCGGCAGGATGGTCTCGGCACACGTGCGTCGCACATCGGCCGGCGGGACCCGATCGGCAACGTGCGCCGGCGCCGGGCGCCCGCGCCTCTTGGCCGCCAGATAGTCTTCGATCTGGTTCACCACGCGAAGCACCCGCGCGTAGCACTCGCGCGCATCGTCGGCCCACACCATGAGACCGTGATGCGCGAGCGCGAGCCCGATCGCCCCTGCCGGCAGCCGGTCCACCATGCGGCCCACGGCCTGTGCTAACGGAAACCCGGGCCGCGCGTACGGCACGTACGCGATCTCGCCGCCTAACACATCGTTGACGAGCCGCTCCGCCGTCGCGTCGGTCACGTTGGTCAGGCTCATCGTCGCGACGTCGTGCGTGTGCGCGATCACCCGGTGCGGGAGGAGCGAGTGCAACGGCGTCTCGACGCTTGGGCTCGGGTCGCCGGGGTCCGTCATGCACCGCGCCATGAACCGCATCATCTCGTCGTCGCGCATGTGCTCGGCGGTTCGCAATGCAGCGAGTGCGGGCAGGGAAAGGCGCGTGAACCCCCGCCGGCCGATCGTGCGCAGGTCGGTGCCGCTTCCCTTGACGAGCAACTCGTCGCCGATCTTGGTGGACGTGTTGCCGCCGCCCGGCTGCACGAGCCGGGCTTCGCGTCCGATGAGGTTCGAGAGGTAGACGAGTTGGTCGAGTGTATCGGCGCCGGATGCGCCGGGAGGTCCGGCGTTCCACAGGTCGTCGAGTCGCGTCGAGGCGGCGGGAGAATTCATGAGCGGTAACATATGCATTCACGAGGCTCGAGGCCCCTCGCGCGATGCCGCGATCCCGCCAGCCTTTGGCAGTTGCCAGCTGCGCCGAATCGCAAAATACCGGAGCCCGAAACACACGA
>DASVAC010000174.1:0-22441 GCA_036376535.1 Gemmatimonadaceae bacterium | reverse complement strand
GCTGAACGCGACCCAGAGTCCCAGCGAGACGTAGAGCGCCGGCGTGAAACCGGTGATCAAGGATGACGCCCACACCGGCGCACCGTGGTGTGGGCCGTTGGGCGGACCGCCGCCGATCCGGACGGCGAGCGCGCCGACCACGGCGCCGCCTAACGACGACCACAAGAGGGTTCGCGTGCGAGAGGTCATGCTAGGTTCTCGGCGCCGACCCGGCCAGCGTGCGGCGTGCGGTCGCGAGCCGTGCCCGCAGCCCCGGCACCGCGCTCGCGGTGGCGGGGTTGGCGGCGAGCTTGCCGATCGCTTCGTCCACCGCGTCCAATCCCAGGTTGGCGCCGAAGCGCGTCGACGTCTGCCGCCATGCGCTCTGGAACTGGGGATCGGACGCGAGTTCCGTTTCGCCTAACGATTGTGCCTTGCCGATGATGTCGGCCAGCGCCGTCACGGCGCGCTGTGCGCCCTGCGCGGTCGAAAAGCTGCGCGGGTTGCCCACCGCCTCGAGCTCCGGCATGCTCTCGATGAAACGGTGCATCGCCGCCGCCTGCGCTGCGTTGCGCGGGGTGTTCGAGTGCATCAGTGCCTGCGCCGCGCCCATGATCGCGAACGGCGCCGTCGCCGCGTGCGTCAACACCGGCGTGCCCGACACGACGCCCGTGAGCGGCAGCGCGCCCAACGCGAGTCCGCCTAACCCGTGCACGACGTGCAGGATCCGTCCTTCGATGCCGAACACGATGTGCGTCACGTCGCGCAGCGGCGCGAAGCCGAACAGCGCCGCGCCGCCGAGGCTCGTCCACGCCGCCGTCGATGCGCCCGCAAGCTTGAAGTGTTGGTAGGCGCCAAGGCACGCGACCGCGACGAGCAGCAGCACGAGGTGCACGAGCACCCGCATCGCGATGGATCGCACCGTCCTGCGGCGCTCGGGCGGACGCTCAACGGCTTCGGGGTTCAACACGCGACGCTCCCTGTGCGCGGTCCGCATCACCATGCGCTCGCCTGGTGATCCGGTCAAGTACGTGGCGCTCGGCGACGGCGACTCGGCTCGGCGAAAGTGAGAGCTCGCCTCAGGGGTCCGGCACGAGCACTTCGTGCCATTCCCGAATCGTCCATCGCGCCACGACGCCGTTCGCGACGAACGGATCCTCGCCCACGAACTGCTCGGCGGCCGCGCGAGTCGAGAACACCGCCATCGCGCCGCCCAACGGCTCATCGGTGAACGGCCCGATCAGCAGCAGCCGGCCATCGCCATGATAGATGTGCCACAGCGCACGGTGCGCGGGGAGATGCGCCGGTACTTTCGCGCGATAGTCCGGTGTTCCTTCGTACGTGAGGACGTATTTCAAGGGCGGCTCCGATTAAGACGGCGCCCGTCCTCACGCCGCGCAGAGACCCGCGTGAGAAACGGGCGACAAACGTGGCACAAAGAGGCTTCTCGTACGGCTGCGGCGCAAGATCGCCGTGTGCTAGTCCGCGCGCAGCGCGACCACGGGGTCGGTACGCGCGGCGCGGCGCGCGGGAACGACGCTCGCGAGTATGCTGACGATCGTGAGCACCAGTGCCACGACGGCAATCACCATGGGATCGTGCGGCGACGTCCCGTACAGCAGCGATGCTACGAGCTTGCCTAACGCAAGCGACGCGGCCACGCCGACGGCGATGCCGATCAGTACGACACGCACGCCCTCGCGGATCACGAGGGACACTACCTGGACGCCGCGTGCACCAAGAGCCATACGCACACCGATCTCATGGGTCCGCTGACTCACCGAATAGGCGCGCACGCTGTACATCCCGAGCGACGCGACGATGAGTGCGAGCACGCCGAAGGCCGAAAAGAGGAACGCGCCGAGACGCCAGGGAGCAAGTTCGTTCTGCATATTTGCCGTACCGGACTCGATCCATGGCGGCTCCGCGGTTGGCAATTCGTCGCGTATCATGCGGCGCAAGGCAGCAACGACGGCGGAGCGCTGTTCCGGCACTACGCGAACCATCAGATATCCGGGGTTCGCGAACATGAGATCGCCGTGCGGTTGGGCGGAGGGGAGGATCAGGTTCGCGATCGGTTTCTCGACCAGCGCCAGGACATGGACATCGCGAACCACGCCGATGACTCGCATGCACGGCGCTGTTGCGCGTGTCATGCTCACGCACTGGCCAAGCGGATCGCGCCCGGGCCAGAACGCTCTCGCAGCCGTCTCGTTCACGACGGCGACAGGTTCCGAGCCCGCGTCATCGCGCTCGTTGAAGAGCCGCCCCCGCACCAGGCGCGCGCCGACCGTGCGAAAGTAATCTGGCGTTGCTGTGATCGCGGTCGGCGAGACGCCCGATACGTTAGGCGCCTGCCGTCCGCCAGCGAGATACAGGGTCGGCATGCCGAAGCCCAACATTGGCGGTGCCGTCGCGAGGGCCGTCGATTGGACGCCGGGCACGAGACGCAGACGCGCAGCGACGCGCGTGAGCCCGGCGGTAGCCTCAACCATATAACTCGAGTCAAAGTAGCTCACGTAGTGGCCGCGCGGATCGGCGAAGTACACGGTCGCCGACACCAGGCGATCGGCATCGAATCCGACGTCGATCGCGCGCGCGTTGTCGAGGCTACGCACGAAGAGCCCGGCGCCGACGAGCAACACCACCGAAAGCGCCGCCTGCACGAGCACGAGCGCGGCACGGAGCATCGACTGCTCCGTCGCGCCCCCTTCGCGCGATCCAGCTTTCAGTGCACCCGTCAAGTCAGGGCGACTGGCCCGCAACGCGGGAGTCAGCCCGGCAAGCAATCCGGTCGCGGCGGCCACTGAAAGCGAGAACGCTGTGATTCGCCAATCCAAAATGGTTCCGCCCGCATCGCTCGGCGGCAGCACAGCGTGACGGAGGGCCAACGCGCCCCATGCGCCGACGAGCAGAGCGGCGAGTCCGGCGATGACCGCTAGAACGACGCCTTCCGTTAGGAGCTGCCCGATCAAGCGGCCGCGCGAGACGCCGAGCGCGAGGCGGACAGCGATCTCGCGACGCCGACGGTGCGCTCGCGAGAGCAGCAGGTTGGTGACGTTCGCGCATGCGATGAGTAGGACAATGAGTGCGACGCCGATGAGGCGCGTCGTGATGGCGACCTCGCGATCGGCCTTGATCGCCGGTGCCCTGGCGACCTGAATCGGGCCGACGATCAGGGTCGCCGAGTCCGGCCGCGCGGGCACGTTCGCGATTTCTCCGCGGTCGAATGCCGTCGTGGCCGCCGAGGCCAACCACTCGTTAGGCGTAGACGGGGTTACGCGCACCAGTATGCGCACCCCGACGCCGCTGCGCCAGCTCTCGTACCACGGCGCGTGCCCCACATTGGGAGACGGATACGTGGCTAACGGAAACCACACGTCGACTGGAGTGAGATCGACCCCCGTAAATCCCGGCTGCATGACGCCGATGATCGTGTATCGCTGACGGGCCATGGGTACGACGCGACCGATGATGTGCGGATCCGCCCTAAACCGGCCGCGCCAGAAGGCGTCGCTGATCACGGCGACCAGCGCGCCGTTCCCCATCCGGTCTTCGTCGGCGCCGAACACGCGGCCGAGGGCTGGGTGCGCGCCCAGCATCGGCAAGAGATTCGCGCTGGCGTAGACGGCCCAGGCCGGCGGCGCGTCGTCGCCCACGCGAACCGAATCCGGTGCGATGTACGCGGCTGTTTGCACCCGCGCGCCGATCGCTTGCCTAACGGCCTGATACTGCGGGTAGCCGAGACCGCTGGTGATCGTCGGCACCGATGCGAACGTGAGGGTCGTTCGCTCATACAATCGGCGCAGCGATCCCGCCTCCGTGACCCCCTCTGGGCTCCGCAGGAACAGGCGATCGGCGAGCGAGAACAGCGCCGCATTCGCGCCGACGCCGAGCGCGAGCGTGGCAACCACCGTGGCAGCAAAGCCAGGCGATCGACGAAGGCTTCGCAGTGCATATGCCAAGTCTTGACGCAGGTGGCCCATGAACGCGGCAATACGGTGCATTTGTCCTCCGCGCGACGACTCCGACCGTTAGGCAGTACCGTTCTACGGATGACTCTGCCAGCAGCCTTACGGAGGACGCATGCGCAGCCGCCGGAACATCTCGAGCTCGACCAGCGACGCCTCATTCGGGTACGGTTCGGTCCGGCCCGTGCAGGCAAAGCCTAACTGCTCGTAAAAGGAAATCGCGGCCGCATTGCTCGACGTGACCATCAAGCGCATCACGGTCACATCGCGCGAGCGCGCCCAGCCCACGACCGCCTCGACTAACCGACGCGCAATGCCTTGGCGCCGATGCGTCGGCGCGGTCCACATGGACACGAGCGTCGCCGATGCCGCATCGGCCTCATCCAGCATCGAGCCCACGATGCCGCATCCGATCCCGCCATCGATGGCGAGAAATCCGATGCCGCGTTCACCATTCCACCGCACGGCGCGCCGCATCCACTCGGCGTCGCCGAACTCGCTCTCCCGCGCGTACGTCGAGCCGAAGGCGCTCGGCGTGTCGAGCAGCGCGCGCAGGCGAACATCCTTGAACGTCGCGACGTTGCCCGGCGTGATCTGCGCAATGTCGATCATCGACCAGACCCGAACGACATGTCTATCGAGCCGCGGTGGTGGGCGGGCGCAACCGGACCTGGAAGAGCGTTGGCCACTGCTTGCCCGTCAACAGCAGCTGCTGCCCATCCGGCGCGATCGCAATCCCGTTCATCACGTCGGCCGACACGGGCCGGTTCGAATAGAGATCGCCGAAATCGATCGCCTCCCGCGCCACGCCGCTCGACGGATCGATGCGCATCACCCAGTTGGTGCGATACACGTTCGCGAGAATCTCGCCGTTCACGTACTCGAGCTCGTTCACCTGCTGGAGCGGCGTGTCGTGATACCGCACGTGGATCACGCGCCGCAGCTGAAACGCCGGCGAGTACACGCGCAGCGAATCGGATCCGTCGCTCATGATCAGGTTGGCGCCATCCGTCGTCAAGCCCCACCCTTCGCCGGCATAGTGAAAGGAATCCCCGGGCGTGAGCGTCGCAGGGTCGTACGTGTATGCGACGCTGTCCTTCCACGTGAGCTGGTAGAGACGGCCGTGCAGCAGCGTTAGGCCTTCCCCGAACCGGTTGGCGGCGAGCGGCCGCGATGCGAGCACGCGACCGGTGTTCAGATCGACGCGCCGCACGTCGGACCCCGCGTTGAGCCCCGTGCTCTCGAAGAGCACGCCGTCGCCCGTGACGAGACCTTCGGTGTAGGCGCCCGGATCGTGCGGATAGCGCGCGGTCACGTCGTACCGCGCCGACCGGGCGTGTTCCCCGCCCCGGCATGCCGACAGCACGAGGCTCGTGGCAACCGCCGCGCGAACCGCGCGGATCATTCGCGCGTGTAGACGACTGTGCCGCCCACCACCGTCATCTGCACCTTCGCGTCGCGAATCTGCTCCGGTGGAATCTTCGTGAGATCACGATCGATGATCACGAAGTCCGCCAGCTTGCCCTTGACTAACGAGCCCTTTCGCTTGTCGTCGAACGACGCGTACGCGGCACCCGTCGTGTAGGCACGCAGCGCTTCCTCCACCGTGATCTTCTGCTCCGGGATCCACCCGCCCGGATGCTTGCCGTCCAACGTCCGCCGAGTCACCGCGGCATAGATCCCTTCGATCGGCGTCGGCGGCGCCACATCCCAGTCCGACCCGAACGCCAGATGCGTCCCTGCATCGAGGAACGAACGGAACGCGTACGTCGTCGTGCTGCGCTCGTGCCCGATCACGGCCTCCGCCCAACGACCATCATCGATGGCGTGATAC
Source organism: Gemmatimonadaceae bacterium (assembly GCA_036376535.1). Lineage (GTDB taxonomy): Bacteria > Gemmatimonadota > Gemmatimonadetes > Gemmatimonadales > Gemmatimonadaceae > JADGGM01. The sequence goes on along the minus strand of DASVAC010000174.1, from coordinate 16,657 downwards.
GGCTGCATGCTCGCGATCACGCCTAACTTTGCGAACCGCGGGATGTCCGACGGCGCCACGTGCTGGGCGTGCTCGACCCGGAAGCGGCGGTCGCGCGGCCCATCCTCGCGCTCCACCCGCTGATAGATGTCCAGCAGCAACCGGATCGCCCGGTCGCCGATCGCGTGACAGATCACCTGCAGCCCGGCCTTGTCGGCGCCACTTGTCCAATTGTACAAGTCCTCGGGGGTGTTCACGAGCAGCCCGCTGTCCTTGGGCGCGTCCGTGTACGGCGCGAGCATTGCCGCCGTGTGCGAGCCGAGCGAGCCGTCTACGAATCCCTTGAGGCCGCCGATATGCAGCCAGGCGTCGCCGCGGCCGCGCGCGGCGATCGTGTCGCGCAACCGTTCCCACGTGGCTAACGGAACCGCCGCCGAAATGCGTGTCTTCAACCGGCCGGCCTTGTGCGCGCGCTCGAAGACCGCCAGATCGTGCCACGTCCCCATGTGATCGACCTGCGTCACACCCTGCGCGGCCACGTAGTTCATCGCGGCTTCGAGCGCGCGATCTTCAACTTCCGGCGGCGCATCGGGAATCGCCTTCGTGACGAGCCCCATCGCGTTGTCCTTGAACACGCCCGTCAGCTCACCGCTCGCATCGCGCACGATCGTCCCGCCGTCGACGTCGGCCGTGGCTTTGGTCACGCCCGCGGCGCGTAAGGCGGCGCTGTTGGCGAGCCCCATGTGTCCGTCGAGACGCCCAACCCACACGGGATGATCCGGCGTCACCGAGTCGATCCAATCGCGCCGCGGCAGCTCGCCGCCCCACAGCGTGTGATCCCAATCGCCGCCCAACACCCAGGCGCCCTTGGGCAGCGTGCCCGCGTATGCCCTGATCCGCCTAACGAACTCCGCCGGCGTCTTCGCGTCGCGCAGCTGCACCGACGAGAGCGCGAACCCGCCATCCAGGAAGTGCACGTGCGCATCGATGAACCCCGGCACCAGCATCGCGCCGTGCGCGTCGATGATGCGCGCGCCGCCGGCCATCTTGCGGATCTCCGCGCTCGAACCCACCGCGGCGATCGTGTCTCCGCTCACCGCGATCGCGTCGGCCCACGGACGCGTCGTGTCGCCCGTCCACACGCGCGCGTTCACCACGGCCATCGTCACCGGCGACGATGTGGTGGGATGCGATGCGGTCACGAGCAGCGAGAGGAAGGCGAGTGCAACGAACGGCGCGCGCACTCAGCGACGCTCCATGGCGTCGCGAATGTCCAACAGAATCTCGAAGTACAGCTGCTCGCGCCGGTAGGCAAAGTCGAGCGTCGACATCTGCGCTGAATCACCGCTCGACTTCGCGCGCTCGAATGCCTCGCGGTACATCTCGTCGAGGTTGGACAGGATGCGGTCGCGGGAACGGGACATACGGATGGCCTCGAGGGCTCGGAGGATGAGACGCGGCGGCTCGATCTCGGCCGGCGGCTTGATGCTCGCTTCGGCTTTGGCGAGAAGGAATCGCTTGGCCGCACCCATGAGAGCGCGGCGAGGAGGAATGGGATCGAACGGCACGGGAATTCAGGTCTCACACACTATAGCCGATCGCGCTGCCGCCGCCAATGCTCGAGCCCGCCTCACGACGCCGCATGCAACAGGCGCGCGGCGTCGCGCGCGATCATGCCTTCTTCATCGGTCGGTATGGCGTACACGGCCACGCGCGAGTCGTCGGCGCTCACGCGCGCCGGCGCGCCAACGCACGAGCTGTTGCACGACGGGTCCAACCGAATGCCGCACCACTCCATCCCATCCAGGATGCGCGTGCGGACGACGGGTGAGTTTTCACCGATACCGCCGGTGAACACCACGGCCGGCGCGCCGCCGAGTGCGGCGAGGTACGCGCCGATATACTTGCGTGCGCGATACGCGAACATCTCGATGGCCAGGCACGCATGCTCGTCGTCACGCTCGACGGCCAGCAGCTCGCGCATGTCGCCCGATGTTCGCGACACCCCCATGAGACCGGACCGCGTGTTGAGCCACTGCTCCACGGTCTCCGCCGGCGTGCTCTCGTGTTGGGCGAGGAAGGCGACGATCGCCGGATCGAGATCGCCGCTGCGGGTGCTCATCACGAGCCCCTCGAGCGGCGTGAACCCCATGCTGGTGTCCACCGACCGTCCATCGCGAATCGCCGCGGCCGAGCACCCGCTGCCAAGGTGCAATACAATGAGTGTCGCGCTGTGAGCCGGCGTCTCGGTGAGGTGACAATACCGCGCGAGCACGCTCCGGTACGACAACCCATGAAAGCCGTATCGCCGGATCGCGTACCGCTCGGCGAGCGACGCGGGGATGGCGTACTGCGACGCGACCGGCGGCAGATCGTGGTGAAACGTCGTGTCGAACGATGCCGTCATGGGCACGGCATCGCCTAACGCAGCGCGCGCCGCGCGCACGCCGGCCACGCACGGCCCGTTGTGCAGCGGCGCCAGCTCCTCGAGCTCGGTGAGCGAGGTGACGACGGCGTGGTCGATCACCGTGGCGTCCGCGTAGCGCGCGCCGCCGTGCACGATCCGGTGTCCGACGGCGTCGATCTCGCCGCCGGCGTACGCCTCGCGAAACCGCGCCACCAGCTCGCGCACGGCAGCCGCGTGGTCGCGCAGGCGCAGCGCGCCCTCGGTGTGCTGCCCGCCTAAGTCCACCGACCACGTTGCGTTAGGCGACGCCACGTTGCGCACCGCGCCGCGCGCCCACACCGTCAGCGGCTCGTGGTCGGCGACGCCCGCGTCCACGTCCACCAGCTGCAGCTTCACCGACGAGCTGCCGCAGTTGAGCACCAACACCTTCACGCGCGACGCGCTCCCATGGCCCCTGCTCCGTTAGTCGACGAGCTTGTTGTCGCCCGGCGGAGCACGGTGCCGGTACTGCTCGACCACCCGTCCGCCCACCAGGTGCTCGCGCACGATGCGCTCCGCACCGTGCACGTCCACACCCGCGTACCACACGTCGTCCGGATACACCACCACCATCGGCCCGTGGCCGCACTGGTTCATGCATCCGGCGTGGTTGACGCGCACGATTCCCTTGAGGCCGGCAGCCGCCGCGCCACGCTTGAGCGTCGCGTGCACCGCGTCCGATCCCTGCGTGGGGCATGTGTTGCCCGACGTGCACACGAACACGTGATACTTGTATTGACCCATGCCGGAAGATAGACCGCGCCGGCCGCCGCGGAATTCCCAGCCCTCGCCCCACCGCCGGCACCGCGTCAACTTTCGCACATGACTTCCACTCAACCTCCGTCCAACACGGTCGAACCGTGGCTCCGTGGCCCGGTGCCCGGCGTCGACCCGTATCTGCAACCCGCCGCGCACGCGCTGCTGATGGCATCCGAAGACCTCGACCGCGCGGCGCGCGACCTCTCCCCCGACGAGCTGGCGATTCGTCCGGGCGGCGCCGCCTCCGTCGGGTTCCACCTGCGGCACATCGCCGGCAGCGTCGATCGACTCCTCACGTACGCGAGGGGAGCCGCGCTCTCCGATGCGCAGCGCCGCGTCCTCGTGTCCGAATCGACGGGAGGCAATGCACGCGGCGACGCGGCGGAGCTCATCGCGAACGCGCGCGCCGCGATCGCGGGCGCCATCGACACGCTGCGCGCGACGCCGCGCGACTCGCTGCTCGACGCGCGCGCGGTCGGCAAGCAGGCGCTGCCTTCGACGGTCCTGGGTCTCCTCTTTCACGTGGCCGAGCATACGCAGCGGCACGTGGGGCAGGCGATCGCGACGGCCAAGGCCGTGCGCGGATTGCGTTAGGCAGCGGCGGGCCCGTCGTCCGGCGGCCGGCCGGACGCGGCGGCGCGCTCGAGCAGCAGCTCGCGCTCGCGGGCGTTCTGCGTGAGCGACGCCGCGCGCTTGAATTCGGCCTGCGCTTCGCCGTGGCGGCCGAGCTTCGCCAACAGGTCGCCGCGCACGGCCGGGAGGAGATGGTAGCGCTCGAGGGCTTTCTCGGAGCGCAGCTCGTCCACGATCTCGAGACCCGCCTCGGGTCCGAAGGCCATCCCGACGGCGACGGCACGATTGAGCTCGACCACCGGCGACGGCGAGAGCTGCGACAACGCGTCGTAGAGCGCCGCGATGCGCGCCCAATCGGTGTCGTCAGGCGTGCGCGCACGGGCGTGGCACGCCGCGATCTCCGCCTGCAGGGCGTACGTGCCTAACGATCCGCCGAGTCGCTCGGCCTGCGCGAGCGTCGCCAGCGCATGCTGGATCAACACATGGTCCCAGCGCGCACGGTTCTGGTCGAGCAGCAGGATCGGCTCGCCCGCCGGTCCCACCCGTGCGCGGAGCCGGGACGCCTGAATCTCCATCAGCGCGACCAGGCCGAGGACTTCGGATTCGTTCGGCATGAGGCCGCCGACGACGCGGCCCAACCGCATCGCCTCCTCGCACAACGACGGCCGGATCCAGTCGTCGCCCGCCGTGGCCGTGTAGCCCTCGTTGAAGATCAGGTAGATCACCTGCAGCACCGACGACACGCGCGCCTCGAGCTCGCGCCCGCGCGGCACCTCGAACGGCACGCGCGCCTCGGCCAACGTCCGCTTGGCGCGCACGATCCGTTGGGCGATCGTCGCCACCGGCACGAGAAACGCGCGCGCGATTTCTTCGGTGGTGAGACCGCCTAACAGACGCAGCGTGAGCGACACGCGGGACTCGGTGGGCAGCACCGGGTGGCACACGATGAACACCAGCCGCAGCAGGTCGTCGCCGATTTCGTCGTCCATGGATTCCGCCAAGGCCGTCTCCGGTGTGTCCTGCTCGTCATCGCGCTCGGCGCCTAACTGTTGGTGCGTGCGGTCGAGCATCTTGCCGCGGCGCGAGTGGTCGATCGCCCGGTGTTTCGCGGTCGCCATGAGCCACGCGCCGGGATTGTCCGGGATCCCCGTCTCCGGCCACCGCTCGAGCGCCGCCACCAGCGCGTCCTGCGCCAGATCCTCCGCCAACCCCACGTCGCGCGTGAGGCGGGTCAGGCCGGCAATGAGCTTCGCCGACTCGATCCGCCACACCGCGTCGATCGTTCGATTGATGTCCTCCACTCAGCGTTCGGAAATGAGCCGAAGCTCGCTCTCACCGTCGCCGACCAACGCAAGGAATCGCTTCGTCCACTCGATCGCTTCCTCCTTGCTCTTCACCTCGAAGATCGCGAACCCGCCGATCACTTCCTTCGCTTCGGTGAACGGACCGTCCTTCACGGTGATCGTCTTCCCCGCCCGCCGCACCTTGAAGCCCTTCGCGCTCGGCTGACATCCCTCCGTCGCCAGCAGCACGCCCGCGTTAGTCATCTCCTCGATCAGCGTGCCCATCGCGGCAATGTCCTGCTCCGAGGGATACGCGCCCGTTTCGGGCGACCGGAACACCGACAGGTAGCGCATTGGCCGTCACCTTCCCTGCTGGTTCGCGATCTCGGCGCGCACGCGCTCTTCGCGTGCTTTCGTCTCCGGCGTGAGGTTCGAGCCGAAGTCCTCGTTCTCGAACACCTGCCGGATCTCGACTTCTCCCTCCTTGAACGGCGCGCGCTTCAACCACTCGATCGCTTCCTCCTTCGACCTCACGTTCCAGATCCAGAAGCCCGCGATGAGCTCTTTCGTCTCCGCGAACGGGCCGTCGAGGACTTTGGGCTTGCCCTGGCCGAAGCGAATGCGCGCACCCTTGGAGCTCGCCTGCAACCCTTCGCCCGCGAGCATGATGCCCGCCTTTGCCAGCTCTTCGTTGAACTTCATCATGTCGGTCAGGTCCTGCGCGCTCGGGAGCTTGCCGGCCTCGCTGTCGGCGTTGGCCTTTACGATGATCATGAACCGCATGGTCGTGTCTCCGTCTCGGGTTTCGTTGTTTACAGTCGACATTGGTACGTCGAATGGGTGGTCACGATCTCGACATCTGGAGGCGGGAGCCACGCGCAACTTCGGGACCCACCTCACGGCTCATCGGGGAATTGCCACCTACTTTGTCGGCAGCTACTCCCCGATGCGCTCTCACACACCTACCGCGCCTGGAGCGGCACACGCGCCGCCAGCATCGAGCGATACGCCGCGCGATACGTGATCGCGAGATGGAGCTCGAGCCCGAACACAATCGCCGCCATCACGGCGCCCGCGGGCAGCAGGAACGCGTGGAACGCCACGATGTTCACGATCACCGGCGCCAGGAGCGCGAGCGCGAGCGGAACGTACCGGTTCACGAGGAGCAACGCGCCCCCTACCAACTGCGTGCCTGCGACCAGCTGCAGCATGTACCCGGTCTGCATCAAGGCCACGAAGAAATCCATGGCGCCCTTGGGCAGCGACCCAGGCGTGGGCTGCGGCATGAAGTTGAGGAAGCCGTTGAGCCCCGCGAAGACGAAGATCAAGCCGAGCAGCGAGCGCGACACGGCAGGAAGCCGGCGAACGATCGCACGCGACAGACGGCGGCTGATAGCGACTTCGGCGCGGGGGGAGAGGGCGATGGCGGTCATGGCGTGCCTCCAGATTCGAGTCGTGTGGTGATTGTTGCCTTCACCATCGCGTCGAACGAGACAGCCTCAAATCGACATCAGCCAGAACGTGTTGTCAGCTCAGGGGATACGGCGGGCTCGTCAGTACGGTAGGTCCACAGATCGTGCTGGATCGCGATCCACACGGCCAGGCAGGGCAGTTCTTTCAGACCGAGGAGCGTCGCGAGCGCGAGCACCGTGCGCCAAAGGGTGAGCGGCGAGGTCGCGAACCAGATCGCGACACCCGTTACCGCGATCACGTACGACGGCCGCTCCGCTTGATGATTGAACAGCACCACGTACACGAGCAGCGAGCACAGATACAGCCGGAGAAATCGCGTGTCCGCCCATTCGCGCGGCCGCGCCACGAGCGGCGCGAGCAACACGATCGTGCCCGCGAGCTGGATCGGCCAGTTAGGCCACGATCCGTGCACCACGCGCGCCACCAATCCCATCACCGACGCGCCGTGCGCCAGCGCGTCGAGCGACTCGACCGACGCCCACCACCGGTACTCCTGCCGCAGAAACGGCATCGACACGACGCCTAACGGAAGCAGCAGGAGCACGATGCCCACCACCACGACGCGCCACGCGAATCGCCACCGCCCGCGATGGGGCAGCGCGAACGTCACCGCCGCGAGCGGAAAAATCTTGATCGCCGTACCGACGCCGATCGCGATCGCCGCCTGCGTAAGGCGCGAGCGCTCGAGCGCGAGAAACGCAAACACGATGAGCCCGGCCACGAGCGCGTTCGACTGCGACGCCTGCGCGGACACGAACACTTCCGGCAGCATCACCAGCGCCGCGATCCCCGCTTCGCGCCGCGGCAACAACTTGCCGACCGCGGCGAGCAGCACCAACGCGTTCACGAGATCCCACGCGAGCAGTCCAAGCGCGGGCGGCACGATCGCGAACGGCGCGTACAGCAGCGCGAACGTCGGACTGTACTTGAACAGATCGTAGCCCTGCGCCGGATCGGGCGCGTACAGGTTGCGATGCCGGACCAGATGCCAGAACGATTCGCGAAATACGGGGAACGTCCAGTGATGGTGCGGCGTGAACACGCGCGTGTACCATGCGAACGCCGCCGCGGCAACATACGCGACGATCATCCACACCATCGCGTGATCCCACCACCCGGTGAGATCCGTGGCATTCATGAAGGAATCGCGGGCGGCGAGTCGACTCTCGTTGGACATCGTCGTGTACCGCGCTCCTCCTCTCACCGCGGGGGTTGTGGCGAGCGATGTGCGTGGCGAGGTTGTCGCCATGGCAACCGTCGACGACTTCCTCACGCTCGACATCCGCGTTGGCACCGTCATCGCGGCCGAGCCGTTTCCAGAAGCGCGCAAACCCGCGATCAAATTGCGCGTCGACTTCGGCCCTGAGTTGGGCGTGAAACGATCCAGCGCCCAACTCACGGTCCATTACACACCCGAACAACTTATCGGACGGCAGGTCGTTGCGGTCGTGAACTTTCCTTTGCGACGCATCGCCGGCTTCGAGAGCGAGGTCCTCGTGCTCGGCGCGATGCCGACGGACCACGAAGTCATTCTGCTCGCCGTCGACCGAGCAGTGGATGACGGTACGCGCATTGGCTAGCGTCAGCGTGCCGCAGCGTCCTTGACACGGACTCGACTACGGGATACTTGTTGAATTATGACGTTGACGATGACGCCGTTGCGCACGGGTCAATGCATGTGCGCGTGTTGCCAGGCCGCCTGTCGGTGGCCGGGCGGACCCGCGCGTAGTCGTAGCTGACGTCATCGTCGCACGTGCGTTCCGGCCGGCCGCTCGAAACAGCGGCCGGCTTTTTTGTCTCCGGTTAGCCCAGCGCGCGAACCATCCGTCGCGCGCCGGCGTTCGTCACCAGCACCATTTACCTCGAGGACCGACCCATGGCCACCGCAACAGCTCCCGTATCGGCGCCGGACAAGACGATTCTCGCCAAGGGATACGTCCATCCAGAGCTGCTGGTCTCCACCGATTGGTTAGCCGCCAATCTCGACAATCCATCCATTCGCGTCATCGAAAGCGATGAGGACGTGCTGCTCTACGACATGGGGCACATTCCCAACGCGCAGAAAGTCGATTGGCATGCCGACCTCAACGATCCCGTCGTGCGCGACTACGTCGATCGCGAGCATTTCCAGGAGCTGCTCCGCTCGCGCGGCATCGACGACTCGAAGACCGTGATCTTCTACGGCGACAAGAACAACTGGTGGGCGTGCTATGCGCTCTGGGTGTTCCGTCTCTTCGGCTTCGAGAATGCGCGCGTGTTGGACGGCGGACGCGTGAAATGGGAGCAGGAGGGACGCCGCTTGGTTGCGGACGTCCCGCACTTCCAGCGGACCAACTACACCGCGCCACCGCGCAACGATGCGCCGATCCGCGCGTTCCGCGAGGAAACGCTGCAGCACGCCAAGGCGAAGCTCCCGCTCATCGACGTGCGTTCACCCGATGAGTTCAGCGGCAAGAAGACGCACATGCCCGAGTATCCGCAGGAAGGCGTGCTGCGCGGCGGACACATCCCGGGCGCGAAGAACGTTCCGTGGGCGCGCGCCGCGAATCCCGACGGCACGTTCAAGAGTGCCGACGAGCTGCGCGGCATCTACGAGAAGGAAGCGGGCCTGGCGAAAGGCAACGACGTGATCGCGTACTGCCGCATCGGCGAGCGCTCGTCACACACCTGGTTCGTGCTCACCTATCTGTTAGGCTACGACACGGTGCGCAACTACGACGGCAGCTGGACGGAGTGGGGCAATTCCGTTCGTCTGCCGATCGAGAAGGGAGCAGGCGCGTGACCGAACCGAAGGCTGGGACGGCGGCGGCCGTCGTGAAGCACAAGCCCAACCGCGTCGAGCTGGTGTGGCACGCGGACAAGCGCTTCACGGCCGGCCGCCCCGGCGGCCCAACGCAACCCATCGATGGCGACGGCCTAACGGCACCCGGCCCCGTGGACACCATGTTGTCCGCGTTGGCCGGCTGCGCCTCGGTGGACGTGATCGACATTCTCGCCAAACGCCGCACGCCGATTCAGGCGCTGCGCGTCGAAGTCGTGGGGACGCGCGTCGAAACCGTTCCGCGCCGCCTCACCCACGTGCTCCTCCGCTTCCACATCACCGCTGCGGGTCTCGATCGCGAGAACGCCGAGCGCGCCGTGCAGTTGTCCGTGGAGAAATACTGCTCGGTGCGTTCGTCCCTCGACCGCGACATCCCGGTCGAGTGGGAGGTGGAGCTGCACTAGCCGTCTGCCGCCATGTCGACGATCGTGCATCCCACTGTCTCATCCGCCATCGGCCGCACGCCGATGGTGAAGCTCGAGCGCGTCGTCGAGCCGGACATGGCCGACGTGTGGGTCAAGATCGAAGGCATGAACCCGGGCGGCTCGATCAAGGACCGCACTGCGTTAGGCATGGTCGTGGACGCCGAGCAGCGCGGGCTCCTCGCGCCGGGCGGCACGATCGTCGAGCCCACGTCGGGCAACACCGGCGTCGGACTCGCCCAGGTCGCGGCCGCCCGCGGCTACCGGCTCATCCTCTGCCTCCCCGCCCAGATGAGCGAGGAGCGCAAGCGCACACTGCTCGCGTACGGCGCGGAGCTGGTGCTCACCGACCCCGAGCGGCGCATGCTCGCCGCGATCGAAGAGGCCGAGCACATCCGCGACACCACGGGCGCGTGGATGCCTAACCAATTCTCGAACCCGGCCAACCCGCGCATCCACTACGAGACCACCGGGCCGGAGCTCTGGGAGCAGATGCACGGCCGCCTCGACGCGTTCGTATACGGCTCCGGCACGGGCGGCACGATCAGCGGCGTCGGCCGGTTTCTCAAGGAGCACGACCCGGCCATTCAAGTGATCACGGTCGAGCCCGCGCGATCGGCGGTGCTGAGCGGCGGACAACGCGGCGAACATCGATTCCAGGGCATGGGTCCGGGATTCATCCCGGACAACCTCGACCGCTCGGTGATCGATCGCATCGTCACCGCGTGGGAGGAAGACGCGTTTCCGTTCGCGCGCCGCCTCGCGCGCGAAGAGGGATTGTTCGTTGGGATGTCGAGCGGGGCGATCGCGTTCTGGGCGCTGCGTGTGGCGCGCGAGCTTGGTCCCGGGAAGCGTGTGGCGATGATCGCACCGGATTCCGGAGCGCGCTACCTGTCCACCGCGCTCTTCGCCGACGGGAACGCCGCCTCGCCGTGAGGGCGCCGCGCAGCGCGGCGGTCCGTTAGACCTCGAGCCCCGCCTTACGGAGCTTGGCGAGCACCTTCCGCCGCACCATGTTCGGCGCCGGATGCTCCCGGCGCGTCGCGGCCAGCGCCTCGAGGAACGTCCGCTCGAAGTCGAACTGTGGATAGCACTGCTTGCACTGTGCGACGTGCTCGCGGATGGCGTCCATCGACTCGTCCGTGAGCTCACCGTCCAGGTAGTCCCAGAGTTGTCGAACGACGTCGTAACAGTCCATGGCGACCGTTTGTGTCACTGTCAGATACATGTCACACCTCGCACGGAGCCGGCGTGGTGAGTCCCGCATCTCGCGCGTAGATCACGAGCGATTCCTGCAGCAAGCGCCGTCCGCGGAAGAGCCGCGACCGGATCGTTCCGACCGGCACGCCCAGCACGGACGCTGCTTCATTGTATGCCATTCCCTCGACATCTACTAGCGCGACAGCAGACCGAAACACTTCCGGCAGCTCGCCAATCGCGCGCTCGAGCGCAGGTCTCAGATCGACTCGGCTCAGAATGTCGGCGTGTTCCGCGATCGATCCGACGCCCTCCTGCCCCGATGCGAGCGCTTCGAGCTGCGCATCATCACCGCCGTAATCCACACGACGCCGTTCTCGTTCCCGAAGTCGCAGGAAAACATTTCGACAGATGGTAAAGAGCCATTTGCGGCACTCGCTGCCGGGCTCGAAGGTGTGCCATGATCGATATGCGCGGAGGAACGTCTCCTGAACGACGTCGTCGGCATCGGACTCATCGCGCGTCATTGAGAGCGCGAATCGGTAGACGTCGTCCAGCCAGGGCAACGCTTCAACCTCGAAGCGTCTCGAGTCCACGCGTTGCGACTCAGCTGCGGGTAGCGTTCCGTCCATGAAGGCCTCGTGTGTTCCCCACCGCCCGTGGGGTTGTTGACTCCGTCAGCAACACCTATCACATGCCCGGCTATACCCGAGCGGTTCCCGCATGTGCCGCACATTCGCGTTACGATTTTGTCAAAAGATAAACCGAGCCAAACGATTGTGCCTGAAAGACTTATATGGCCACCATCCTGTCGGTGCGGTCCACCCCGAAAGCGCTGGCATTCGCACCGGAAGAGCAGTCGCTCGCCATCTTTTCGATGGCCGCAGAATGGGTGAACCTGGCTTGCGTGGCGCATCGACCGGGTGATATAGTGGCGAAGGGAGGAGGTGACGGACCTGGGCTCCGCACTCCTCCGCGGGTGAGTTCATCGGTGCGGCCGCGCCGGAACAATCACGTTCTCTCGAGAGGAACCATCCCATGCGGTGGACGAAACCGGAATTCGAGGTCGTCGAAGTGACGATGGAAGTGACGGCGTACGTCGCCCGGCGCTAACGAACGAGAAAAGAAAGAGCCCGGTGATCCCGGGCTCTTTTCTTTTCTCCGGCTCTGTTGACGCGTGCACGTAACGCTTCTGGGAACCGCGGCCGGCGGCGGATTCCCACAGTGGAACTGCTGGTGTCCGTCCTGCCGCACCGCCCGCGAGGCACCCGAGCGCGCGCACGCCCGTACGCAGTCGTCCGTCGCCGTGAGCGCCGACGGCACGCGATGGTTCCTGTTGGACGCGTCGCCCGACGTGCGCGACCAGATCGCGACGCTGCCCACAGCGCGCACCACCGAGACGCGCCACGTGCCGATCGAGGGCATCGCGCTCACCGACGCCGAGCTCGATCACACGTTAGGTATCGAGCTCTTGCGGGAGGGACGTGCCGTGCACCTGTACGCCACCCCATCCGTGTTAGGCACGCTCGAGCGCGATTCCCGCGTGTTGCCCGTCACGCGGGCGTTCGCGTGCGTCGACGTCACCGTCCTCGAGCCGGAGGGGATGCCCGCGCCGCTCCGCGCTCGCGACGGCGCGCCGAGCGGACTGTCCGTGCAGGCATTCGAGGTGGCGGGCGACCCGCCCCGCTTCGCGTCGGCCAACGAGCCCGGCCACACGGTGGGTCTGCTCATCCACGATGGCGCCACTGGCGGGACGTGCGCGTTCGTGCCCGGATGTGCCGACCTCGACGATGCCGTCCTCGGCCGACTCGCGGGCGCGGACGTTGCGCTGCTCGACGGCACATTTTTCACCGATGACGAGCCCCAACGCTTCGGCCTGGGCGATCGCACCGCGACGCAGATGGGCCATGCGCCCATCGGCGGCGGTGCGGGCACCCTCACGCGGTTCGCGGGGCTCGGCTGCCGGCACAAGGTGTACACACACATCAACAACACCAATCTCGTTCTGCTCGAAGATTCGCTGGAGCGCCGCGCGGTCGAGCGCGCCGGCGTCGTGGTGGGACGGGATGGCATGACGTTCCAGATCTGACCATGGCCGCTTCGTCGTTCTCCACGATCTCGGCGCCGCCGCCGCCGCCCATCCCGCGGCTCGAGCGGCCGCTTCCGCCTAACGACCTGGTCGACGCGCTGCGCGCCTTCCATTCGTCGTACTACGTGGAGCACCCGTTCCATCAGCTGATGCACGATGGCCAGCTCACGCAGCGCCAACTGCAGGGCTGGGTGGCCAACCGGCTCTGCTACCAGCGGGCGGTGCCGCGCAAGGACGGCGCGATCCTGTCCAACTGCCCCGTGCCGGCCGTGCGCCGCCAGTGGATCCAGCGCCTGATCGACCACGACGGCACGCGCGAGGGCGAGGGCGGCATCGAGAAATGGATTCAGTTAGGCATCGGGTTGGGCCTGACGCGCGAGGAACTGGAGGACGAGCGCTACGTGCTGCCCGGCGTCCGCTTCGCCACCGATGCGTACGTCACGTTCTGCAAGACGAAGCCCTGGGTGGAGGCCGTGGCCGCGTCGCTCACCGAGCTGTTCGCGCCCGACATCATGCGCCGGCGGCTCGCGTCGATGCCCACGCACTATCCATGGATCAAGCCGGAGGCCTACGCCTACTTCGAGAGCCGCCTCACGCAGGCGCCGCGCGATAGCGCCGAAGGCCTCGCGATCGTCACCGCGTACTGCACCACCGTCGAGATGCAGCAGCGTGCGTTCGAGGCGCTGCGGTTCAAGATCGAGATGTTGTGGGCGATGATCGACACGATCTACCACGCCTACCGGGACGAGTGAATCGTGGCGTTCACCGGCGGCACGCGGCCCACGCTCTGGCGGTTCGCCCGCGTCGACTTCGACCCGGTGCGGCAGCGCCGCGTGCTGCTCTACCCCGAAGGGGCGATCCTGCTCAACGACACGGCGGCCGAGATCCTCGCGCTGTGCGACGGCAAGCGGACGATCGATGCGATCGCCGCTGCGTTAGGCGAGCGCTATGCCGCGGACGTGCGCGGCGACGTGCTCGAGTACCTGCAACAGTTGGGCGAGCGGGAGCTCGTCCGCGACGCTGCCGTGTCATCTTCCGTCCAGACGCCTCCGTGATGAGATATTGCATGCGCCTCGCGCTCGTGCTCGCTGCCGCACTCTCGGGCGGCGCCGCCGCCGGGTTCGCCCAACAGACTCGATCCGCGGCGCCGGCCGCGAGCGGGACCACCGCCGCGCTGCCGGCGGCCGCCGCCGGCATGCGCGCCACCCTCGAGAAGGTGATCCACAAGACGGTCCTGCCGAACGGCCTCGAGGTGATCGTCATCGAGAACCACGGCGTCCCGCTGGCCACGGTCGAGATCGATGTCAAGAACGGCGCGTTCACGCAGACGCCCGAGTACGAAGGCCTCGCGCACATGTACGAGCACATGTTCTTCAAGGCCAACGCCGAGTACCCCGAGCCCGAGCAGTTCGTCCAACGGGCCGCGGAGCTGGGCGCCGTGTTCAACGGCAGCACGCGCGAGGAAGTCGTGAACTATTACATCACGCTCCCGTCCGACAGCGTCGCCGCGGGCCTCTCGTTCCTCTCGTCGGCGTTCCGCTCGCCGCTCTTCCGCCCCGATGAGCTGGAGAGCGAGCGGCAGGTCGTGTTAGGCGAGTACGACCGCCAGGAATCCAGCCCGTTCTTCAAGTTCACCGAGGACATGAACCACTTGCTCTGGCGCTCGGACTACAGCCGCAAGAACATGATCGGCAACCGCGACGTCATTCTGCGCGTGACGCCCGCGCAGATGCGCGAAATCGAGCACCGCTATTACCTGCCCAACAACGCGGCGCTCATCGTCGCCGGCGACGTCCGCCCCGACCAGGTGTTCGCGCTCGCCCAACGGACGTTCGGCAGCATCCCCCGCGGTCCGGACCCGTTCACGAAGTACCCGATCCCCGACGTGCCGCCGCTCCCCCACGATGAAGCCCAGATCGTCGAGGAGCCCGTGAGCACCGTGTTCGTGCAGGAGCAGTGGTTGGGCCCGAGCGTCCGGAAGGATCCACAGTCGACGTACGCCGCCGACGTGTTCTCCGACGTGATGAACCAGGATGGGTCACGGTTCCAGCGCCGACTCGTGGACAGCGGCCTGTGGCACTCGGTCGTCGTGAACTACTACACGCTCGACCACACCGGCCCGATCACGATCAGCGGCGAGACCACGGCGGACAAACTGCGTCCTGCCCTCGCCGCGCTCGACGCCGAGATCGCGAAGTTCGACACGCCCAACTATTTCAGCGCATCCGACGTGGCGCTGCAGAAGCAGCAGCGCGCGGTGGGCACCGCGCTCGGTCTCGAGCGCGCCTCCGGCTTCGCGCACCAACTGGGCTTCTGGTGGTCGGTGGCGGGTCTCGACTATTACCTGGGCTACATCGACAACATGGCGCGTCAGACGCCCGACGATCTGCGCCGGTACGTGCGGACGTACATCGCCGGCAAGCCGCGCGTGGTGGGCGTGCTCATCTCGCCGGAGGACCGCCGGCAGCTCGGCCTAACGACGGCCGACCTGCTGCACCCCGCCGCGCCGTCCAAGACGGCGCCGCAGCCATGACCGCGCGCCTCGCCGCGATCGCGTGCGCGATCGCCGGGTTGCTCGCGTCGGCCGGGGGCGGTGTGGCCGCGGCCGTGCCGCGGCCGCACGCGCCCCCGGCCGACACGGTCACCACGAGCTTCGACGTCTCCGGCGTGCACGTCATCCTGCGCCGCAACGCGGCCAACGATGTCGTCGCCGTCAACCTCTACCTCCTCGGCGGCACCCGCGGCCTAACGGACTCCACCGTCGGCATCGCGCCGATGATGCTGTGGGTGTCGGAGCGCGGCACGCAGCACTACTCCCGCGAAGCCCTCCGCCTCAAGACCGCGGAGCTCGGCAGCAGCATCGTGGTCGAGCCGCAGCCCGACTGGACGATGTTCGGCTTCCGCGGCATCCGCTCCACGTTCGACAGCACGTGGATGGTGTTCGCCGACCGCCTCATGCACCCCACGCTCGACTCGGCCGATGTCGAGCTCACGCGCTCGCAGGTCGCGAGCGGCGTGAGCGAGCGCCGCGATTCACCCGACGATTGGGTCGAGTACCTCGCCGACAGCGTCGCGTTCCCCGGCACTCCGTACGGACTCGCCGCATCCGGCACCGAGCGGTCGATCGCGTCGATCTCGGCGGCCGACTTGCGCCGGTTCCGCGACACCGCGCTCGTCACGTCGCGCATGCTCGTGGTGGTAGTGGGGAACGTCGACAGCGCGCAGGTCGCGCGCGATGTCCGGCGTACGTTAGGCACGCTGCCCGCGGGCCGCTACACGTGGTCCGCGATCCCGGCCGGCATGGCCTCGGACACATCGGGAGATCCCGCGGTTCCCGGGACACCGTCGCCCGTGGTCCTCGAGCAGCGCTCGTTGCCCACAAACTACATCCTCGGCTACTACAACGGCCCCGCAGCCACGAGCCCCGACTATCAGGCGCTCCGCGTCGCGACCGCGGTGCTCAGTGGGCGGCTGTTCGCCGAGGTCCGGTCGCGCCGCAACCTCACCTATGCGGTCGAAGCGCCGTTCCTCGAGCGCGCGGTGGCGGCGGGCGGTCTGTACGTGACCACCGTGTATCCCGATTCGGTGCTCACGATCATGCGCGAGCAGGTGCGC
>DASVAC010000173.1:0-20514 GCA_036376535.1 Gemmatimonadaceae bacterium | reverse complement strand
CCCGGTTCATTCGCACCGCTTGCGAAAAAGAGGAACCCCCGTCCCCGGGTCTTACCACCAGTGTGCGGTGTCAGACGCAACGACCGCGTACATCGACGTAACGAGCTGGGTCAAGAACGACATTTCGCGTCACCTCCCTTTTCGTGAAGTCACACCTGGCACCTGCCAGTTGTGCTAAAGGTCGGCTCCGCTCAACTACATGGCCCTGCCCGCTCAGCTTCGCTCAGCCGAGGATCGGGGGTTGTTAATCGTTCGTATCGATCGTGTTGTGAGAACGGTTGAGAGTCGTACAGCAGGAATGAAGCACCACCGACAGCCCGTCCCTTCTACCGACGATGCTACATCGCAGGCACCCGGCATCGTCCAGGCCCTGCGAGTACACGCCTCACCGCTACCGTCCGATCCATCGATTCGTCGCGTCGAGCACGGCGAGCACGCTCGCCGTCTCCGGGCTCTCCTTGATCTCGCAGCTGCCCGTCAGCAGCATGCTCTCGCGCCCAACGCGAACCGTGATACCGACGAAGACAAACTCGCGCTCGAACGCGTCGATCAACCGGCACCCGTCCAGCGTCAACGCACGCGTGTCGCCTTCCGCCTGGCTGATCGCGACGACAGCGGCTCGCGCGGCCAGCTCGGCCCGCGAGCGTTGTGATTCTGAACCTTCCGATTCTCCGATGTAGGACTGCTCCGCCTTGCGGAGCGTCACTCGACACGTCACTCCGCGGCTGCGCGACCGCCGGACCTCGACGTCCTCGAAATAGAACCGGCGCCGCACCGCAGCCGCCGCGGCTTCCGCCGCCGCACTCTCGGAGAGGCCCTTCGCCTCGACCGTCTTCTGCGGATCCACCGTCGTCGCTACCGAGATCTTTCGATGATCCACGCGCATGCCGAGGTGCGCGAGTAACGCACTCTCCACATTGCGTACGGTCTGCTTGGGATTGACCTCCGCGCTCGTCAGCAGGTGCACCTCGCTCACCGCACCACTCTCGCTCGCGACGATGCGCGCCGCGAGAACGCCTGGCAACGTGACCAACAACTCCTCCGCGCGCCGTAGCGGCAAAACACTGCCGGCGATCGGTGACACGGGCTGCGACGACGGAGTCGGCGCGTTGAGCGGCACAGACACGGGTACCTACTTGGCGAGCGCGGGAGAAAAGTGCGGCGGGTACGAACGGGGACTAACACAGTCGCCGTCACTCCGACCGGGCGGGGAGGATACGGCGCGTTTCACTTCGAAATTTGTGGTGAGACAATATTCCTATAACGGTGCCTAAATGCAAGCGACAGTTACGCTACGGATACTCGGGGAGGTTATACTCCTTTAACTTTCGATACAGCGTGCGCTCGCCGATGCCCAACATGTCTGCGGCTTTTCTTCGGTTGCCGCGGGTCTCTCGCAACGCGAGCTCGATCGCCGCTCGTTCGATCTCCGCCATGCTCATGCCGGGCCGAATGTTGATCACGTTAGGCGCCGGCGGCTGATCCTTCGGCTCGATCGCCGCCACCGGCGGCGTGCTGGCGACGACTTCGCCCACCAGTACGTCCCGCGATGGCCCGGTCGCCAACGCAGAGGAAACGCGGTCCTCGCCCACGCGGCGCCGCAACTCCTCCACCTGGAGTTTGAGCTCGACGAGGCTCCGGATGATGAACTCCAGCTCGCGACCACCCATCCCCGTCTCGTCGACGCGCCCTGACCCCGCAGCCGTCCGCCCAACGGGAACGGGCAGAAACCGCGCGGCCCCATCCCGGATCTCCCGCGGAATGTCTTCGGCCGTGATTTCGTGTCCCGGCGACAACACCACCATGCTCTCGACGAGATTCCGAAGCTGGCGGATGTTTCCCGGCCACGAGTACTCGACCAACCGCTGCATCGCCTCGGCTGAGATGCCGGGGAACGGCCGGTCGTGTTGGGCGGCGAACTCCTGCACGAACTGCCGCACCAGCAACGGGATGTCCTCGCGCCGGTCGCGCAACGGCGGCAAATAGATGGTCAGGACGTTGAGCCGGTAGTAGAGATCGGCGCGGAACTCGCCTGCCTCGACGTGCTCGCGAAGCGGCCGGTTGGTTGCCGCCAGCACGCGGACATCCACGCGAAAGGGCTGCGTCCCGCCCACGCGCGTCACCTCTCGCTGCTCGAGCACACGCAGCAGCTTCACTTGCGTCGACAGCGGCGCTTCGCCTACCTCGTCGAGAAACAGGGTTCCGCCGTTCGCCAGCTCGAACCGGCCTAACCGCCGTTCCGCGGCACCGGTGAACGATCCCTTCTCGTGCCCGAACAGCTCGCTATCCATCAGCGTTTCGGGCAGCGCGCCGATGTTCACCGCAATGAACGGCTTGCCGCGCCGTGGACTCAGTCGGTGAATGGCGCGCGCCACCAACTCCTTCCCCGTGCCGCTCTCGCCTTCGATCAGCACCGTGCTCGAGACTGGGGCCATCTGCTCGATCTTGACCATCACCTCGCGGATCGCTTCGCTCTCACCGATGAGTCCCGTGTCGAGCGACAACCGCCGCCGGTCGAGAATGCGCCGGATCCCGGCGAACACTTCGTCGAGGTCCACCGGCTTCGCGTACACCTCGACGTAGCCGATTGCCCGCAATCGGTCGTGAACGGTCGGATCGTTCAGATCGGCCAGCCCCACGACCGCGGCGCCATCCCACTGCTGGCGCTTGACTAACTGAATGTTGGCGACGTCCGTCAAGGCTCCCGTTAGCACGATCACGTCGGGCTTCTCCCGGCGAATCGCGCTCGGCACATCATCCATGGGCGACACGAGCGCCGTCTGGTAGCCCTCGCGCTCGAGCAACGCGTTGAGCCGCACGGCGGGTTCGACGTCCGCCAGCGTGAGTAGCACCTTCATAGCGCCGACCCACCGCTCGGAGCGCGATGCTCGGTCACGGTGCCGCGCAGAATATTCACCGCGTGGTCGACGATCGGGTCGAGCGCGGCCAATCCATCGCGCACGCCACCGGGTGATCCGGGGAGGTTCACAATCAGCGTACGCGCGCGCGTTCCGGCGACGCCGCGGGAGAGCGCAGCCCGCGGAAATCGCTCGAGCGACAACGATCGAATGCGCTCGGCGATGCCGGGCGCCTCGCGCTCGATGACGGCCATGGTCGCCTCGGGCGTCACGTCGCGCGCGGCGAGGCCCGTGCCGCCGGTCGTCAGCACCACATCCGCATCGTCCGCATCGCACCACGCCACCAGGGTGGCCGCGATGCGCGACGTGTCATCGGGGATGATCGCACGCGCGGCGATCGTCGCGCCGCGCTGCGCCGCCCAGCCCGCGATGGCGTCGCCCGATACATCGGCGCGCTCGCCCTTCGAGCCGGCATCCGATATGGTCAGGATCGCGATCCGCATGCGCGCGCCTCGAACGTTAGGCAGCAGACGGGATGGCCCGATGCAGCTCGGCGCGACGCGCCCCGCCGCATCACGCCCGCCTGACGGCTAGTGATGCGTACCGCGCGTGTAGAACGGCGTGCGGACCACCTCCGCCGCCACGCGCTGCCCGCGAATCTCGATCTCGACGGGCGTCCCCGGTTTTGCGGACGACGTCGGGACGTAACACGTGCCGACCGGAATGCCGAGCGATGGGCTCATGGTACCGCTGCACACGGTGCCGGACGCCTGGCCGTTCACGAACACCGGATAGCCGTGCCTCGGGAAACTGCGCTCGGCCGTCGTGAATCCGACCAGCCGGCGCGGGACGCCGCTCTCCTTCTGCGCGACGAGCGCGTCCCGCCCCACGAAGTCGCCTTTGCCTAACTTCACCACCCACCCAAGGCCCGCCTCGAGCGGCGTCGTGGTGTCGTCGATGTCGTTGCCGTACAGCGCCATCCCCATCTCGAGGCGCAGCGTATCCCGGCAGCCGAGTCCCGCCGGCGTCACACCGTTAGGCGTGAGCGCGCTCCAGACGCGTTGGGCGTACGTCGGAGAGAAGTACAGCTCGAAGCCGTCCTCGCCGGTATATCCCGTCCGAGAAATCACGGCCGGCGCGCCCGCTACCTGTCCGACCGCGAAGTGGTAGTACGCGATCGTCGACAAGTCGACCGACACGTGCGGCTGCAGCACGCGCTCTGCGTTAGGCCCTTGCAGCGCCAGCAGCGCGGTCTCGTCGCTGACGTCCCTGACCGTGCACTGCAGCTGTCCCACGTGGCGCTGGATATGCGCCAGATCTTTGTCCTTGTTCGAGGCGTTGACCACGAGCATCAGACGGTCCTCGAACCGATACGCGAGACAGTCGTCCTCGATCGTTCCGCGCTCGTTCAGGATCGTCGAGTACTGCACCTGCCCCACCTCGAGCGCCACGACGTCGTTCGAGGTCACCTTCGTGACGAACGCCACAGCGTCGGCGCCGGTGACCTCGAACTCCCCCATGTGGCTCACATCAAAAAGGCCGCACTGCTCGCGCACGGCTCGGTGCTCCGCCGTGATCCCGGTCGGATACTGAACCGGCATCTCATACCCGGCGAAGGGGACCATTTTGGCACCCAGCGAGACGTGGATGTCGTAAAACGGTGTGCGCTTGAGCGTTTGCTGAACTGCGGCCTGAGCCATTGGAGGAGCTCCACAGGGGATATCCTGCAAAAATGGCTGCATGGCCATCCAACTGCCAGCCCGGCGCACCATGCCAACGAGCCCGCATCCAAGGAGGACACGGGCTCGTGATCATGCTCGAGGAACGGCCAGGCTCAGTCGCCCGATTGCAGTTTGCTGAACAGCGTCGCGACGTCGAACCGTGCCGGGTCGATCTCCGAGTAGCGGTTGTTCATGTAGCGGCCCGTGGTTGGGAAGTACGGTGGCGATTGTGAGTTCAAGCACTGGTCGACGCTGCGATTCTCGCCGAAGCCGTCGTAGCTGTCGCTGTACGTCGCGCTGATGAAGTTCTCGATCACGCCGCCCGCTTGCTGAATGCATCCGCGGCCTGTATGCGCCGTGTTACAATTGCCGAAGGAGCTCGACCCTTCGGGGTGTGAATCATAGTTCTCGACGCCGACCGTTCCGGTGCGACTCATGGTGACACCGTGAAACACGAAGTTGTTGGCCGTTAGCATGCCGTTGTCGTTGCCATCGGTCCATCGGTAGATCGCCCCGCTCTTTCCCGAGCGCTGCGGCGAGTTGATGGCATTGTCGGCGATCATGATGCTCGTGTCGGCGATGATGCCGAACAAGTTCGCGCACAACACCGACGCCGGGTCCTGCGCGTACACGAGGTCGTCGATCAGGAGTACGGTGCCCTGCGCCGACCCGTACGTCTGCGCGTACAGTGTGACCCATCCCCTCAGCACCCCATTGAGCGCGACCGGACCGTGCGTATGAATCACGCCCTTCGAGTTGGGATTCAGCGTGCGGTCGAGCGGCCACAAGCGCGCGTTGTTCGCCTGGTGCTGATATCCCTCGTACGGCGAACCAGCCGATATCCCCGCAAAGGTCGTGGCGACGGGTGTATTGTTGCCGCCCCACGCCTGCCAGTACCCGTACACCGTGCTGTCGGTGAAGGTTGTATCCTCGCCACCCTTCTGCCATACGGCGTTGCTCGCCGGCGCCGGACGCGCGTTGCGCCGCTCGGGTGAGACGAGATGCGGGTCGCCAGCGGGATAACAGCGGAAGCCCGTATGTCCCATGATGCGATCGCGCTCGCTCGTGGTCACCGAGCCGGCATTCGCCACGACGTCCGATGGCGAGCTCGCGACGAGTGTGCCCGCGGTGATCTCGTTCTTGAACCACGACTCGCCGTGCACGAAGGTCGGGAAGAACTTGAGCGTGCCGTTCTCGACGTGCCAGTCGCCGCACATCGAGTCCGGCGGCGTGTTCTGGCCGCTGATCACAGTCGGCGCGACGCGTACCCGGTTCGCGTATGCAGCGTTTGCCTGGTATACGCGAAAGAATCCTTCGTTATTGTCTGTCACGTTGCCGTCGTTGTTGAGATCGACCGCGACGAACTCGATTCGCGTGCGCACGTTGCCCAACGTCGTGCCCTGCGAGATGACGTCGAGATTCGCGGCTGCTGCGTTAGTCTGCAGCACCGCCAACTTCGAGACCGGCGGAATCGGAATGACCGACGCACCGCTGATTTTGCCCTTCTGGAACGTCGGTGAACCGCCCGAGATGCTGCCGACGGAGGATACGGTGTCGTAATACGTCGGTGACCCGCACGAGAACCAACCTTGATTGCTGTGTGCGCGGCCACGAATGAACTCGCCCGTCGAGTAGCACAGCCCCGTCGGGAACGTGTTCGTGAACATCGCATAGCGCGCGAAGTTCTCCGCCGCCAACTCGAGCCGCCGCACGTAGCGCGTCCCGCTGGAATCGTACGCTTCGGACACGATGCTCGCGTATTTGCCGAATTCGCCCGTCACGTTTCCCGACAGGCCCGCATAGACGTTGACGTGGAGACTCGGGATCACCACGCCGTCGGCGCCCGTCACCGTTCCGTTAGCGATGAGCGTGACGTACCCGCTGTCGGGTAAGTGAATGCTCGTGTCCTTGCTGAGACTCGACTTTCCCATAGCGAGTCCCGCTTCGGCGGCGTACCGATAGTCGCGCTCGCGGTCGAACGCATGACTCAGAATCGTCGAGCTGCCGGTGAGCAGAATCGCCGATAACGCGATCGCCGCCAGCGTGACCGTCAACAGCAGAACGAGAATCAGCGCGGAACCACGGCGATCCGTCCGCCGACTCCACAGCAGCGATGCGCGCGGCATATGCATTCTCCTCGTGATCCTCATGGGACGGTGACGGCGCCAGCCGACAGGATGGGCGAGTTGGATGGCGAGCAGTCCTGCGCCACGACTCCGTACTCCCAACTGCCCGACGGCGGATCGATGTCGTCGTACGTGTACGTCGCGGACGACGCCGCCACACTCGTCACGACGTTCTGCCAATCCACGTCGCCAACAGCTCGGCGATATATCAGATAGCGCTCGATGTCCTTTTCACCTGCGTCCTGGTCGAGTGACTCGTTCCACGTCAGGATCACCTTGGCCGGCGTCGTGGTGTCGTACACGGCGGTGAACGATGTCGGCGCAATCGGCGGCGTCCCGCACACCATGCTGTGCAGCATGCCCGCGTTCAACAGTTGCGTCGACGTTTGCACGACCCGCGTCACGGAACCCTTCTGCGGATCATCGTACGTTCCCGCGACGCGAACACTCACCATGCGGATGCTGTCCACCCACGCGAATTTGCCGGTGTCGGCCACCGAGCCGTGCGCTGCCGCGTTGTGATAGAGCGGCAGATTCGCCGTCGGAATCGCGACGAGATTCCCGGTGGAGTCGGGCTTGTAGTACGTGAACATGGGCGGATCGCCGGTGTTCCAGATGATGCCGCTCGCGACGACCTTCGGCGTTCCATCATTGACCCGGCGAAAGAGCACGTACTGATTGCCGGCGCTCACGGTGCTATCCACCGATGCCCAGTACGAAATCGTCTCGGCCGCTCCCGGTACACCGCTCTGCAGGTAGTTCATTTGCGGATAGATCACCGCGCTGTGCGGCAGTGTGATCTGCTGTGACGTGAGCATGCTCGCGGTGGACATCGAGTCGACGTCGGGATCGTAATAGGCGGCGTTCAAATCGTTCAGATCACGCGTCACGATGTCGGCGTTGAATGTCAGCGCGAACTGGTCGGCCTGCACGATCATCGGCTGACTCGACAACACGCCGGTGCCCGCGACGCGAAGGTCGCGGTCAACGGTGTTTTGTGAGAAGCGCGCGTTCTGTTGGGCATCCAATCGGCCCGCGCTCGCGCTGAGCGACCGCGCCTGCAGCTTGAAGAACGGCACGGCGAGGCCGAACACCGCGACGAACAGCGTCAACGCGATCACCATTTCGATCAGCGTGACGCCGCGACGCATGCGAGGCTCAAAAGATGTCGTCATCACTCGGCGTCCTCAGAAGGCAGCGATGATGGAGGTCTTCTTCATCGGGCTCGCCAACTGCGCCGCCGTCACGACCACCGTCACCGTCTTGTAGTCGGCGCGCGATGTGGACGTGTGCGTGATGTACGTGTGGCGCGTAAAGCCGGGATAGCCGGCGATGCCCGTCTCGGTGCCCACGAACTTCGTCTCGAGCGACGCATACGCCGGATACGCCTTGACCTGCTCGACGCGGGCCGCAGCCAGGTCGCCGGCCATCGACAGCTCGTATCCGGTTCCGGATCCGTGCGACAATCTCGAGACGAACGTCCCCATGCCGAGCATCGCGCCGGTGAGAATCGTGAGCGCGATCAATGTCTCGATCAGCGTTAGGCCTTTGCGGGCACGCATCGCGATGGTCATATGCTCGCCTGCTCCCATGCGCCATCGAGGTAGCGCCACCAGAGCGTGCGCCCCGTGGACTGAATCACGCGGACGCAACGAAAGTCGTCGTTGATGGCGCGCTTCGACGTGATGTAGATGTCGGCGTCGCTGCTCGCGGCGCCGTCGCGGTGGAAAATGAGCGTCGGCATGTTGTCGATCGTCCGGATGCTGCTCCCGTTGATGGAGCTGCTCGCCGCACCCGACACGCCGGCGGGCGGGACGGCGAAGTGCACGGAATCCTCGAGCTGCGCGTAGATGACGTGCTCACCCGCGTCCACCGTCGCGTTGTTGTTGTTGTCTTCGAGGATGCGGATGCGCCGGTTGGCCGTGTCGAAGCTCACGACGACGTCGTGCTGTCGCGTCACCGCGAGACGTTCCGCGTTCTGCAACGCGACGCGCACGGTGCGCGCGCCCGCGTCGACGCGAAATTGCGTGAAATTCACCTTCGGGTAGGCGAAGGCCGCGATGATACCGATGATCGCGAGCACGATCAGCAACTCGATTACCGTGAACGCCCAACGGTTAGGACTCGGACGGACTGGGACTGCTCGATCCGACGAACCTTGTCGTCTTGTGGCGCGCATGGACTCTCACACGGGCTGGAGGCTCCTTTCCGCCGGGCCGGACCGATCGGCTCGTGAGGGGCGGCGGCGCAGCGGTGCCTTGGCAGGCGCCACGCGTGGACGGGTCGAGTGCGCGACCCATGCCTTGCACGTATGATGGTGTCGTATAAGGAGTTAGAGCTTGCGCCGGCGGGCTCGCAGCTACGCAAACACTCGCTTATCCGCTAGAATGTTGCGTGCCTATTGTGACGCGGACCAGAATCGCGGCGGTCTTAGCGCGACGCCGCCCTCTTCAGTCTTGCGGCGCGGCACCCATGAGAGTAGCCATGATCGCCTTCTGCACGTGAAGCCGATTTTCGGCTTCGTCCCACACGCGACTCTGCGGGCCGTCTATCACGTCGGCCGCGACTTCTTCGCCACGGTGCGCCGGCAGGCAGTGTAGGAAAATGGCGCTGCGTTTGGCTTTCGCCATGAGGGCGGACGTGACCGTGAAGCCGGCGAACGCGCGAGCGCGCCGCTCCTGCTCCTCTTCCTGGCCCATTGACGCCCACACATCGGTGTTCACGACGTCCGCGCCGTCGGCGGCTTCCGCGGGATCGCGCACCACTTTCACCCTCGCCGTAGTCTGCGCGCGCGCGAGGATCGTCGCATCTGGATCGTAGCCCTCCGGGCACGCGAGCGTGAGATCGAAGCCGAGGCGATACGCGGCGTTGATCCAGGAGTTCGCCATGTTGTTGCCGTCGCCGATCCACGCGATGCGCTTGCCGTCCCACCCGCCCAGATGCTGCCTAACGGTGAGCAGGTCCGCCATCACCTGGCACGGATGCAGCAGATCCGTGAGGCCGTTGATCACGGGGACCTCGGCGTACTTCGCGAGCTCCTCCGCTTCGGCGTGCGCGAAGGTGCGAATCATGATGCCGTCCACGTAGCGGGAGAGCACCCGCGCCGTATCGGCGATCGGCTCACCGCGGCCGAGCTGGATGTCGCGCGGCGAGAGAAACAACGCGTGGCCGCCGAGCTGCCAGGCGCCCACTTCGAACGACACCCTCGTCCGCGTGGACGACTTCATGAAGATCATCGCCAGCGATTGTCCGGCCAGCGGATGCCCAACGAAGACGCCCGTTCGCATGGCGTCCGCCAACTGGAACAGATCGCGTAGCTCGACGGACGAGAAGTCCGGGATGGCCAGAAAGTCGCGGTGCATGCGGATCAGGTGTCGGAAAGCGGTACGTTAGGCGTGGTCACAGAATGTAGCGGCGCAGATCTTCATCCTCGACGATGGCCTTGAGGCGATCCCGAACCGTGGCGCCATCGATCGTGATCGGCTTCGTGCCGCGGTCCGGCAAATCGTACAGCACGTCCTCGAGCAGCGATGACATCACCGTGTGCAGGCGACGCGCGCCGATGTTCTCCATGCGCTCGTTCACTCCCGTCGCAATGCGCGCCAGCTCGGCGATCGCGTCCTCGGTGAATGTGAGCGGCGCTCCCTCCGCCGATACGAGGGCCGCGTACTGCTTCGTCAGCGCGTTCTCCGGCTCCGTCATGATGCGCACGAAGTCCTGCTCCGTAAGCGGCTTCAACTCGACGCGAATCGGGAAACGTCCCTGGAGCTCCGGAATCAGGTCGCTCGGTTTAGACACGTGGAATGCGCCCGCGGCGATGAACAGGACGTGATCCGTCTTCACCATCCCGTACTTCGTCTGCACGTTGGACCCTTCCACGATCGGCAGCAGGTCGCGCTGCACACCTTCGCGCGACACGTCCGGCCCGCCCATTTGCGAGCGTTCGCCGGCGATTTTGTCGATCTCGTCCAGGAAGATGATTCCCATCTTCTCGACGCGCTCGAGCGCATCCGACGTGACATCGTCCATGTCGACCAGCTTCTCGAGCTCCTGGTCGAGCAAGATGCGGCGCGCCTCCGACACTTTGACTGTGCGCTTCTTGCGCCGCTTGGGCATCATGTCCTGCAGCATCTCGGAGAAATTCTCGACTCCTTCCGGCGCACCCTGCGGGACGAGCATGTCGAACATCGGCGCGCCCTGCTGCGTGACTTCGACTTCCACCTCGCGATCTTCGAGTTGTCCGTCGCGGAGGAGCTGGCGCAGTTTGTCGCGCGTGCGATTGTAGCGCTCTTTGGTGGCTTCGGGAGTCCCACCCTCGCGCGCGACCTCGCCGCCGGACGACACAACGAAGAGGGACGGTCCGCTACCCGCTCCACCCGCGGCCGCCGATGTAGTGGCGCCCCGTTGCCCTTCCGCTGTCACCTCACTTGGCCGCGGCAACAGGAGATCGAGCAAGCGCTCGTCGACGCGCTCGTACGCGAGATCTTCGACCTCGTTCTCGCGTTCGGTGCGCACCATGTCGATGGCGCTTTCGACGAGATCGCGCACCATCGACTCCACATCGCGACCGACGTAGCCGACTTCGGTGAACTTCGACGCTTCGACCTTGCTGAACGGCGCACCCGCGAGGCGAGCGAGTCGACGTGCGATTTCTGTCTTACCGACGCCCGTGGGCCCGATGAGGATGATGTTGTTAGGCGAAATCTCGTCCCGAATCCCTTCCGGCGCTTGCTGCCGGCGCCAGCGGTTGCGGAGTGCAATCGCCACCGCTTTTTTCGCTTCGTCCTGCCCAACGATGTACCGGTCGAGCTCCGCCACGATCTGCCGCGGCGTGAGATCGGCGAGCCTCGCTATCGCTTGCTGCGTGTGCTTGGAGGGCATGTGTCGCGTGGAGTCCGGTGATCCGATGCCGGATCACAACTCCAAAATGGTGATGTTGCGATTGGTGTAGATGCAGATGTCGCCAGCGATCTCGAGACTCTGCCGCACGATTGGCGCCGGAGCGAGGTTCGACTGCGCAACGAGCGCGCGCGCCGCGGCGAGTGCATACGACCCGCCCGACCCGATCGCGAGAATGCCGTCCTCAGGTTCAATGATCTCGCCCGTGCCGGACACGATGAACCCGTGCTGCCGATCTGCGACGGCGAGCAGCGCTTCGAGACGCCGCAGCACACGATCGCTGCGCCACTCCTTGGCCAGCTCGACTGCCGCGCGTGGCAAGTTCTCCGGAAATCGATCGAGCTTTTCCTCGAACTTTTCGAAGAGCGTGAACGCGTCAGCGGCCGCTCCCGCGAATCCTGCGAGCACCTTGCCGCCGCGCAGCGTGCGCACTTTCTGAGCGTTTGCTTTCATCACGGTCTCGCCGACGGTCACCTGACCGTCGCCGCCGAGCGCGACTTTGCCGTCGCGGCGCACTCCGAGAATCGTGGTGGCGTAAATGGTTGGCAGACCTGACATGGCCGGAAAGATAGCCCGAAGCCGTGTCGGGTGCTGCCTGGCCGACCCTCGTGCAGCCGGCACTAGCGCAGGCTAGTCGTCGCTGTGTACAGGCCAGCCGTAGGCGGGAGCCGGCGTTGCGTCGTAGTCATCAGAGCGGCGCGATCCGTCTTTCGACGACGCCAGGCGCGCGCGACTCGTTGGGCCGTTGATGAGATCGACCAGATAGTGCCAGTTGAGCACGACGCCAGCCACGAGCAGCGCGATACCGATGAACGTCGCCGCGATCGCGAACGGCGACCCACCACCGCTCAACAGAACCAATGCCGTGCAGACGAGGCTTCCGCCGAGGCATCCCTGGCCCAACCTGTTCCGTTGGGGACGGGGCGTCTTGCGACGCTCGGCGCCAACTGGCTCGTCGACGAGAGCTGCGTCCGCGACCAACGCTCCGCCGGCAATCGCGGCGAGCAATCCGCCCAAAAATGGAATGACTTCCATCCAGCTCATACTGCCATCCGGGTGCAAGAAAGGAGCCGTCCCACGTGCGCAAAAAAGCGTTGCTACGCTCGCGGGTGCGCCTTGGTGTATACAGCTTTGAGTCGCTCGACGCTGGTGTGCGTATAGATCTGCGTCGTGGAAATGGACGCGTGTCCGAGAAGCTCCTGCACCGCACGCAGATCGGCGCCGGCGTCGAGCAGATGCGTGGCGAACGTATGGCGAAGCGAGTGCACCGACAGTCCGGCATCCTCGTCGATCTGTCGCAATAGCGCGCCGACAATCGATTGGACCATGCGGACGCCGATACGGTTGCCGGTTTTGGACAGAAAAAGCGCCGAACGGTCGACGGCGCCCTCGAGGCCGCGGCGCAACGCGTCGCGCTTGAGCTCGTAATTGCGGAGCGCGAGCACCGCGTGATCGCCTAACGGAATGATCCGCTCTTTGCGGCCCTTCCCGCGCACCTTCACTTGTTGCGACACGAGATCGAGATCGCGCAGATCGATGCCCGCGAGCTCGGACAGTCGCATGCCGGTCGAGTAAAACACCTCGAGGATGGCGAGGTTGCGGACGTCGGTGAACCTCCCGCTCCAGGCACGCGTCTCCGCCTGCTGAAACAACAGGTCGATCTGCGCGCGATCGAGATATCCCGGGAGAGGTTTGTCGAGCTTGGGAGAGCCCACGCCGCGGGCGGGATTCGCGGTCACTTGCTCGTTGCGATGCATGAACCGGTAAAAGCTGCGCACCGCCGACAAGGCCCGCGCCACCGAACGTTTCGAGAGTCCGCGTCGGGTGAGATGGCCCATGAAACCGCGGATCGCGAGGCGATCGATGCCCTCCCACGTCCATTCACGCGTGCCGTAATAGGTCGCGAGGAACGCGACGAAGTCGTGGAGGTCGCGTCCGTACGCCCGCACCGTGTTAGGCGAATCGTTGCGCTCTTTCTCCAGGTGCTCGAGAAAGTCCGCGACCTCGTTGGGGAGCGGCGACTCCGCCGCCGCGTCGCTCACGGCAGCACCGTGCTCGCGCTCGACTCCGCCCGCCACGCCTCGATCGCCGCCACGGCACGCTCGGCGAACAGCTCCCGCTTCCGGCGCTTGTCCCGCACCGGGTCGCCCAGCTCATCCAACAACGCGAAGTTCGCGTTCATCGGCTGGAAGTGCTCCGGTCTCGCCTCCCGCAGATATCGGTAGAGCGCGCCGATCATCGTCGTGGGCGGCGGCACGATCGGCTCGAGCCCTTCCGTTAGGCGCGCCAGGTTCAGTCCCGCGATGAGCCCGGTCGCCGTGCTCTCCGTATAGCCTTCCACACCGGTGATCTGACCGGCGAACAGCACGCGTGCGTCGTCGCGCAGTGAGAGGTGGGTCGAAAGCGCGGCGGGCGTGTTCACGTACGAGTTCCGATGAATCGATCCGTACCGGAGAAACTCGGCGCTCTCGAGTCCGGGGATCATGCGGAATACTCGCTGTTGGTCGCCGGTCCGGAGACGCGTCTGAAAGCCAACGATGTTCCACATGCGTGCGCCGCGGTCTTCCTGTCGCAACTGGACCACCGCGAATGGCTCACGCAACGTTCGTGGCTCGCGGAGACCTACCGGTTTGAGCGGACCGAATCGAAGCGTATCGCGGCCGCGACGCGCCATCTCCTCGATCGGCATGCACCCCTCGAAGTACGGCACCGCATCGAAATCGTGCGCGCTGTACTGATCCGCCGCGACGAGCTGGTCGATGAAATCAGAGTACTGCTGGCGGTCCAACGGACAGTTGAGATACGCGCCATCCGGCCCGGCATCGTGCATGGTTTCTTTGCCATACCGCGATGCGCGAAACGCGACGCCATGATCGATCGAGTCCCGATCGATGACCGGCGCGATCGCATCGTAGAAGGCGAGTGCATCGACGCCGAGTCGTGCACGAATGGCTTGGGCAAGTGCGTCCGACGTGAGCGGACCCGTCGCGATGATGGCCGGCGTCGGCAGGTCTGTTACTTCCCGGCGCTCGACCGATATGCGCGGATGGGACGCAATGCGTTCGGTGACCGCGGCCGAGAAGACCTCCCGATCGACCGCCAACGCGGAACCGCCAGGCACGCGAGCCTGGTCGGCTGCCCATAAGATGAGTGAGCCAAGGCTCCGCATTTCACGCTTGAGGAGCCCGTGTGCGTTGGTCTCCTCCGTGCTCTTGAACGTGTTGGAGCACACGAGCTCGGCGAGCCGGTCGGTCTTGTGGGCGGCCGTGCCGACTACGGGGCGCATCTCGACGAGCGCGACATCGTGGCCGCGCTCGGCGAGCTGCCAAGCGGCTTCGGATCCGGCGAGGCCGCCGCCGACGACGGTGATCATGGCCAGAAACTAACGCTGGCCGAGGGGGGCGGCGAGATACCGCGGCTTAGCCTGCGGCGGCCGCCGGCTCCGCAACGGGTACTACGTCCCACTCGTTGCCACACTTGAGGCACTTCCGGTATTCGCCACGCGCCTTCGTCGACTTCATTTCGGCGCCAACAAAACCGCACTCCGGACACTGCTCGAGCGTCGGCTTGTTCCACGCTACGAAATCGCAATTGGGATGGTTGACGCATCCGTAGAACGCGCGACCACCGCGCTTGGAGCGCAGTTGAATGATGTCGCCACCGTCCTTCGGGCATTTCACGCCCGTAGGCAGTGCACGCGTACCGCGGCATTTCGGGAATCTGCTGCAGCCCAAGAACTCACCCGATCGGCCGTGCCGGATCACCATCCGGGCACCGCATTCGTGGCAGATCTGATCCGTTAGGACTGCCGGTTTGCGATCGCGGCCGAGCGGCTTGGTGTAGTCACAGTCGGGTCGGTTCTCGCACGCCAGGTAGGGACCGAAGATGCCGCCCTTTGGCACGAGGCGCCCGCCATCCTTCGGACAGCGTTCTTTTTCGATGACGGATAGATCGTGTGCGCGCGCGATGAGGTCTTCGATGTTCGCCTTGTCGAGCGACTGGGAGAATGGACCGTAGAACTCTTCCAGCACGCGACGCCAGCCCATCTCCCCTTCTTCGATCTTGTCGAGCTCCCCTTCCATGTTCGACGTGAACGCCACGTTGAAGATGTCGGGGAACTGGTGGACCATGATCTTGGCGACGGTCTCGCCTAACGGGGTAGGCGTGAACCGCCGCTGCTCGAGCGTCACATAGTGACGGTCGGCAAGCACGGAGATGATGGATGCGTACGTCGACGGACGGCCGATACCCAGACGCTCGAGCTCCTTGACCAGACTTGCTTCGCTGAAGCGCGGTGGCGGCTCGGTGAAGTGCTGGTGCGGTGTGATTTCCCGCACGGGAACGCTCTCGTTGACCTCGAGCACCGGCAGCGCCTGTTCGTCCTCGAGCGCGCGGCCTTCCCCTTCCTCGTGTGTCTCGCGGTACAGCGCGAGGAACCCGTCAAACTTGATGACGCTTCCCGTGGAGCGGAACAAGCACCGACCGAGGTCGAAATCGACGGTGGTCGTGTCGAAGACGGCCGGAGCCATCTGCGACGCCATGAAACGCTTCCACACGAGCTCATAGAGCTTGAATTGGTCGCTCGTCAGGAACTTGCGGACCTGATCCGGGCGACGCGATGGGTCAGTGGGCCGGACGGCTTCGTGCGCATCCTGTGCGTTGGCCTGCTGCGCCTTCCCATACAGCTGCGGTCCGGCCGCGAGATGATCCTTGCCGAACAGCCCCGTTAGGACATCGCGCGCCTGGAGCGCGGAGCTCTCGGCGACACGAGTGGAATCTGTTCGCATGTACGTGATGAGGCCGACCGCTCCTTCGGGCCCGAGCTCGATGCCTTCGTAGAGATCCTGCGCCACGCGCATGGTCCGCTTGGAGCCGAAGCCGAGTTTCTTGGCGGCTTCCTGCTGCATCGTGCTGGTCGTGAACGGCGGCGCGGAGTTCTTTCGACGCTCGCGCCGGCGGACGTTCGTGACGGTGAACGTCTTGCGATGCTCGAGATCGGCGAGGATGGAGCGCGCGGCCTTTTCGCTCGAAATCTCGGGCTTCTTGCCGTCTAACTGGTGAAGCTTGGCTGTGAAGCGTTGCTCGTCCTTTTCGAGCAGCGCCTCAATGGACCAATACTCGACAGGCTTGAACGCACGAATCTCGCGCTCGCGCTCGACGATGAGTCGCAGCGCGACGGTTTGCACGCGGCCCGCAGACAGACCCTTCTTCACGGTCTTCCAGAGCAGCGGGCTGGCCTTGTAGCCGACGAGCCGGTCGAGGACGCGCCGAGCCTGTTGGGCTTCGACCTTGCGCTCATCGATCGACGTCGCGTTCTGGATCGCGTTCTGCACCGCGTCGCGCGTGATCTCGTGGAACATCACCCGGCGGACGGGTGCCGCGCCTTTGTGCTTGATGGTTTCGGCGACGTGCCACGCGATGGCTTCGCCCTCGCGGTCCGGGTCGGTTGCAAGGAAGACGCGATCAGCGACCTTTGCGGCGCTCTTCAATTCAGCGAGTGTCTTTTCCTTGCCCGGCACGGTGACATACGTCGGCTTGAACCCGTGCTCGACGTCGATGCCTAACCCCTTCTCGGGCAAGTCGCGAACGTGCCCAACGGTCGCGCGGACGCGATACGAAGGACCGAGGTACTTGCCGATGGTCCGGGCCTTTGCCGGCGACTCGACAATCACGAGCGACTTGCCCGCGATGGTCGCCAGATCGAGGGGCTCTTCGATGGCTCCTCGCCGCGACGTTCGACGGCCGTTGCCACGAGTGCGCGACGCGCGCGGCGCCGCCTCAGCCACTACGGATGCGCCGTTCGAAGATCGGCGCGTCCCCAGAGGCATCGTGCCCGCAGCTTCCTTTTTATTGTCTTTCTTCGCGCTTTGGCGCGTCTTCTTCGAAGTCTTCTTGGCAGCCATGGAATCAGTGTATGGTCACGTTTTCGCCGCCCAGGCCGTCGTCCATGTAGCCCGCGCCCTCCATCAGGACGCGCAAGTCGTCGAGGGCGATTCGGCCATCGATCTGGCTGAGAGCCCGCTCGATGACATGTTCCAGCTCCACGGCGTTGAGCATGCCGGCGCCGCTCATCGATATGAGGTGCCCCCACGCATCGGGAGTGAAACGGCCCCGTTCATGAGGCCCGAGCACGCGAAAAGTCATTGTTTGTTGTACCGGATCGGAGACCTCTCCGCCAAACGATCCAGCAAGATCGGGGCGGTGACCGGGTGATACTGTGTCGAAATCCAGCGAGCCGAATCTTCTTGTTGCGAGGACCGAATCGCAGGTACTCGATCCGTCCTGGCGCTATACACGCGATCCAGCGGTTGGGTCGACGAGGCGAGCAATTTGTACTGCAAGTGATTCAACATCAACGAGATCGGTGTCAATAGCGAAGTCGGCCTGGCGATAGGCCGGCTCTCGCTGCTTAGCAAGCCGTCGTAGAACCTCCACCGGCTCAGGAGCCTCCAAGAGGGGCCGCGACTTGCGACCCGCCCCCATCCTTAGTATTGCGACTTCGGGGGCGACCCGGAGGTAAATCATACGCGCCGGGGGGCGCAATAGTGCCAGAGCCCCTGGAACAATAACCCAACCGCCACCCGGTGCCAAAATGGCACCTTCTGATTTAGCGAGCTCTTGTGTGAGAGCGAGCTCCAAACTTCGGAAGTACGGCTCCCCGCGGCTGCGAAATATCTCGGCGATCGTCGTGCCGGTTCGGCGCTCGAGTTCCTCGTCGAAATCCAGAAACGGCCGCCCCAGCCAGGAAGCTACCCTTCGCCCGACCGACGACTTACCGGCTCCCGGCAACCCGACGAGAATAACGTGTGCGATCACCGGCTGGCTCAGGTGACGGTTACCACGCTTCGTTGACTCACGCCGTCGGCCTCGTGATGCGCGAGCCAATCGCCGCCACATACCCATCGTAGTTGCGTCGCACCTCGCCTAACGAATCCCCCCCGAACTTCTCGAGCACGGCCTGCGCGAGCACGAAGGCCGCCATGCCTTCCGCGATCACCCCCATCGCGGGGACCGCGGTCACGTCCGAGCGCTCCGCGACTGCCTGCGCGCGCTCGCCGGTCGCGACGTCGATCGTTTGCAGCGGCCGCATCAGCGTGCTGATCGGCTTCATGCCGACGCGGATGACTAACGGCTCGCCCGTTGTGATGCCTCCCTCCAGTCCGCCGGCGCGGTTCGTTAAACGGTGCACGTTGCCCGTCCTCGGAAGCCCCGGCGGCGCCGCCATCTCGATCTCGTCGTGCGACTCGGCGCCGGTGCGATGCGCGGTCTCGAAACCGAGCCCGATCTCGACGGCTTTCACCGCGGGAATCGACATCATCGCGCCGGCGAGCCGTCCGTCGAGTTTCCGATCCCACGAGATGTGCGAGCCGAGCCCCACCGGAATCCCATCGCATACGACCTCACAGATCCCGCCGAGCGTGTTTCCTTCGCGTTTCACCGCATCGATGCGCTCGATCATCCGATCCGCTGCTGACGGATCGAGCGTGCGCAGCGGGGATTGATCGGCCACCGCGTTGATGTCATCGGGAAACGGGTCCGGACGTTGGGCATCAATTCCGCCCAAATGCACGACGTGACTGGCAATGCGAACGCCGAACTCGCGCAGGAAGATGCGACAGATTGCTCCCACCGCAACGCGGGCCGTGGTCTCGCGCGCGGAAGCGCGCTCGAGAATGTCGCGTGCATCAGTGCGGTCGTACTTGAGCATGCCAGATAGGTCGGCGTGACCAGGACGGGGCCTCGTGACGACTCGCTTCCTTGGCGCAGGATCACCATCGCGTAGCGCGGGATCCATGATCTCCTGCCAATTCTTCCAATCGCGGTTCGTAATGAGCATCGCGATCGGGGAGCCAATCGTCGCGCCAGCTCGCACGCCAGACAGAATCTCAGCGGCGTCCTTCTCGATCTGCATGCGTCGGCCGCGACCGTAGCCCTGCTGTCGTCGCGCGAGATCGACGTTGATCTCTTCAGCGGAAATCGGAAGGCCGGCGGGCATACCCTCGAGAATGCAGACGAGAGCGGGCCCGTGAGATTCGCCGGCGGTTGTAAAGCGAAGGAGCGGCAATAGAGCGGCGCGGCTAACGGAGCGTCGGCGTGCGTGTTGTGGCAGCGAATCGTGCGAAAGCGCCGACGAAAGAAAAAGGCGTGGCAGCACCGAATGCTACCACGCCTCCGTGTTTTCGCGCAATCAACTGGGCCGGTGCGCCGTCATGCCTCGGCGCCCATTGCGATTCGGACCGCCGTAGATCGCGGCGGCCGGCCCCGGGCCCCCTCTAGTTCTACGGGCAGTTCGCGAGGAGCTGCGCTTGAGTGACCGTCGCGATCACGACGCCGAATTGCGTCGCGCCGACAACGATGACGTTGCCCGCCGCATCCTTCCCCGCCCTGATCGGGCCAATGATCGGATCTCTCGTGGGAAGGATCATGCACCGATTGAACCGGTACGTGTCGTAAACCTCAATCTGCGGCGAGGACGAGGCTGCGAAGCTGAGCCGCGTACCCGGCGCCGACGAGTTAATACCAGTATTGTCCGGCTGGAAATCAAATCCGGCGTTCCCGGCCGAAGTTTGCAGCAGCCCTTGGAGTCGAAGCGTTTGGTCGATGATGTAGGTGGAATCGCCGCGGATTGCCGCCAGAGCGCCGTCGAAGTTGATGGCAGCACTTCCGATGCGCGCGAAAGAGTTGGCGATGAAGTCGGAGACCTCGACCGCGGGCGATACTCCATTGTCGACCGCAGGGACGGGCGCAGTGAAGGTGCCGAACTTGTTAGTAAACGTGGTTTGGAATCCGGCGCTGTCATCGTAGATGATCGCACGGCTTCCCTGCACGGCTCCGCCTTCGCCGATCACAGCTCGGCGGAAGTTGCCCGAGTTGCGGACGAAGGTCGTGTCGCGGAACGCCAGGTTGGCG
>DASVAC010000172.1:0-3585 GCA_036376535.1 Gemmatimonadaceae bacterium | reverse complement strand
CGCTGCTCGTGCCGTGGGGATTCAGCGGCTACTCGCCCGGCGTGTTCCTCTACAACCGCATCCTGTGGAGCGTGGTCGGACTGCTTGCGTTAGGCATCGTGTGGCGGCTGTTCCCGATGTCGGTGGAAGCGCTCACCGCACGCTCGCAGAGCAAGCGCGCGGCGAAGGCTCGCCTGTTGGACGCGGACGACGCGCGGCCGGTCCGCACGCTCGTGGCGGCGGCGCTGCCCAGGGTGAAGCAGGTGTTCGGGCGCAGCACCACGCTCGCGCAGTATCTGACGCTCACGCAGATGCGCGTCCGCATGATCATCCGCGAAGTGCCGTTCTGGGGCATCGTCGCGCTGCTCGTCGTGTTCGCCATCAATAACGGGAATTTCGCCGGCAACACGGGCGACCAGAACGTGTGGCCGGTGACGTACCTCATGCTGCAAGCCGTCGAGGGCTCGGCCGAGCTCTTTTTCTATATCGTAGCAACGCTGTACGCGGGCGAGTTGATCTGGCGCGAGCGCGACAACCATTTCGACGGCATCCACGACGCGCTGCCGATGCACGCAACCACCGACTGGCTCTCCAAGCTGACGGCGATTGCGGTGATCGAGTTGATCCTGCTCACCGTCACGGGGCTCGTCGGCATGTTCATGCAGACGATCGCCGGCTATTACCACTACGAGCTCCTCCAGTACGCCAAGGAGCTGTACATCGTCACGTTCCCGCAGGTGATGGGGTGGGCACTGCTGGCGATGTTCGTGCAGACGGTGGTCTCGAACAAGTTCCTCGGACACGGGATCGTGATCGCGATCTTCGTCTTGAATCCGATCCTGTTCAATTTCGGTTGGCAGAACACGCTGTACCTGCCGGGGCAGTTCACGAACTACACGTACTCGGACATGAATGGGTACGGCTACTTCGTGCAGACGGTCTTCTGGGCGGTCACGTACTGGCTGGCGATCTTCGCCTTCCTTGGCGTGGTCTCGATCGCGTTCACGCAGCGCGGCGCGGAGGAGTCGGGCCGAGCGCGTGTGCGACAGGCGCTCGCGCGGGCGCCGCGGCTGGTGCCGGCGGCGGTCGTCTTCCTGATCGTTGCGTTAGGCGCCGGCGGATGGTTCTACTACAACGCGCACGTCCTCAACGAGTACCGCACGGCCGAGGACAACCGGCGTATCAGCGCCGGCTACGAGAAGGACTTCAAGAAGTACGAGCTCCTGCCGCAACCCAAGACCACCGCGGTGGATGCCACCATCAACATCTATCCGGCTCGGCGGTCGTTCGACGGCACGGGCCGCTTCACGCTGCAGAACAAATCGGGCGTCCCGATCTCGCAGGTCCACGTGACGGACGCGCAGGAAACGGTGTCGGACGTGTCCTTCAACCGGCCGTTCCGCCTCGTGAGCCGCGCGCCGCGCGACCTGTACTCGATCTACGCGTTGGCACAGCCGCTCCAGCCCGGCGACACGATGACGATGACGTTCCACGTCGGGTGGACCACGCGCGGCTTCCGCGACGGAAACGAGCTGGCCCAGTATGCGCCGAACGGCACGTTCTTCGACGTCGGCGTGTTCCCCACGATCGGCTACGACCGGAACCAGGAGGTGAGCGACCCGCGCTGGCGACGCGAACAGCACCTGGGTCCGTTAGTCGACCTGCCGGCGCGCACCGATTCGATCTACGCGAAGCGCAACCTGTTCACGCCGACATCGGACTGGATCACGTACCACACGGTCGTGAGCACCTCAGGCGATCAGATCGCGATCGCGCCGGGATACCTCGAGCGCGAGTGGACGCAGAACGGCCGACGCTACTTCGAGTACAGCATGGGGTCGCAGCACATGCTGAACTTCTACGCGTACCTGTCCGGCAAATACGCGGTGCGCAAAGAGGTGTATCACGACTCGAGCGGTGCCGACCCGGTGAACCTCGAGGTCTATTACGACCCGCAGCACACCTACGACATCGACGACATGCTCGCGAGCGCGCGGGCGGGCCTCGACTACTACCAATCGCGCTTCAGTCCGTATCAGTTCACGCAGTTCCGCATCATGGAGTTCCCGCGCTACCGGACGTTCGCGCAATCGTTCGCCAACACGATTCCGTTCTCCGAGGGCATCGGGTTCATCACGCGCATGAAGAAGCCGGCGGACGTCGACCTCACGTATTTCGTGACCGCGCACGAGCTGGGGCACCAGTGGTGGGGCCACCAGTTGATCGGCGGCGAGGTCGAGGGATCGAACATGATGTCGGAGACGTTGGCGCAGTACTCCGCCTACATGGTGATGCAGCACCGGTACGGCAAGGACTACATGCACCGCGTGCTCAAGCATTTCCTCGACCAGTACCTGCGCGGACGGACGGGTGAAGTTAGGCACGAGCCGCCGCTGTCGCAGGTGCAGAACGAGCCCTACGTGTGGTACCAGAAGGGCGGACAGATCATGTACACGCTGGCCGACTACATCGGCGAGGACAAAGTCGATCTGGCGCTGCACAACTTCCTCATGCAGTACCGGTACGCGAACGCGAACAACCAGGTGGACGCCGCCGACTCGTTGCACGGTGCCCGATCGGCGGACACGCGCTATCCGGACACGCGCCTGTTGGTGGACGCGTTGCGCGCGCAGACGCCGCCCGACCTTCAGTACCTGATCGACGACGGCTTCAACCGCATCGTCCTCTACGACGACAAGACGATCTCGGCGACGTCCAAGCAGTTGCCTAACGGGAAGTACCAGGTGACGCTCGAGGTGCAGGCGCGCAAAGTCCAGGTCGACAGCGCGGGCGTCGAGTCACCGATGCCGCTCGACGACTACATCGAGGTGGGCGTATTCACCGGCAAGACGGATGAGGAGAAGCCGCTCTACATGGAGAAGCGGAAGTTCACGCAGGAGCAGTCGACGATCACGATCGTAGTGGACCAGAAGCCCACACGGGCCGGCATCGATCCGTACAACAAGCTCATTGACCGGAACGCGGACGACAACATGATCGACGTGTCGTCCCAGTAAGCGAGAACGTAGGGGCCGGATGTCGAACCGCCCGCACGGTGTCGTGCGGGCGGTGTTTTTTTGCCGAGCTTGTTGGTGCTCAGGTGGTGCTGGTCGCCGTGTCTCCCCGGCCGTACTTCTGGCGGAAGCGTTCGACGCGGCCAGCGGTGTCGACGAGCTTCTGTTTGCCGGTGAAAAAGGGGTGGCAGTTGGAGCAGATATCGGTATGGATCTCGTCGCGCGTCGAGCGGGTGGTGAAGGTGTTGCCACAGGCACACTTCACGGTCGCGGTCGCGTAGACGGGGTGAATGTCTTTCTTCATCGGGTCCTCGGACGCTCAAGGGTAGCTATGTAAGCTATCCGGTTGAGGGAGCCGGAACAAGCCGGATCGCACTGTAGTAGTGGTTCAGTTTCGTGCGATTCGGGCGCGGCCGTTGAGCGACTCGGGATGCGTGAGACCTGCTGCGTCTCCCGAATCCGCCTCCGACGACGTTGAAAGCCTCACGACTGTGAACGCGGACGAGGCCGGACACGGACGGACAAAACAGGAATTTGTTGGTTGTGTCGGAAGCGGACATCGCGAGCAATTACGAATAAGTCCGCCTTGTCC
>DASVAC010000171.1:0-32966 GCA_036376535.1 Gemmatimonadaceae bacterium | reverse complement strand
GTGTCAACAGAGCGAGGAAGCCCACCATGCGCGTGCCGGCACCGATGAGAACGATCTCCACCTGCAGATCGTACGACGCACCCTTCCACGGCAGCCATCGTCCTATCTCCTGCTAATTCACCCACACGATTCCACGACGAGCCGTTTTTTCATCAAGAGAGCGAAGTCACCGGCGACGAGCGTGCAAGTCGCGCTCTCTCTGATGTGGAAGCAATCTTCCCCATCTCTCGCATCCTTTTCGTTATCCTTAGCACCCTTGACAGAGGAGCTCGAGCTACTGCGCGATCCACCCCAGCGTCTGAAGCACTTTCTTCTCTTGCCATGCCATCCGAAACTCGGACGCGCTTCACGAGGCGCGGGGCGCTCTCGCGCGCGCACGTGCATGCCGATACTTTGTCGCCGATCTTTCTACATCGAATCATGCCCTCCGGCGACCGCATGTCAGACACCGCGTTCACTCCCGTCCGCTCGCGCCGCGCGTTCATCGAATACTTCGCTTCCATCGGACTCGGCTCCACGCTCTTGCCCGGCATTCTCTGGGCCCAGACGGCACCGGGTGCGGAAATCACGAGCGAATCGGTGGCCAAAGCCGCGGAGCTCGCGGGTCTCGAGTTCGACGACGACGAACGCGCGATGATGGTGGCGGGCCTCACGCAGCAAGAAAAGCAGCTGGCCACGCTGCACGGCATCCCGCTGACTAACGACGTCGTGCCGGCGGTGCACTTCAATCCCGTGCTGCCGGGCACCGCGATCGCCAAGGGCGAGCATCGCATCGTCCGATCCCCCGTATCGCCGCAGGCGGTCCCATCCTCGCACGCCGAGCTTGCGTTTTTGCCGGTGACGGAGCTGTCGTCGCTCGTGCGGCGACGCAAAGTGACGAGCGAACAACTCACACGCGTGTCGCTCGATCGGCTGCAGGAGTTCGACCCGAAGCTGCATTGCGTGATCACCCTGACGGCGGATCGCGCGCTCGCACACGCGCGCGCGGCGGATGAAGAGCTGCGTCGCGGCACGTGGCGCGGGCCGTTGCACGGCATTCCCTGGGGCGCCAAGGATCTGCTCGCGGTGAAGGGCTATCCCACCACCTGGGGCAGCACGCCGTACAAGGACCAGATGCTGGATGCCGACGCCACGGTGGTGCGCCGGTTGGACGACGCGGGCGCCGTGCTCGTGGCCAAGCTCTCGTTAGGCGAGCTCGCCATGGGCGACGTGTGGTTCGGCGGAATGACGCGCAATCCGTGGAAGCCGGATCAGGGCTCGAGCGGCTCGTCGGCGGGGCCGGCGTGCGCGACCTCGGCCGGGCTGGTCTGTTTCTCGATCGGCAGCGAAACGTTAGGCTCGATCTCCTCGCCGTCCACGCGCTGCGGCGCCACCGGACTGCGTCCGACGTTCGGCCGCGTGCCG
Source organism: Gemmatimonadaceae bacterium (assembly GCA_036376535.1). Classification (GTDB taxonomy): domain Bacteria; phylum Gemmatimonadota; class Gemmatimonadetes; order Gemmatimonadales; family Gemmatimonadaceae; genus JADGGM01. The sequence goes on along the minus strand of DASVAC010000171.1, from coordinate 31,562 downwards.
CGTACGGGCGCCATGGCGCTCTCGTGGACGATGGACAAGCTCGGCCCGATTTGCCGGAGTGTGGAAGACTGCGCGCTGGTCCTCGACGCGATTCACGGCAGCGACGGCCACGATCCGACTGCCGTCGACTCCGCCTTCCCGTACGACGCGCGGACGACGCCGGCGTCGCTGCGCATCGGGTACCTCAAGAGCGCGTTCGACGCGGACCATCCGACGAAACCATTCGACGACGCCGCGCTCGATGCCTTACGCGCGATCGGCGCGACGCTCATCCCCATCGAGCTGCCCGATCAGCCCTGGAGCGCGATGAGCATCGTGCTGCGCGCCGAAGGCGCCGCCGCGTTCGATGAGCTGACGCGCTCGGGTCGCGACAAGCAGATGGCCCAGCAGGGTGCGGATGCATGGCCCAATACGTTCCGGGTGGCGCGGTTCATCCCGGCGGTCGAGTACGTCAACGCGAATCGCGCGCGCACGCTGGCCATGCGCGCGATGGAGCAGACCTTCCACGACGTCGATGTCGTCGTGACGCCGACGTTCGGGGCGCAGCTCGTGGCGACGAATCTGACGGGCCACCCGGCGGTGATCGTGCCGAACGGATTCCGCGACGACGGCACGCCGGTGTCGCTGACGTTCCTCGGCCGCTTGTTCGGGGAAGCCCCGGCGCTCGCCCTGGCGCGCGCCTACCAGAACCACACCGGGTTCCACCGCCGGCACCCCGACTGGCTGATGACTGCCTAACGGCGTTAGGCGCGCCCGGGCCTGGCCTCCAGCTCGCCGAGGATGCGATCGAGCCTGGCCTCGATGCCGTTGATGCGCTGCGTGATCAACTCGTGCCACCCCTCCTCGCCCGTGGGATGCTTCATGACGAAGGTGAGCGTGCCGCCCACCTCGAGGCGCGCGCAATCGATCGTGCGCAGGTCGTCGATGCCCTGTTTGCGCGCCGCCGACGCGAGCTCGGACTTCGTGATGAGCTCGCGACGCAGCCGCTTCTCGAGCAGCTTGCCGTCTTTGATCAACACCACCTCACGGCCCTCGGCGACGCGATCGAGACGGGGGTGCAAGAACAGGAAGCGCACCACGCCATAGTTGAGTACGAGGAGCAGGACCGCACCGAACAATCCGCCCAGGAGCGAATTGTCGTTGCCGATGATCGCATTCTGCACCGTGTTCGACAGCACGAGCAGCACGACGAGGTCGAACGGATTGAGCTGCCCGAGCTCGCGTTTGCCGGCGAGTCGAAGGCCAACGAGTAAGAAGACGTACACGGCGATGGTGCGGATGGCCTTGTCGATCAGCGGAACACCGGGCGTTAGGATGTCGCTCCAGATCGGATGCATGTGAGGATGCGGTGGGAAGGAGAGGAGCGGGGCGGCTCGATCAGGTGATGATAGTATGGCACGCGCAGCGACGGTGACCAGGGGCGTGCAAACCCTTCGCGCGCATCGAGTGTCGAATCAGTGAACCCGAGGTGTGACCCGTGCGGAGCGTGCCGATGGGTACGATGGCCCTGAATCTGTGGATGCTCGACAGTAGACTTTCGCGCCGGCGTAGCATGCCAACGTTGCGCGTGGTCGAGCGCGCCCCCGAAGCGCAACGCGAAGGCTGGCTGAGCCGTCACGGCATCGAGTCGGCGGAAATTCAATCGGACGGACGAGGCGTGGTCGAGCTGCGCAAATTCGTCGGAACGCCGGCCGCGCGCGCGAGCGCGATCGCGGCGATGACCCGGCTCGCTGGTGCGCAGCGTGTGGTGTTGGACCTGCGGCGTCACCGTGGCGGCGACGAATCGATGGCCGCCTTACTCACGAGCTTGCTGTTCGACACCGAGGCGCTCTACGCGGACGAAGTGCACATCTCCGGCGAGTCGCTACCTGTGACGCGGCCAGAAGCGCGGTGCACGCGCCAGCCGGTCGAGGTATGGGTCAGCGGCGCCACGAGCGCGCTCGGCCTCGCGTTCGCCACAAACTTGGGTCGCCTGGGACGGGCGACGGTGCGGCACTGGCCCGCGTAGACCTGCACCTACGCTCATGAGGAAACGGACCAGCACAGACAGAACGGACAGAGCACTGACAAAACGAATAGCGCCTTTAGTTAGGCATGTTCGGCCGGGATAGCGTTTTCTTATTTGTTTCGAGTTTGTGTCCGGTAGTGTCCGTTCTCGTCCGATTCCTGATGAGCGTAGATGCTCACTTCGGAGAGACCGTCTGGACAGCCAGGCCGCCGCCGCGGCGATTGCTTGAGCGAGTCGCACGGTGACATGATTCGAGTGGACTCCGACTCGAGACGTGTTGGGCATGAACGCCGACGCAGGACCACTCCGGCATTGGCACCATCAGTGGGTTCCCGGTGCCGCGGGACCAGCCTCACCGACCGTCCTCCTGTTGCACGGGACCGGCGGCGACGAATCCGACCTCATTCCGTTAGGCGCGGAGCTCGCGCCCGGCGCGTCGCTGCTGAGCCCGCGCGGGCAGGTGGACGAGCGCGGCATGTCGCGGTTCTTTCGGCGACGCGCCGAGGGCGTGTTCGATGAGGCCGACATCCGCGCGCGCGTGCCGGAGCTCGCGGCCTTCATCCGCTCGGCCGCCGGGACGTACGGCTTCGGCCTCGAGACGCTGTTTGCGTTAGGCTACTCGAACGGCGCGAATATGGCGGCCAGCCTGCTGCTGCTCGAGCCGGGCCTGCTGCGCGGCGCGGCCCTCCTTCGCGCCGTGATGCCGCTCGAGCCCGCTACCCTGCCCACCCTTGCGGGCACGTCAGTCTTCATCTCGGATGGGAAGACCGATCCCTTCTCGCCGGCCCAGCGGGCTCAGCGCCTGGCGGACGCACTGGCGAGCGCCGGCGCCGATGTGACGCTTCGGTGGCAACGCGCAGGACACGAGCTCGTGCCCGGCGACCTCGAGGACACGCGCGGCTGGCTCAGCCAGCACTTGGCACGGGTCGGCGCGTAGACTCCAGTCAGGAGCTCGGCTCACCCTCTCCGAAGCGTTGTCCATGGCGTCGTGTCAACGTGTCGTCTACACCGCCCTGCGCGTCATCGCGCCGTTCATCACGATGCAGCACGGTTCGCAGAAACTGCTCGGCTTGTTGGGTGGTGTCGGACCACAACACGGCGGCGCGCCACTCATGTCGCTGATGGGCGTGGCGGGCATCGTGGAATTCGTGATCGCGTCGCTCGTGCTCGTGGGTCTCTTCACACGGCCGGCGGCGTTCATCGTTTCTGGAGAGATGGCCACGGCGTACTTCAAGGTGCACGCGCCGCACGGCTTCTGGCCCATTCAAAATCACGGCGAGCTGGCCGTGATTCTGTGCTTCACGTTCCTGTTTTTCGCGGCGTTCGGCGGCGGAACGTACAGCCTGGACGCGCTCTTCTTTGGCGCGAAGACCGAGCGGAGCGCCGGAGCGCTCCCACTCATCTAGGCACCCGGCAACTCAGAGCTCGCCGGAGTCGATCAGTCGGCGCGCAAGCGCGTCCAACATCTGCGGCGTGTCGTACACTCCGCTGCGCAAGCGGCGCTTGATCTCGTCGACCTGACGGGGCGAGACCGCACGCGCGGCCGACCAATGAGTGCGGCTGTGAGAGAAAGAGCCGTCGCCGCGGCGATCGTCGCTTCTGTCGCCGGCATCGTTCCTACGTGGCGTGGTCATCATGCCATGATGATCGGTCAGCCGCGGAGGAACTTTAGCGGCCTCTAGTGAGCCCGAACGCCCGGCCGGCCGAGGGCACCAATTCCGCTCGGCAGGGATGTCTCGGAAATTGTTGCCGGACCCGGTTTCGGCGCGTCATCCAAGCACATGGCAACCATCCTGTGTGTCGATGACGACGAGTCGATCTCGCTTCTCCTCGCGGAGACGCTGAAACAAGCCGGACACGAGCCGCTGAACGCGGCCAACGTGCCGGAAGCGTTGGCGATTCTCGCGCGCGGAAACGTCGATCTCATCATCTCGGACTACCGCATGCCCGGCAACACCGGGCTCGATCTGCTCGCGCATCTCGAGCGCGAAGGCATCGACACACCGGTCATCATGATGACGGGATACGCGAGCATCGAGCACGCGGTCGCGTCGATCAAAGCGGGCGCGGTCGACTACATCACCAAGCCGGTGCGCGCCGCGCAGCTCGAACTGGCGGTGGAGCAAGCGCTGGAGCTGGTGCGGCTGCGTCGTGAGAACGCGGCGCTCAAGCGCGAGATCATGGAGGCGCGCAGCGAGCGACAGATCATCGGCGAGAGCCAGGCGATTCGCCGTGCGCTGCAGGCCGCTGCATCTGCGGCGCCCACTCGTGCGACGGTGTTGTTGCAGGGCGAATCGGGCACGGGCAAGGAGCTGTTCGCGCGCGCGATTCACGAGCTGAGCGACCGTCGCGACAAGCCGTTCATCAAGTTGAATTGCGCCGCGTTGCCCGAGGGATTGGTCGAGAGTGCACTGTTCGGACACGAACGCGGCGCATTCACCGGCGCGCTCAAGCGGGTGGAAGGCGCATTCGAGCGCGCGCATGGCGGCACGCTGCTGCTCGATGAGATCTCCGAGATGCGTCTCGATCTACAGGCGAAGCTGCTGCGCGTGTTGCAGGAGCAGGAATTCGAGCGCGTGGGCGGGACGTCGCCGATTCGCGTGGACGTGCGCGTGGTCGCGACGACGAATCGCGATCTCGCCGCGGAAGCCACAGCGGGCCGCTTCCGGCAGGATCTGTTTTTTCGTCTCAGCGTGATTCCCGTTCGCATTCCAGCGCTGCGCGAGCGACTCGATGACATCCCGATGTTGGCGCATCGCTTCGCGCTCCGCGCCGCGGCCGACTCCGGCAAAGACGTCGCGGGCATTTCTCCGGAAGCGTTGGCCTTGCTGCAGCAGCACGAGTGGCCGGGCAACGTGCGTGAGCTCCAACACGTGATCGAGCGCGCGGTGATTCTGAGCTCGGATCCGATCCTGCAGGCGCGTTCGCTGGACGCGGAAACCTTCCGGAACGGGCGCGCCGAGGTTGCACGGCAGGCCGTGGTCCCTGCCACGAACGGCGCGGCTAACGGATCGGGCTCGCTCAATGGCGGCGTGGTCTTGACGTCCCTGAGCCTGGACCACGCCGAGGAAGTCTTGATCGCCAAGGCCCTGGAGGTGACGGGCCGGAACCGGACTCGCGCGGCCGCGCTGCTCGGGATTTCCGTGCGCACGCTGCGCTACAAGCTCAACGGCCCAGCGTCGTCGTCGGCTTCAGAAGCAGCCGACGACTGAGCGATTTCGGGGTGCGGCAAGCGTTGCCCGCCCTGGTCCGGCAATTCCTTCCGCGGGGCACTCTTGCCCTGCCTGTTTCGGGGTCGACCGGGGCCGCCCAAGGCGCGTTTGCCGCGGCGCCAGCCACCGCCTAACTACCGCCACAGCAACTGGTTAGGCCTTGGCCGCTGTACGTTAGGCGCGCATGAAATTTGTCCAATTTCGTGTGGAACGTCGGTTGCTTTTGAGGGGGCCGCCGGACGGTTGAACCGTTGTCCGGCGCGACTCCTTCAGCGAGGCACGATGTCGGACGCGGAATTGTGGCAGCGGTTGGCGGCGGGCGACGAGCAGGCTCGTGAACGGCTCATGGCGGCGAATCTCAGTCTCGTGTACCACGTGGCGCGGAGTGTCCATCGCCGGTTGGGCGGCGCCGCGGAACTGGACGAGCTGGTGAGTGCGGGCACGCTGGGTCTTGCCGAAGCGATCGACCGGTTCGACCCGAGCCGCGGCCTGGCGTTCAGCACCTACGCGGTGCCGCGCATCCACGGCGCGATCGTAGACGAGCTGCGCCGGCTGGACCACGTCCCGTCGTCGATCCGCCGCCGCGCCCGCGCGTTAGGCGCCACGCAAGCCGGCCTGGCGCACGACCTCGGCCGCGCCCCGATGGCGAAGGAGACGGCAGTCCGCATGGGTGTGGACGTGGAGACGGTGACACGCTGGCAGTCGGATGCGGCGAGCACCATGATGCTGCGGCTCGACGATCCGATGCCGGGCAGCAGCGAGGACGGCGAGGTTCGCACGTTGGGCGAGTCGCTCGCGGCGACCGATGGCGTCGAGGTCGAGGCGCGGCTCACGCGCGAGCAGGAGATCCAGCGGCTGCGCGCCGCGCTGCTCGACCTGCCGGACGTGGAGCGCCGGGTGTTGACGCTCTACTTCCTCGAGGAGCTCAAGCTGCAGGACATCGCGCGGGTGCTGGAGGTGACCGAGTCGCGCGTGTCGCAGATCAAACAGAAGGCGATGAGCCGCCTGCGCACGGCGCTGGCGCCGATGCGGTCGGTTGCCTAACGCCTAACTGGAGGCGCGGTCACGGCGGCGCACGGCGGCCAGCGTCGGCATCAGGAACTCGTATCGCGCGCCCTCCGGCGTTTCCGTGATCGCGATGGCCGTCACGCCCGCGTCCGTCTCGCCGGGCAGTGCACCCGTGCCGATCGCGCCGCCCGCCGAGGCGCCCACCACCACCCACCGCGCATCGCCGCGGACATCGACCTGCACGCGCGGCGGCTGCATGCGCCGCGCGGCGCGCATCGCGGCGACCACGAGCGCGGGCACGACGCGGCCCACCTGGCCGGCGTCCACGAACGCCGGCTGCACGCCCGCGGTGAGCCGCATGTCGCACGGTGTGCCCACGACATCCGGATGGCGGCCCGCCAACTCGACGAGCGGCGCGATGACATCGGCGATGTTGATCGGCTCCGCGGGCGAGGGCGGCGCAGGCGACATCAGCCGGTACTGCTGCAACAGCGCGTCGAGCCGACCGGCCTCCGACGCCAGCACGCTGCGCGTGGTCGCGACGGCGCTTGGGTCTCCAGCAAGATCGGCGAGGGTCGCGATGGCCATCACGCGGTTGCTGAGCGCGTGCGTGAGCCCGCGCAAGAGCGCATCGCGCACCATACTCCACGCGATGTCCAACGGAACGGTCTCGCCGGGGTAGCCGGTGGGGAGGTACGTGGAAGGACTCGGTGCGGAGGATGTGGAGGAGACCACGGCGGCGCGTGAGGTCGAAGATAGCGTCGGCGCGTCGGCGCGCGAGGGCCGGGGCGTCGCCTTACGGAAAGGCCGTGCGGCGGCGGCGCATCGCGGCGTACACGACGGGCCCGAGCAGCGCGGCCGCCACTGCGCCCGCCACCGCCGACCGCCCATACTCGCCGTCGCGCATCTCCAGCGCGACCACGCCGAGCAGGATCACCATGGGGAGCGCGGCGAGCACCGTGACGCCGGCGCGGCCGATCGGGATCCGGAACGCGCCGCGGAGATCGGGCTCGGTGCGGCGGAGCTGTATGAGCGCGCCAAACTCGAGGAACAGCGCCATCGCGTAGAGCAGCACGTCGGCGACGATCAGCCGCTGAATGGAGAGCAGCACGAACACCGAGTAGCAGACCGCGGACACGAGCACGGCGTTGCGCGGCGTTCCTCGCGTATCGGCGCGGCCGAGCCAGGCCGGCAGGTAGCCGTCGATCGCCATGGCCAGCGGGATGCGCGAGTACGAGAGCAGGAGCGCGTTGAAGAGCGCGAGGGCGCTCACCATGCCGGCGACGCCGATCCAGACGGCGATCGCGGATCCGCCTAACGAACCGGCCGCGGCCCGCGCGATCTCGGGCCAGGCGCCATCGCGCCACCGGGTCCAGTCGGTGGCGGCGAGGGCCGTGCCCAACGCCGTGAGGTACCCGAGCGTGACTAACGGAAGGGCGAAGGCGAGGGCGCGCGGGTAGCTGCGCGACGCGTCCACCACTTCGCCCTGCACGGTCGACGCGTTGTCCCAGCCGATGTAGTTCCAGAGCGCGATCGAGAGACCAATGCCCAACGCACCGGCCGGCGTGCGGCCCGGCTTGAGCACGGGCAGCCACGGCACGTGCGCAACGTGCGGCACTGCCGCAATGGACATCACCAGGAAGGCGAGGATGATGAATCCGCCGGCCAGCACGGACACCCGCCCAACGGGCAGCGCGCCGCGCAGATTGATCGCGGCCGCGGTCCAGATCACGACCAACGCAACCAGCCACTTGGCGTCGACGCCCAACGACGGGAAGAAGTAGCCCAGGTACTGCGCGAACAGTACCGGGTAGAGGGCCATGTCGACCAACGAATACATCCACGTCCACCACCCATTTTGCACCGCCCAGAAGGGGCCGAACGCCCGTCGCACCCAGCGATAATACCCGCCTTCTTCGGGGAGCATGCTGGCCAGCTCACCGATGATCAGCGCCTCCGGTACGGACCACAGCAGCGGGACGAGCAGCATGATCCCGAGCGCCAATCCAGGTCCGACTTCGGCGACGAGGCCCTCGGTGGTGAACGGCCCGCCCGATGTGGTGAAGTAGAGGACGAAGACCAGCGAGAGGACGGTGAGCGAGCGTTTGAGCACCGGTGCGGTCACCTGTGAGGCGGAAGCAACAGGTCGCGGCTTGTCGCGGCGAGTAAACCGCGCGTATCATCGAGGAGCGGCGTGGCATGATAGCTGCCGACACCGGGCCGCGCGATGGACTTGGCGCGACCACTGCCGGCATCATCACTATGCCCAAGTCCCACACGGCACCGTTTTCCGCCCGCCTTCGCGATCCATCGTCCCCGGGTATGTCCGATCTCGTGATAGCCAGTGACGTTCCAGCGCCGCGGCGGCGTTCGCTGCTGCGCGATCTCCGCGAGATCGCGGTGGATGAGCTGTGGACGTATCGCGAGCTGCTCTACGAGCTCACGCTGCGCGACGTGCGCATCCGGTACAAGCAGGCGGTGATGGGGTTCGCGTGGGCGATTCTCATGCCCGCCTTGATCGTGGCGGCAGGGACGCTCGTGCGGTTCGCGATGGCGTACATGGGCGGCGGCCACGTGGCGCGCTCAGTGATCGCGGGCATGGCGATCAAGGCCTTACCGTGGGCGTTCTTCGTGGGGGCCATCGGATTCGCGACGAGCAGCTTGACGGGGAATCTGCCGTTGGTCTCGAAGATCTATTTCCCGCGCGAAGTGCTGCCGTTGTCCGCGACGTTCGCCCAGTCGTTCGACTCGACGATCGGCGCGATCACGGTGGGCATCGCGCTGCCGTTCCTGGGGGTGCACTACGGGCTCACGGCGCTCTGGGCGCCGGTGCTGGCGGCCCTCATCTTCTGCGTGACGGCGGGGGCGGCGCTCTTTCTGGGGTGCGCGAACCTCTTCTTTCGCGACGTCAAGTACATCGTGCAGGTGCTGCTCACGTTCGGGATCTTCTTCACGCCCGTGTTCTTCGAGCCGCGGATGTTCGGCCCGTTAGGCGCGCGCGTGATGATGCTGAACCCGCTGGCGCCGTTGCTCGAGGGGCTGCGGCTGAGCGTCGTCGAGGGACACAACCTGCTCGAGCCGCTCGTCATCGTGGGCACCAAGGGCGCGGTCATCGCGTGGAGTCCGTGGTATCTCGCGTACGGCGCGACGTGGGCCGTGCTCGGCCTCCTCGTGAGCGTGCTCGTGTTCCACCGCACCGAGGGCACGTTCGCCGAATATGTCTGAGCTGATCGGCACGGCGCGCATCGCGTTCGATGGCGTGTGGAAGAAGTTCGCGCGCGGCGAGCTGCACGACAGCCTGCGCGATCTGGTGCCGGCGACGGTGCGCCGTCTCACCGGGCGCGCACCGGCGCGCGACGAGCTGTCCGGCGAAGAGTTCTGGGCCGTGAGCGACGTGTCGTTCGAGGTGCGCCCGGGCGAAGCGCTCGGGATCCTCGGGCCTAACGGAGCCGGCAAGTCGACCATCCTCAAGCTCCTGACCCGCATCCTCGTGCCGACGCGCGGACACTGCTCGATCACGGGACGCGCGGGCGCATTGATCGAAGTAGCGGCGGGATTCCATCCCGACTTGACCGGCCGCGAGAACGTCTTTCTGCAAGGCGCCATCCTCGGCATGAAGCGGCGCGAGATCAAGAGCCGCTTCGATGAGATCGTGTCGTTCGCCGAAATCGAGTCGTTCATCGACACGCCCGTGAAGCGGTACTCGAACGGCATGAACGCGCGACTCGGCTTCGCGATCGCGGCGTACATCAGCCCCGACGTCCTGGTGATCGACGAGGTGCTGTCGGTGGGCGATCTGCGATTTCAGGAGAAGGCGTTCGACCGGATTCAGGAGATGTGCTCGAGCGGGATCCCCGTGGTGCTCGTGTCGCACCAGCTCGAGCGGATCGCGTCGCTGTGCACGCACGCGTTGCTCCTGGAGCGCGGGCGTGTGGCGAAGCGGGGCACGCCGACGGAGTGCATCGAGGCGTATCTCGAGAGCTCCAGGAACAGCACGCCGGCCGCGAGCCACACATCGGTGCTGGCGTTCGACGCGCTCACGCTCGAGTCGGCGCTTCCGGTTCGTGCCGGCGAGCGGGCGCTCTTCAGATTGAGCGGTTCGGTGGCGGCCGGGGGCGATGCGGAGTCGCGCGACTTCCTGCTGCGCGTCCGGGCGTTATCCTCGGGCCGGCTCATCTTCAGTGCATCGATGCGCGATTGTGGGGCGTCGCTCCCCGCGGATGGCGCGTTCGATGTGGATGTGGACCTACAGTTCAACGTGGCGCCCGGGGTCTACGGACTCGAGCTCGCGGTCTGGGACGAGGGGACGCGGCGCGACGTGGTGTCGGGACCGGGCGTGACGGTGCAGGTGGAGGACGGCGCGCTCACGTTCACCGGCACGTCGCATCTCTTACCGCGGGCGCGCGTGGCGCCCGTCTCCAGGGCAGCCGGCGCCTCTCGTTAGGCAATTTCCCTTTCCGACCGTGACCCCGCACCCGCGCGTCCGGACCGCACCCTCGACCGATGCCGCCCGCCGTGCGCACACGCTGGTGCACGCGTTAGGCGAACGGCTGGAGCACACCGTGCGGCCGCTGCTCGCGGGTGTCGCGCGCGCCGCGCTGCTCGACGTGCCGACGCACCAGAACGTGGGCGACAGCGCGATCCATCTGGGGACGCTCGCGCTCCTGCGGCGCGCCGGCGTGCGCGTGTGCTATGCGTGCAGCATCGAGACGTACTCGCGCGAGACGCTGGCGCGCCGCTTGGGCGACGGGGTGATCCTGTTGTCGGGCGGCGGGAGCCTGGGCGACCTGTGGCCGCTGCACCAGGAGCTCCGCGAGCAGGTGCTGGCCGATTTTCCGAACGCCCGGGTGATCCAGCTGCCGCAGTCCCTGCACTTCCGGGACCCCTCCGCGCTGGCGCGCGCGCGCACGGCGTTCGGCGCGCACCGGCGTCTCACGTTGTTGCTCCGTGACGCCCGCAGCCTCGCGGCGGCGCGCAGCGCGTTCGACGCGCCGAGCGATGTGTGTCCGGACCTGGCGTTTGCGTTAGGCCCGCTGGCGCGGCCCGCGGCGGCCACGGCGCGCGTCGTGTGGCTCGCGCGGCGGGATCGCGAAGCCGCGCCGCATGCGCACGCCGGCGGCCACCCGACGGTCGACTGGGCGGTGCAGCGCGGCTCGCCGCTGTCGCGCGTCGAACGGCTCGGACACCGGGTGACATCGTCGCATCCGCGCATCGAGCCCTATGCGCACGGTCCGTTGATGCGGTTAGGCGTGATCGCATCGCGCGGGCGCTTGCGCAGCGGCTGCGCGATGCTCGCCACAGGCGACACCGTGATCACCGACCGGCTCCACGGCCACATCTTGAGCCTCATGCTCGGCATCCCGCACGCGGTGCTCGACAACAGCTACGGCAAAGTGCGCTCGTTCTATGAGACGTGGACCCGCGACGCGCCGATCGTGCAGTGGGCGGAGACCCCGGCGGACGCCGTGCGGACGGTGGAGCAATGGACGTCGTGACCACGCCCGCCGCGCCGACGGTGGATGTCAGCGTCATCGTGTGCACGCGGAATCGCAGCGAGGCGATGACGCGGCTGCTCGAGCAGCTCGAGCACCTCGTCGTGCCCGCGGGTGTACGGTGGGAGCTGATCGTGGTCGACAACGCGTCCACGGACGACACGGCGGCGATGCTCGCGTCGGTGCACACGTCGCTGCCGATGCGCGTCGTGCGCGAAGGCGTTCCCGGGCTTTCGCGCGCGCGCAACAGCGGCATCGCGGCCGCGCGCGGCGATCTCCTGCTCTTCACCGACGACGACTGCCTCCCCGACGCGCACTGGCTCGCGACCATCTCCGAGGAATTCGCCCGCGCCCCATCGCTCGGCGTGTTAGGCGGGAGGGTGGAGTTGTTCGACCTGCGCGACCGGCCGACCACGACGCGGACATCGCGCGAACGCGGCAAGATCTCGGCGGCGTTCAACCTGGACGCGATCATCGGCTGCAACCTGGCGTTCCGGCGCTCGGCGCTCGCGGTGATCGGGCCGTTCGACGTTGGGTTAGGCGGAGGGACGGGCGCGGGCGCCGGCGAGGACGTGGATGTCGTCTACCGCAGCCTACGCGCGGGGCTGCGTGTGGAATACTCACCGGACGCGCTGGTGTATCACAACCACGGCCGGCGGACGGACGCGCAGGTGCGTGCGCTCAATCGCGCGTACACCGTCGCGCGCGGCGCGTTGTTCTGCAAGTACGTGATGGCCGGCGATCGCGGCATCTACGCGCGCATCCGGCAGGACCTCATCTATCACGCGCGTTCGCTCGCGGCCGACGTACGAGCCGGGCGGTTCCCGGTGCGCGTGGTGCGGCACTACTACCAGATCGGGGCCGGCGCGGTGTACTGGGTTCGGCATCGCCTAACGGGAGCCTGTAGGTCGGGCGATAGCGGCAGAGGACGTGGATGAGTGACGTTCCGCGACCCAATCACTACGGATTGGGCTGTTCTCTACCTCGAGCCGCCGCACCATACCGCGCTGTGCCGCGTCGCGCGTCACGCGCGCCTGTCGGCACCACTGCCGCAGCCCACCTATCGGACAATCAGGGTTAGGAGCCTAGTCCGCCGGACTCCGTGTGCCGGACAGCATCCAGAGGAAACTCAGCGCGATGCGCGTCGGTCTGGATAGATCAGTGGTTGGCGTCAGTAGAGTTACAAAACCGGGGGAAGCCCAGAGACGAGCCCAACCCTCCGTTTGGCGGAACGCGCACCGTGGCACCGTAATCAGGCTCCCAACTTGGTCCGCACTGCGGTCAGTGATGCCAGGCGACGACCCAATGTGGGAGTCATTGGTTAAGCCATTTGACCCCGAGAGCGACACCGCCTAGCGATTTCCGCACCCACCGCTTTGCGAGTTCAAGGTCTTCGCAGCCGATGGTCAGTGTGATAGAAGAACGAAACACCGCGATACGAAAGCCGCTCCGCCTTAGCACCTCGTCGAACAGTCCAGAGTCCGTGCGAAGACTATTAAACGCTTCAATTGCGCGTTGCGTCTCGTGCTCGAAGCCCGGAGCTAGTCCCCAGATCGAAAATGGATACAAGAGGTCCTTGTGTGACCAGTTTATTAGCGCGCGAATTGTGCTTGCCGCAGTCGAGTCCGTCGTTGCAACTACCGGCCAGCCGCCAGGAACAGGAAAATCTGGAGGCAAGTCAAATCGCAAGGAAAACCTTTCATCGATCGCAGAACTGCAAACGCTTTCGAGGAGATTCGGTGCCAAGCGTAGGATCGGCATGGCGGCTGCGCCCTTCGCAGCCTGATCGCCTTCCTGCACCAAATCCAATAAGACCGCGCAATCGTTGCGCGAGATGTCGCTTGGTGAATCGTGTATCGTCGCAGCAATGAAGTATCGCGCTATTGGCATGGTGAGCTAAGAGTAGCTATGAAGCTCGTCCTTCGTTTACCGAAGTGCCCCTACTTTGAGGGCCTCTTCTACGGAACTCCAACTGCCCAAGGAGGTGGGAGTGTCTGCGGTCCGATCGTAGTCGGCGTGGGAGTGAAGGAGCGAAAGATATTGTATAGTATATTAAGCAGATTCTCAGGCCAGTGTGGATCAATTTGGTATGTTAGCACACCATGTTCATCACGCTCGCGACCGTTGGTTGGCCCGTATCGCATTGCCGGCGCGGGTAGTGTCTGTCTCTCCAAGTTGACTCCCGCGTTCTTCACCCCCTTGAAGTCATCGTCGTCATCATCTCGGTCATTGTCGTGACATCCGGCCCTGTGATATGCGTTCAGCTCGTCGTTAAAACCTTTTATCTCCTGTTTGATTCGACTGAAATGATCGGCGTCGTTAAGACCTCGCGCCGCAGCGCGAGTGTAGTCGTCGATCTTTTGCCCAATTGTCTTCACTCGAATTCTTAGGTCCGCAATTCGTTCAGAGCACGTCTTCAAGCCAAACGGATCCGAGTAGTTTAGCGGATCGCCCGCTGCATATCCGTATAGGTTGAGTCCACCGCCTAGACCCATCGGATCCTCTTGCGTGAAGCGCCCTGTCGCCGGATCGAACTCCCTGTTCCGCCGGTAGAGTGTCTCCGCGCCGTCGCGTTTGCCTTCGACTAACGTACCGTGCCAGCTCGGGGGAGTAAAGAACTGCCGATCATACGCCAGCCAGCCTAACGGCCAGCTGATAAACACGCAGTGTGACGGCGTTGAACCGGTGCAGTGCGGGATGATCGTTTTGTGTGCTGGGCTCGTGACCGGGAAGAAGCCGGCCACCGGCTGGCCACGGTAATCCCACTGCGGCACGATGGTGAACGGTGCCCAGACCTGATACGGACCGCTCACTGATGTCGTATCCACATAGTTGACCCGCAGCAGGCTGAGCGGCTGATCCACGGCGAGTCCGTGCGTGTACAGCACGCGGCCAAAAAACGCGTTGACGTCGAGGTATAGCGTTCCGCCGTTGACACCAGTCTCGTAAACCGCCGTGTCATTCTCCATCGTGGCGGCAGGCGTCGAGTCCATAGCCGGCATCTGGATTTCATCCAACTCCTGATTGCCATCCCACACCGTTCGCCTGACGACACTAAGTTCGCACAGGAAATTGCTCGCATGCAGGCAGGTGCGGTGCGTGTTGACCCATACCCGTCGCCCAAGCGCGTCATAGCGGTACTGCTCAAACACCTTGAGCGGCGGCACCGGAGCATTCGCGTTAGGCTCGGTCCGGTAATCCGCGGCGCGCAATCGGTTCTCCGCATCGTAGTATGAGGCCCGTTCCGCCAGGGGCGCGGGAGCTGCTGTGGTGTATGCGACATCGCGGGTGAACTCCGTGTTACCCGATGCGTCGTAGAGCGCGCTGTCAATCGTCACGGCGGCGTGATCGCTGAGGTCGAGCCTTCCCGTGCCGGCGGCGAAGTCTGCGAGACTCACGAGTGAGGTATCGCCCTCTACGAGCGTGCCGTTCTGCGCTGTTTCGGTGCCAATCGAGTTCGACTGATACATGTTCCCCAGGGCGTCATACTGAAACGTCTCCGAGGACCCGAAGTGGAACAGACTGTTCGTCATGACATCGAATCCGTCGGCGAAGTCTCCGCTCGAAACAAGGTGGCCTAACCCGGAATACGCCGCGGTTAGGGTATCGCCGACCCCGCCGCCCATGATCGCCTTGAGCACCAACCCCCGGGCGTCCAGCCAGAACCGCGTAGAGATCGGAGTCACATGGATCGAGGTGTCGACTGGCTCCTGGTCGATCAGCGTCATCCTGCCATCGTTGTCGTACTCTCGCGTCTCCGACGTATAGCCGGTAAGGCCAGTTGTTGCGAGCTGGTCTCGTTCATCGTAGCCGTACTGGAACGTGTTCCCCGCTGGGTCTCGCACGCTTGCTAACTGACCGGTCACCGAGTCGTAGCCGAAGATCGCGGTGTCGGCCAACTGGCCGCTTATTTTCGATGCGAGCTGGGGTGGGTGAATGAGCGCCACGCGTCGACCGTCCAGGTCATAGCTGGAGGAGACGGTGTACACGTGCGTCGTCGAGTCGATACCGGTTGCCGTTCGCACTCGTTCCGTCTCGCTCTTGAGCAACCCCAACGGATAGTAGGTCCGGCTGATCCACGCATCGCCATTGTCGGCTGTCACGAGATGGCCCGCAGAGTCATAGGCGAAGGTGCGTGTATCCGCGGCAATTGTGTCCGGACCGTACGGGCCATCATTCAAGTGGTCCTGGTTCTTGATGAGAGGGATCGAATCGATGAGGCCCGTCTTGGCGGTATACGTTACGGCGGGGAGATTCGTCACCGTGTTTCGATTCAGCGCGTCGTACTGCTTCGTTACGACCAGGCCGCGACGCGTCGTGTCGCGCGTGACATTTCCAGCCGGATCATACACGTAGCGATCCACCTTGCCGTCGGGCGCCATCTCGCTCGTCACTCGGTTTGCACCGTCGTACGTCCAACTCGTTACGATCGATCCGATACTCTTCGGATCAGGCGCTGACTTTCGTGAGATACTCGTGCGATTCCCTTCCTCGTCGTAGCCGGTTTCGACAGTCAGTGTTTCCTGCGCAACGCCGTTGAGCGCAGGGCCAATAGTCTGCGCGAGCGTGTCACGATCCGCCAAATCGTACAGCATCCGCTGCTGCGACCGTCCTGAATTGCTTCCGCCGCGGGCATGGTCGCTGCTATCGACCGGGCTCACCACAAGTGTGTCGCGACCCTCGGCATCGGTCGCATATGTGGTCCAGTAGGCTAACGGAGTTCGAACCGCAGTTAGATTACCGAGCTGCACATCGTATTCGATGGAATCGACGGCCGTCGTCGGATTGTGTGCGGTCACGGGGAGCACCGACGACGAAACGAGGCCTAACGTGTTGCCGTAGTTGAACGCTACTCGCCGAGTCGTGCTCGAGCCTGCCTGCTGATAGATGCGGTTGCCGGTCGTGGCATCGTAGCCGAACGTCATGACTTCATTGGCCGGCGTGACCACGCTGTCGACGAATCCCCAGACCGGGTCCCAGCTAAAGCGGCTGACCGCGTTTCGACCGTCGCCTAACGGGTTGATCGCGGTCTCAGTCGCCAGGTTGCCGCTGGCATCATAGGTCGCGCGCACCGTGTCCGTACCGGCACTCGCGTCCTGCGTCACGAGCACCGGATGTGTCGGATCACCGCGCGTCAGCACCGTCGCGAAGCCCAGTGCGTTGACAATCTTGGTCGGCTCGCCGAATCGATCCAGCCACACCCTGGTTATCGTCGTGTCGCGGCGCGGGCCGTTGATTCGCACATACGCGGATTCCGGCACAACCGCGTGCGGCGCGGACGCGAGTGACGCGGAGTCCGCGTTCCGGACTCGGATCGTGCTCGTGTCGGCAGAATCGGTGGCAACGCTCAGGCTCGCAACCTGCTTCCCCGAGTCATACCGGTACAGCGTCGGCAAACAAAGAGGTGCGGTCGCGCGAAAACAGCGCCGATTCGTTTGCGACGTCATGCGATTGACATCCAGCGAGTCATAGCCGAATCCCACCTTTGTGCCATCAGGATCCAAGATGGTCGTGGTTCGACCCGACGTGATGGTCACGGTTGTCGTGCGCGCAGTGCCAACCGGGCCTGGTGATGTCGCGGTCTGTAAGTGGCCGGTTCCATCATAAGTGAAACCGTACGTGATGGTGCTGCCGCCCGCCGGCGTTGGCACTTGGATCGTCTGCAGCTTGTTGGTCGTGTACGTGAAGCTTGTCCGATGGCCTAGTCGGTCGAGCGTGGCCGTGTGGACGCCGCTCGTGTTGAATAGCACGTGAATGCCGTGTGCCAGATGCCTAACGTACTCCGCACCATCCCACGCAATCGTGTCCGGTCTATCCAGCGTTGGCGCGATCCACGTCGTACTGTTCACCTTGGAATAGAGCCGAGTGCTGCCGTCACCGCCGATCCAGAAGCGAGTCGTCGTGTCGTTGGTCGGGAACAGAATCCGTTCCAACCCTGCCAGCCACCACCCCGCGCCGAATGGGCTTTGCGCTCGGTTCACCACGACCAGTGTGCCTGTCGTCGCGGCGGACTTCTGAACCCCAGCACTCAGATACTTGGCCGTGACCGTTAGCGTGTAGCCATAGGGGCCGCTCGAGTCGCTAAGCGCATCGTATGCGACCGCGATGCGTCGCTGGGTCGCGCCAGTAAAATCGCTTCCCGGCCACTGTCCCGTTGCGCGAACACCGCCGCCGGTGATCGACAAGCTTGCTGAGATCGAATCGGGCACCGCGGCGCCAGGAATGAGATTGACCAGCGCGCTCACCATTGGATGTGGGTGCGCGAATTGGCTGTTGTAGAGCAGCGTGGGTGTACGCGCCTTGTTCATAGTGCGAACGGTTCCGAGCGGGTGGGCGACATACAGGTCGCCACACTGGATGGCGGCGTTGGCGCCGGCGCTCATCGTTAGGCAGAGGCTGCGAGCGTGAGTTGCGCCGCTGCTGGTGGAGTCGAGTGCCACTTGCGCTGCCGCCTGCGTGCCCGACAGAATGCTCGTCGCCGCTGACGCCGTGTCCACCGCATCGGCCGCCCGCTGGGCATGCACGACGATCGTGCCGGAATCGTTGACCGGTCCGGACGTGTAGTGGACGGTGATTGAAGCCGATCGATTGCCAGAAACCGTCGCAGTATCAATTACGGAACAGCCTGTAACGCCAGCGCCGGAGCATACGACGCTCAGATCATAGAGGTAGGCGACTGAAGCCGTATTGGTGAGGGTGAAGGATTGCGTCAGGGCCGTTTGTGCAGCGACAGCTAGGACCGATGGGCCTGTCACAGACGCGGTTCGAATAGAGGATATCGAGACCCAGCCGCTATCGAGCGTCGACGGGCTACTCGGAGAGGTCTGCTGCGCGGTGAGCGTGATACGGCCGGTCGCGGTGCTACCAGCACTCATGTAGGTGACCAGGGCCTGCTGCGTTCCACCGGCTGCGAGTGAGATGGTGGTTGGGCTCGCCGCGCATCCACTGGGCGCCGGAGAACCGGTGCAGGTCGCTGTTAGGCTGAAGGTCGCTGTTCCGTTTCCAGAGTTCGTTACCGTAAAAGCCGTAGTGTCCGAGTGGCTTGGATTGACCGAAACTGTCGCACCTCCCTTCGGAGTCACCTGAACGGCGTAGACCGGCGCTATCACTGTCACCGAAATCGTGGCCGAGAGATCGGCGCTGCCCGACGTCGTGGCTGTCACGGTGCCGCTACCAGCAGTATTTCCGGCGTGGAACGTCACGGTGAACGCTCTCGATGCACCGCCATTCGGCACGGCAAGGCTTGTTGGAGAAACAGAGCACGACGCCGCAGCACCGGATACCGTGCACCCGGTTGTCGTGAAATCTTCCTCGGGGCCGTTATTGAGAACGGTGAAGGTTCGCTGAGTTTGTCCGCCCACACCCAGTGTCACAGACTGCGTGCAAGGACTGATCGATTCGCCGCCGCCGGTACAGCCAAGGATACGAAGGCCGCTCGAACGCCGCGGAGGGCGTGCGTCGAGCGCGCCAACCCGGGCGCGTGCGTTCGTGAGA
Organism: Gemmatimonadaceae bacterium; assembly: GCA_036376535.1. Lineage (GTDB taxonomy): Bacteria > Gemmatimonadota > Gemmatimonadetes > Gemmatimonadales > Gemmatimonadaceae > JADGGM01. The sequence continues at coordinate 12,348 of DASVAC010000171.1, read as the reverse complement.
GCTGCAGCGCGTGCGAGAGCCGCCGGGTGTACGGGCTCGCGACTGCCGCCAGAGGTCACATCCGCGGCACGCGCGAGCACGGAATTGGGACGATTCCCGATCACGCAGAGGACGCATGTGCCCAACCAAATGGCCGAGCGGCAAACGAAGGGGCGAATCCGCATGATGGGCTCCGTCGCTGAGCGTGCGAGGTACTTGAAGTAGGTGCTGTAGATCGTTGGGCCGCGTTTTGTCGGCTCCCCGTGAGCCAAGAATCGCGCCCAAGTCCACCCTCAGCCATGACGTAATGCCCAGCCCTTGACGCCACGCCCAACGACGCCGCCTCGAGTTAGGCATCGTCCGGCAGGGCGTCTGGCACGAACGTCCTGCGACGGGGCGCTATGGGCGACTTGCACTCACTCACCAACCGGTCGGCAATCGTTGGCAGTGCGCCTGACGATCTCAGTGTGGTAGGTGTGAGCTCGAGGTATCGAGTCACCAGGTGGCTGAGCGCAGACGCCGAGGTAAAATCCAAGTGCAGCGCGATGCGCTCGATCGGCCACGACGTGTCGTCAAGAAGGTGACCGAGGCGAATTAACAAGCACCATGCACGAAATCGCTCAGAGTTGGGCCCGCGGGCGCGTGCCAAGCGATTGCCGAGAGTGTTGCGGTGCAGTCGTAAGGCAGCGGCGAGTTGGGTGACCGTTGTTTGTGCGGTGACAAGCGGCAAGCAGCGTCGGAGCAAGACCAGGAGCGCACCCGTGAGCCGGTTTGCGAACTCCCTCAACAGGTCGTCGACAGGAACCTCGGATCTACAGCACGCACGACGCACGGCTGCGCGGAGTGCGTAGGGTTCGCGAGCACTATGGAGCACAACTTCGTCGAAGCCGGCGCGCGTCGCGGCGATCAACATCGGCATGAGCGACTGATGCGCACTGCCGAAACCGATCGTCCACAGGCACGGCGCACGTACGCGCACGCATCGCGCGAGCTGAGTAACCTCGGCTGTGGCGGCATCGCCGAGCGCTACAACGGCGCATGTCACACAGGAGTCGATGATCGCGGTTAGGAACTGACCACGGTCATGCGTCAACAGCAAGGTGCAGGGCTCGTCCCGAAGCGTCAGCTGCACGTGCTCCAGGACTGAACGATCGGGCGCGAGTGCGACAATGACCCGACGGTTAGCCGCAAATGACGACGCGTTCATTGCTTCGTTGTGGTATCGCGGCCTCGGCAACAACGGCATAGCGTGGTCGCGGGCATCATGGATGTCATAGTTTTCGTGAGCAAGCACGGCAGGTGACGCAGATCGAACTGCAGGACGGCGGGTTGATGTGGCGTCGTAGGCAGAACCAGTGCCACATCCATCATGTTGTTAACGCGTTGCCCCCGTTGCACATCGCCGCGACGCATGGGCGGCCATTGGCGTCCGCCTAACGCACATGCATATGCATTTGCACCGAGCTCGACTGCTCGAGGCCGTGCCTTGTCCCCTTGCCTCCGGTACACCCCGCCTTGCCGACCGAGGATCGCGGCGGGGAAAGCAGAGCCCGCTCAACTCGGCCGGAACGTGCGTGACAGAGTCGACGCGAGCGAGGCCGCTGGATGTCCATCTGAGGCTTCCGTGAATAGGACGCGAACGCCCTAAGCACGACCGGTGCCGCACGCTGCACAGGCCGAAGCGTATGTTAGGCGGGAAGTTAGACTGGCGTCGATGCGCGCCATGTTGCATTTGTTGCAGATGCGTTGCGCAACACGATGCAACATCTGCAACACGTGGGGACCGCGACGCCCTCTTTCTTTTTAGAGGCGGAACAGGTAGCTGACCTTTACAAACACGCCGTCCGTCGTGCGGTACATGCCGCGCGAGAACTGGAACGCGTTGGGTTCGCTGAGTGACGTGCCGTAGCCGGCAAAAAAGACGGTGCCGGGAATTGGTTTGTAGGAGAGCAGCACGTCGTTCCGGAACAGGTTGGACGAGAACGCGCCGAGCGAATTGTACGCGCCGCCCACCGAATCGCGCTGGACCAACGGAGCGCCGGTGCGCGGATCCTCGAGCGCCGCCTGATGCTGCGCCACGTACTGTCCGATGTAGCGCAGGAAGATCGATCGCGTGAGCTGATATTCCACCTGCAGGCGCGGGATGTTGGTGATGGCGAACTCGCTGCCGTCGCGCGCGCGCGTGAGGCGATCGTAAATCCACGACCCGTCGACGCGAAGGTCCGGCGTTGGGCGCCAGGCGACGGTCACACTCCCGGTGACCTCGCGGCCCTCGCCGGCTTCGGCGAAGAGCACGGCGTCGTTCCGGCCGGCGGTGGCGTTCACGGTGACCTTTCTGTTAGGCGACGTGAGGCTCACCGTCTCGCCGTACAATGAATAGAGGCCGTGGGGCAGCACGAACGCGCTGGTGTCGGCGCCGGTCACGACGCCGTAGCCCCGGTAGGACGTGCTGTCGAATCGCTGGAAGTTGTCGTTCACCGTGAGGCCAATGTTCCAGCCGCCGCGCAGCGTGGTGTTCATCTGCGTGGAGTATCCGCCCTCGAACGTCCCGCCTAACTTGCCGAAATCGGCGTAGTTCCAGAGCGGTGTGGCGTTGAGAAAAAACGTGACCTGCTCGAGCAACGCGCCCGGTGCCCCGTACAGGGTGTAGCGGTTGAAGATCATCGCGCGGACGAAACCCGTGCGGTTCACGAATCCGCTCGCGGCCTCGAAGTTCGGGCTCACGCCCAACAGCTCGACGTGATTCCCATAGGCGCGGCCGGTGCGGTCGCCGAGCGTGATGTCCCACAGGGCGCCGTGGCGTCCGCCAAGACTGTCGCGCGTCGTGGAACCCACGACCTGGAATGCCGAGAACCAGATCTTGTGCCACAGGAAGCGCCCGTCGACACCGCCCATGCGATTGTAGTCGCCGCCGTCGATGCGATCGGTGTACACGAGCCCGAGATTGGAGCTGGCGCCCAAGTCGCGACGGAGCCGCAGAATGTTGTAGATCGGGTCGCTGCCCGTGATCGAGTCGCGCTGGTCGACGGCCCCCAGGTAGGCGACGTTGAGGTCGCCGATCTTCCCGGTAGGCTTGGCGCCGCCGTTGGGCTGCACGATGTCGCGCGTGTAAATGAGCCGGTTGGGCGTGTCGTACTGCTCGAGTCCCTCGAGGAAGAACGGGCGCTTTTCCGGAAAGAACAGCGCGAAGCGCTGGTTGAGCGTGACCTGCGCGACGTCGGCTTCGACCTGCGAGAAATCGGGATGCGCGGTGGCGCTCAAGCCGAGTCCGTTAGTCACGCCCCAGAACATGGTGCCGCCCAACGCCGGCGTCGTGGAGTAGCGGTACGCGCCGTTCACCGAGTCGCCATCCACCTTCGTGGTGGCCTCGGGGATCACGTCCATCACGAGACCGCGGTGCAAGTGCGTGAGCCCAACGAGGCGCCCGGCCTGGATGAGGAAGCTCGCGTTCGCGCGCACGACTGGTGTCCACGTGTCCTCATAGCCGGAGTGCTGCACCTCGCGCACGATCTGGATGCCCCACGTCTGCGGATCGAGATCCTGAAAGCGAAGGCTCCGGAACGGGATGCGCACCTCGACCTCGTATCCCCACGACGTCACGTGTCCGCGGGATTCCCACACGAAATCGGGATTCAAGTCGATGGTGCCGTCGAAGCGCGCATTCGGACCGGAACCGCCGCCGGCCGCGCCGGCATCCTGCCCTTCGCTGCGCACTCCATCTTCCTGCACACCGAGCGGATTCACGGCGAACATGAATGCGCGGCGGTGGTCGGAGTACGTGTCGAGCAGAATCTGGACGTTGTCGTCGGCGTCGATGTTGTCGCGGTCGGCGAGCGTTGCGCGCACCACATTCCCGTGCGGCTCGTACGCGCGGATGCCGAAGTAGATCGCGTCGCTCGAATACCATACGAGCACATCGGTCGAGTCGGTGGCGGGTGAGCCATCGACGGGACGGTATTGCGAAAAGCCGGTGAGCCTGGCGGCGCGTCGCCACACAGCTTCATCGAGCACACCGTCGATGACAACGGTGGTGTCGATGCGCGGCGGCGAGACATCGAGCTGACGCGACCGTCCATCGTAGACGGCGCTGTCCGATCGAATGGAATGAGCGGGGGCGGGGGCGGCGTTCGGCGCCTGCACGAACAGCGCGAACGAAAGAAGAGAAATGAGCATGGGATATCCGGACGTGGATGTTACGTAGTGGCGTCCGAATCTCCAACCGTCTTGGCGTCGGCGCGGCCACTTGTCACATGGATGTCAGCGCCGTATAAAGAGGTGGCCTCGACTGTTTCGTGCGCTTCTCTCAACACCCATCCCTGATGCGATTCGCTCCATGCGTTGCGATCGCGGTGTCTTTAACCGCCATCGGCGTGTCGAGCGCGCGATGCCAGGTGGACCCGCGCTGGCCGCAGCACTCGATGGACCGGCCCAGACCGCCGGTCGTTGACCCCGGACCCGAGCGTGCCCCGGTGCCGCCGCCGGCGGACGCGATCGTGTTGTTCGATCACGGTTCGCTGTCGGCGTGGCGCCAGCACGATGGGAGTCCGGCGCGTTGGGCAGTCGGCGGGGACTCCTTCGCGGTCGAGCCGGGCACGGGCAACATCGTGACCGCACGCGCGTTCGGCGATTGCCAATTGCACGTGGAATGGGCCGCGCCGACACCGCCCAACGGCTTAGGCCAAGAACGCGGGAACAGCGGCGTGTTCTTGATGGGGTTGTACGAAGTGCAGGTGCTCGACTCGTACCACAACGACACGTACCCGGATGGACAGGCGGCGGCGGTGTACGGGCAGTTTCCGCCGTTAGTCAATGCGAGCCGGCCGCCGGGGCGGTGGCAGTCGTACGACATCATCTTCCACCGGCCGCGGTTCGACGCGAGCGGCGCGGTGACGTCGCCGGCCCGCCTAACCGTGTTTCACAACGGCGTGCTGGTGCAGGACAACGTCGCGCTGAGCGGGCCGACGGCCAACAAGGAGCGGCCGCCGTATCACGTGACGCCCGACAGCCTACCGCTCGAGCTGCAGGATCACCACAATCGCGTGCGGTATCGCGACATCTGGATTCGCCCGATCGACTGACCCAAGGAGACCAATGCAAGCTGCGGGAACGCGCAAGACATACGACGTGTGCATCGTGGGCTCGGGCGCGGGCGGCGGCATGTCGGCCTACGTCCTAACGCAGGCCGGCGCGGATGTCGTGATGCTCGAGGCCGGCGGCCCGTGGGACAACGCCACCGACTCGAAGATGTTGGAGTGGCCGTACCAGTCGCCGCGGCGCGGGCGCGGATCCAAGGAGCGGCCATTCGGCGAATTCGACGGCTGCATAGGCGGCTGGGAGATCGATGGCGAGCCGTACACCACGGCGACCGGGACGAAGTTCGATTGGTGGCGCGCGCGCATGGTGGGCGGCCGCACGAACCACTGGGGCCGGATCTCGCTGCGCTTCGGGCCCGACGATTTTCGCCGGCGAAACATCGATGGGTTAGGCGACAACTGGCCGATCACGTACGATGACGTGAAGCCGTATTACGATCGCGTCGACCGGTTGATCGGGCTCTTCGGCAGCGCCGAGGGATTGCACAATCATCCCGACGGCATTTTCCAGCCGCCGCCCGCGCCGCGGTGCTACGAGCTGCTCATCAAGCAGGCGGCCGACAAGCTGCGCATCACGTGCATTCCAGCGCGGTTGTCGATCCTCACACAACCGCTCAATGGGCGGCCGGCCTGTCATCACTGCGGCCAATGCAACCGCGGCTGCAAGACCAACTCGAACTTCTCGAGCTCCGGGGTCCTGATCCCACCCGCCAGGCAGACGGGCAAGTTGACCCTCGTCACGAGCGCGATGGCATACGAGGTGACGACGGACGGGCGCGGGATGGCGACCGGCGTGTCGTACATCGACAAGAAAACGGGGACCGTGGAGCACGTGCGGACGCGTGTGGTCGTACTCGCCGCGAGTGCGTGCGAGTCCGCGCGGCTCCTGCTCAACTCCAGGTCGTCGCGCTTTCCGCAGGGCCTTGCAAATTCGAGCGGAGTCGTTGGGCGGTATCTCACCGACACGACGGGCACGGACGTGGAAGGATACGTCCCGAAGATGGTCGACCACGTGCCGCACAACGAAGATGGCGTCGGCGGAAACCATCTCTACATGCCGTGGTGGCTGGACAACAAGAATCTCGATTTCCCGCGCGGCTATCACATCGAGCTGTGGGGCGGGTTAGACACGCCGGCGTACGGGATTTTGGACGACATTCACAAGTATCCCAATGCCGGCGGATACGGGAAATCGCTCAAGGATGAATACCGCCACTACTACGGTGCGCGGGTCGGGTTCTCGGGGCGAGGCGAGATGATTCCGAACGCCGACTGCTACTGCGAGCTCGACCCGGTGACCGTAGACCGGTGGGGCATTCCCGTGCTGCGCTTCCATTGGAAGTGGACAGACCACGAGTACAACCAAGTGCGTCACATGCAGCAGACGTTCCGCGCGATCGTGCACGAGATGGGCGGCGAAGTGTTCTCGCCGATGCCGGCGAAGGAACACGGCTACGGCATCGCGAACGGCGGACAGATCATCCATGAGTTGGGCACAACGCGCATGGGACACGATCCGGGCAACTCGGTCCTCAATGCGCATTGTCAGGCCCACGACGTGCCCAACCTGTTCGTGGCCGACGGTGGCCCGTTCGTGTCGCAAGCCGACAAGAACCCTACGTGGACCATCCTTGCCTTGGCGTGGCGGACGGCCGACTACATCACCGCGCAGCGCAAGGCTGGTGCGATATGACGGATCACGACGAGGAGCGCGCGCGCGCCGGCTCGGCCGAGTCGGCCGAGCCTAACGGAAGCACCATCTCGCGGCGGTCGATGCTGGAGCTGATCGTGTTGGGCACGCTGGCCACGGCGTGCAAGGGCGCCGAGCACACGGCCACGACGGCGGGGGGCAAAGCCGGCGCCGACACGGCGCGTGCCGCGGCGGGAACGTACCAGCCGACCGTGTTCACGCCGCACGAGTGGGAGACGGTGAACGTGCTGGTCGACATCATCATCCCGCGCGACGAGCGCTCGGGCAGCGCGACGGATGCTGGCGTCCCCGAATTCATGGACCGGATTCTCGTCCTCTATCCCGAGGACAGTCTGCCCATCCGCGGCGGTCTCGCCTGGTTGGATCACGAATGCGCGGACCGGTACGGGCGACCGTTCGCGCACTGCAATACCAACGAGCGCCACGCGGTGCTCGACGACATCGCATGGCCCAAGCGCGCCAAGCCGGAGTTCAGCCAGGGCGTCGCGTTCTTCAATCGCTTCCGCGACTTCACCGCGACCGGATTTTTCTCGAGCAAGATGGGCGTGGCTGACTTGCAGTACCAGGGCAATGCGATCGTTCCGCAATGGACGGGGTGCCCGCCCGAGGCCCTGCACAAACTGGGCGTTGGTTAGGCATGGCGAACGGTCGGTTGGGCATCGGATTCATCGGCAGCGGGTTCAATGCCCGCTTTCATTTGCAGGCCTTCGTGGCCGTGCGCGACGCCGAGGTATTGGGCGTGTTCAGCCCGACGGCCAAGCACGCCGCCTCGGCAGCCGACTTGGCGAGACGCCTCGACATCGGTGACGCGCGTCCGTACGCGTCGATCGCGGAGATGGTGGCCGATCCGGACATCGACGCGATCTGGCTGTGCGGACCGAACCAGGCGCGCGTCGAGAACGTCGAAGAGATCGTAGACACCCTGGCGCGAGGCCGTGGCACGCTGCGCGGGTTGGCGTGCGAGAAACCGCTCGCCCGGAACGTCGCCGAAGCGAAGCGCGTGGTCGCGCTGGTGGAGCGCGTGGGCCTGACCACCGGCTATCTCGAGAATCAGGCGTTCGCGCCCCCCGTGGCGCGTGGACGCGAGTTGGTCTGGACGCGCGGCGCACGCCTAACGGGCCGGCCCTATCTGGCGCGCGCGGCGGAGGAGCACAGCGGGCCGCACGCCCCGTGGTTCTGGCAGGGCCGCCTGCAGGGCGGTGGCGTGCTCAATGACATGATGTGCCACTCGGCGCTGGTGGTGCGGCACTTGCTCACGGAGCCGGGGCAGCCGATGTCGTCGCTTGCCGTTAGGCGGGTGACCGGACACATCGCGAGCCTCAAGTGGTCGCGGCCGGAGTATGCCAACCGGCTGGCGCGGACGATGGGCAAGGACGTGGACTACGCGAAGCATCCCTCGGAGGACTTTGCCAGCATCACGATCGAGTTCGAGGATGCCGACGGGCGTACCGTGTTAGGCGAAGCGACGACCTCGTGGAGCTTCATCGGCGCCGGCCTGCGACTCTCAGCCGAGCTCCTCGGCCCGGAGTACTCGATGGCGTGGAATTCGTTAGACAGCGGACTGACCGTCTTTTTCAGCCGCGAGGTGCAGGGACGCGCCGGCGAGGATCTCGTCGAGAAGCAGAATGCGGAAATGGGGCTCATGCCCGTCGTGGCAGGAGAGGCCGCCGTGTACGGCTACGAGGCGGAAGATCGGCACTTCGTGCGCGCATTCCTCGGCAAGGAAGCGCCGCAGCTCACGTTTGATGATGGAGTGGACATCGTGCGGATCCTCATGGCGGCCTACATGAGCGCGGAGCGCGGAAAAACGATCGAGTTTCCGCCCCGCGGACTGGACGCGTTTGTCCCGCAGGTTGCCACAGGAGACTGGAATCCGTGACGACGCAACTGCGCCGGGCCGTCGCCATCCTTGTCCTGTCGGCTTCGATCGCGGCGCCGCGCCTAACGGCGGCCCAGGCCGCGGACAGCGCATCGTGCCTCGCGAAGCAATTGCCGGACCGGTCGGCGGGCGACACCGTGATGCTCGACATTCGCACTCTGCCCGATTCCACGCTGACCAAGGACTACGAAGGCTTGCTGCTCGAGGGTGTGGCCGAGGAGTTTCACGCGCCGAGCAACACGCAGGTGCCGGTGTTCAGCCGCTGGCAACGTTCGATGGGCGGCGTGATGGTCAGCGAAGCGGGACCGCAGATCGAGGGTGAAGTGGCCTTCGACCTCGATGCGAAGGGGCATATGTCACATATCACGCTCACCGCCAGCACGCTCGACCGCGCGCTCGACGACAGTCTGACGCAGGCGGTCGCGCGGTTGGCAGCCTCGGACATGGTGCCGCCTCCCCCGTCGGCGCCGCGGACCGGCAAGGCATTCGTGCTGGTTGCCATCCGCTCGGCGCGCGGATTGTCGCCGCTCGAGCGACCGTTGTATCGCGAAACGGTCCAGATTTTCCCGCTCGCACAGGACCTGGCGGAAATGCCGAATAACCCTCCAATTCTCTATCCGATCCTTCCCGCCGAGGCGAAGGTCGGCGATAGCGTGGAGGTGGATTTCGTAGTGGACGAGTCGGGTGGCGTCATGCCGGGCACGACGCGGTTCCTCCACGGGCACTACCTCAACTTCATGCAGGCACTCGGTCGCGGCGTGAGCAAGTTTCGCTTTCAGCCAGCGATGATCGGCTCGTGTCCCATCAAGATGCGATATCGGTACACGTACGTCTTTCTGACCGGGCCGAGGTGAGGGCCTAACCGCGGGTCGGGGGGGACGGGCCCGGCGGTCACTCGGCGCGCATCGTGATGGCAGGGTCCGAGCGCGCGGCGCGGCGCGCCGGCAGCCAGCTCGCGACCACCGCCACGGTCGCCATCGCGAGCGTGAGGGCGCAGAGCGCCACCGGGTTCGGCGTGCCCATGTCGGCGAGCGCAGCACGCATGATCCGAAAGAGCACCAGCGCCGCCGCGCATCCTGTGCCGACGCCGGCCGCGACGAGCACCATGGTTTCCCCGAGCACCAACCGCGCGATCCGGCCGGCGCTCGCGCCTAACGCAACGCGGATGCCCAACTCGCGCTCGCGCTCCCGCACGCGCTGCATCGCGATGCCGTAGATGCCCGCCGCGGCGAGCACCGCCGCGAGCACCGCGAAGGCGGTGAGCACCCGGCCGGTGAATTTCGGCCGCAACCAGGCGTCGCCCAGGCGGTCGGTCAACTCGCGAACGTCGAAGACCGCCACGCCCGGGTCGACCGACGCAACCGCAACGCGCAGCGCCGGCACCAGTTGCTTCGGATCCCCGCGCGTCCGCAGCATCACCATGCGCTCGGCGTACGTGAATTGCAGGTAGGGCGTGTAGAAGCTCGGCAGCATCGACGCACCCGTCGACGAACCGTACGGCACATCGCCGACCACGCCGACGATCTCGGCGCTCGAGTCCGGGCGGTCGAAGCTGCTGCCGCCGCCGAACCACACGCGCTGACCGATTGGATCCTGACCGCGCCAGAATCGGCGCGCGGCCGTTTCGTTGATGATCGCAACGCGCGGGCGTCCAGCGCGATCAGCCGCGGTGAACGGACGTCCGCGAACAATCGGCACGCCGAGCGTACGAAAGTGATCAGGACCGACGTAGTGTCGCAGTACCTCGGGCGCGAGGCCCGCCGGGGGCGCGGGGCGGCCGATCACGTAGAGCGTGCTATTGGCGCAGCGTGGTCCGAGCGGGGCGCATGCGTCGACCGTGGCCGCTTCAACGCCGGGCACCGCGGTGACGGCCGCCAGCACGCGTTCGATCAGCGCGGGCGCCGTCTGCGTCGGATACCGCACATTGGACGGCGCGATGCGGAACGTGAGGACGTGCGCCGGCTCGATGCCTAACGGTACGCGCTCGAGGCGGCGGGCGGCGCCCAGGGCGAGCATCGCGCCGGCGGATAGCACCAGCGCCAGGGCGACCTCGCCGATGACGAGCATGGAGCGGAGATTGCGGCGGCCGCGACGACGGCCGTGGACGGCGCGGGCACCGCCCTGTTTGAGGGCGGTGGAGAGATCGGCGCGAGATGCCGTGAGCGCGGGGAGCAGGCCCGCCAGCACGGTAGTCGCGCCGGCCATCAGTAACGCGAATCCGAGGACGGCTGCGCTCAAGCGCGGCGCCGCGAATTCGCCTAACTGGCCGTACTGGTTGCCGGGACCCGCGATCGCGCTTGGGAGCCGAATGAGGTGCGGCGCCCACGTCGCGATGATCGCGCCGGCCACGCCGCCTGACAGTGCGACCACCGCCGTTTCCGTCAGCAGTAGGTTGACGACGCGAGCCCGATCGGCGCCGATGGCAAGGCGCACCGCGATTTCGCGGGAGCGGCCGATGTTGCGCGCGAGCTCGAGCCCGGCGACGTTCGCACAGGTCAGCAACAGCAGGAGCAGCACGGCGGTGAGCAACACGAGGATCGCGCGCCGGTACGCGGGATCGATGCGCGCCTCCGAAAGCGGCACCGCGGTCGCGCTGAAGACCGTGGGAACATCGGTGTCACTCGGCAGCACGCGCTCGATGCGAACGCCGAGCACCGCCAACTGGGCGCGTGCTTGCTCCAGCGTAACGCCGGGCGCGCGTCGACCGACGACACTGATGAAATCCTGGTTGGTGGTGTGGTAGTCGGCATAGCTCATCCGCGGCACCATGGCCGATGGAACCCAGAGTTCGGTGCTTCCCGTTAGGCCCTGGAATCCGCGCGGCATGACGCCGATGACCGTGATGTCGACCCCGTTCAGTCGCACCGAACGGCCGATGACCGCGCGGTCGGCGCCGAAGCGGCTGGTCCAGAGGTCGAAGCCGATGACGGTGACCGCGGCCGGTCCGCCCGCCGAGTCCTCGGCGGGGACAAACGTACGGCCGAGATGTGCGTCGACGCCTAACGTTCGAAAGTACGTCGCCGAGACGGCTTCGGCGCCGACGCGCTGCGGCGCATCGGTGCCCGACAGGTTGAATTCGTATGGGCCGTACGCCGCGATCGCGCTGTACGATGACGCAAAGCGGCGCAGCATGTCGTAGCGCCGATACGACCAGCGCATGCGCGTGAGACCGCGGCCATGGGCCCGGCTCGTAAGGTAGAGCTCGTCGAGCCGATCGGCCGCAGGAAATGGCGGCGGCCGCAGCAGCGCCGCGTCGGCGAGGGAAAAGAGCGACGTGCTCGCGCCGATTCCGATCGCGAGCGTGGCGATCGCAAATCCCATGAATGTCGGACGCCTAACGAGCGCACGGATCGCGTACCGGAGATCCTGTGGCAGCATGTCGCGCACCTCGATGTGACACCGCCAATGGTGTCACATCGTTGGACGGCGCGCGGGCCTCGAACGCTTACCCGCGGATTATTGGAACCAGTGGACGGCGTCTTGAATTTCGGATCGCAGCTACTCGGGAAGGGGGAAGCGCTCGCTGACGCTCGCTTGGGGAAGCGCTCTGCTAGGGGAAGCGGCGGCGACGCCGCCTGGGGGAGTGGAAGGACATCAGTGGTCTCTGGGTGGAGAGTGCCGGATCGCGGGGGCTCGCGCAGGGCGCTCACGTCGCGCAGACCATTGATGTTGTTCCACTCCCCCAG
>DASVAC010000170.1:0-5068 GCA_036376535.1 Gemmatimonadaceae bacterium | reverse complement strand
GCGCGACGGTCGCGGCGTCGCACGCGATGTCGCATCCCGAATTGCCGCCGCCCACGACGAGCACGCGCTTCCCGGCGAGCGACGTCGCGGACTTGTAGCGGCTCGAGTGGTACATCTCGCCGTCGAAGTGTCCGGGGTACGATGCGTCGACCGGATTCCAGTTGTTGCCCACGGCGCAGACGACGCCGCGGTATCGGCGATGTTCGCCCGACGCGAGCTCGACATCCCATCCACCGTCGACCGGTGTCGCGCGTGTGACCGTGGTGTCGAAGGTGATGCGCGAGCGGATGCCGTCTTGGTCTGCGTACGCGCGCAGGTACTCGAGGATGCGCGTGCGGGATGGATAGTCGGGATAGTCGGCGGGCATCGGAAAGTGATCGAACGCCGACTGCGTGCGCGACGAGATGAAGTGCGCGCTGTCGTACATCGGGGTGCCCGGGTTCTGCATGTCCCAGATGCCGCCGACATCGTGGTGGCGCTCGATGGCATCGAAGGCGATGCCCGCGCGTTGGAATTCGTGCGCGGTGGCGAGGCCGGATGGGCCGGCGCCAATGATACAATAGCGGTCTTCCGTGTTGGGCACGATCCGTGATCCCGCTTCGAGCACCGTGAGAATTTAGCCTTTGAACCCTCTACAGAGGAGCCTGCTCGTGCATGGCGGGATTGCCAGCTTCTTCGACCAAGGGTTTAAAAGGCGGGTTCAATCGGTGCGTGCAACGGTTGCCATCGACTGACCTGACGACGAGGCTCCATCTCCCGCGGGCAACTTCTCGTGGTCCGTCATTCGTTGTTCGTTTCGTGTTTTTCTACCCGTCGTCCGTCCGTCGTTGTTCGTGACCAGTGCGTCGCACAACATGATGCGACTGAGAAGCCGGCCACGGCCGTCGCCGGATGACGCGCACCGAACGACGGACCACGGGTAGGAAAGCACGAAACGAACAACGAATGACGGACCACCGGAAGTTGCCCGCGCCAGATGGAGCCTCGTCGTCAGGTCAGTCGATGGCAACCGTTGCACGCACCGATTGAATCCGCCCCCGTTCTTGCCGATTTGTCCGTGTTGTGTCCGTTTCTTCAGGAGCGGGGCGGTCAGCTTACGGATGGGACGCGGCTCGCGGCATCGGCTGCGGGCCGTTGGGCCCGATTTTCCCGACGGCCTGGTCGAGCAGCGCGCGCGGATCGTACACGAAGCCGGCTTTCATCACGAGCTGCACGTGCCGTGTGTTGGTGATGTCGGCCAGCGGATTGCCTTTGATCACGAACAGGTCGGCGAGCTTTCCGGGTTCGACGGTGCCGAGGAGGGAACCGACACCGAGCGCGCGGGCGCCATTGATCGTGGCGATCTTGATCGCGGCGGCGGGCGGGATGCCGATCGACACGAGCGTCTGCAGCTCGCGGTGCGACGAGAAGCCGGCAATGTATTCGCCGCGGCTCGGATTGTCTGTGCCTAACGTAAGGATGCCGCCGGCGTCGTAGAACGCTTTCGTCGTGCGCCGCATCGCATCGTAGAGCGAGTCGCCCAACGGAAGCGCCTTCGAGGGAGGTTGTCGCTTGACCCACTCCTGCACGTACGGCGTGAAAAACTTCCGTTCGTCGATCCAGTAGTCGAAGCCCGGCTTGTCCGCGGTCGTGGTGAAGTACACCGGCGCCGTGATCGTCGGATCGAACACGACGTGGTGGCTGATGAACAGGTGGACGATGTCCTTGAATGCGCGCGACGCCGTGTCGACGTGAATCCACGACTGGTACGCGCCCTTGGTCGAGTCCAGTTCGTCGCCGCCCAGAATGTGCTCGACGCGATCGATGCCCATCAGGATCGCGGCCTTGGCGTTGGTCGTGTTGTGGAATCCCGACTCGAGGTGGCCCGTCACCGTTAGGCCGTGCATGTGGGCGCGCTCGATGAGCGCCTCGAGTTGGTACGGCGCGGCGCCTTTGGCCTTGAACCCGCGCACGCCCTGCGCGGCCCAGTAGTCGACTTCCTTGTCAATCGAGTCGGCCGTGATGTGTGGATCCCAACCGCGACGCGCCGTCCCGAAATACGGACCCGAGTTGTAAATGCGCGGTCCGATCTGCTGGCCGCTGTCGATGCGCTTGCGCGTCTCCTCCATGCCGGCCGGATCGTACTCGCCGGCGGGGAAAGTCGACGTGACGCCGTTGGCGAGGAAGATGTACGGATTGTACGTGTACTCGTCCTGCCGGATGCCGCCCTCGCCCAACGTCATGTTGTAGTGGGCGTGCATGTCGAAGATGCCGGGCAGGATGTACTCGTCGTCGGTTAGCGTGATGACGCGCGCGCCGGCGGTGTCCTCCTCGGACAGATCGCCGTTCGTCGCCAGAATGCGGCCGGCGCGCACGAAGATGCCGCGGTTTTTCTCGACGGTGTCGCTGGCGGCGGTGAAGATCCAGCCGCCGCGGATGATCACCGGCTGTTGGGCTTGGGCGCGGCCTGCGCCGAGTGCCGTCGACACGATTGCTGCGAGAACGGCGATGACGCGCTGCCGCAGGAACGAGCGGCAGCGACGCGCGACTGACGACACGGACATGGGTGTTCCTCGCAAGGGCGCTGCTCTCTCTACGCGCGGCTCGCCGGCGGCGCTGCCGCCGGACACACGCTCGGGCGTCGCGTTAGGCGAAGGAGCGCGAGGGAACGAGATGGGGGGGATGGTCGCGCAGGGACTCGAACCCCGGACCTCTGGTATGTGAGACCAGCGCTCTAACCAGCTGAGCTACGCGACCCCGAGCAGTGACCTGCCGGACGTGAGCATAGCATAACCGGCCGCGGGGGTCTGTGGTAGTGGCGTTGGCCGAGTGAGGACTGTAGTGTTTCGCACACGGGGCGGTTTCGGCCGCCCCTCGTTGCTCCATCGTTTGGCAGCTTTCTCGCCGTCACCTGGAGGTTCGTCCATGGCGATGTTCTCCTTCCTGGATCGAGAACGTACCATCGCGCACCCGGGCTACAACCGGTGGCGCATTCCAACCGCGGCGCTGTCGATCCACCTCGCGATCGGCCAGGCGTACGCGTTCAGCGTGTTCAACCTGCCCTTGTCGAAGCAGGAGGGGTGGAATCTGAGCACCATCGGCTGGGTGTTCAGCATCGCGATCGTGTTCCTCGGCGTGTCGGCGGCGTTGTTCGGGAAATGGCTGGAGCGGGTGGGGCCGCGCCGCGCGATGTTCGCCGCCGCGTGCTGCTTCGCCGGCGGGTTCCTCGTCGGTGCGTTAGGCATCACGCTGCACAGCTTCCCGATTCTGCTCCTCGGCTACGGCGTGTTAGGCGGTTTCGGACTCGGCCTCGGCTACATCTCGCCGGTGTCGACGCTCATCAAGTGGTTCCCCGACCGGCCGGGCATGGCGACGGGTATGGCGATCATGGGCTTCGGCGGGGGCGCGATGATCGCGTCGCCGCTCTCCGTTGGGCTCATGCACCACTTTCGCACCGCCACGTCGCAGGGTGTAGCGCCGACGTTCGTCTCGCTCGCGGTGATGTACTTCATCTTCATGATGTTCGGCGTGTTCACTGTACGGCTGCCGCGCGACGGATGGCAGCCGGCGGGTTGGACGCCGCCCGCGACGCCGCCCAAGCTCGTAACGACGGCCAACGTCGAGGTGAACGAAGCAATGCGGACGCCGCAGTTCTGGCTCCTGTGGTGGGTGCTGTGCCTCAACGTGACGGCCGGCATCGGCGTGCTGGGCCAGGCGTCGCCGATGATCCAGGAGATCTTTTTCGGCGGCAACCGGCCGCTGGCCGCGGCCGGGTTCGTGTCGCTGTTGAGCCTCGCCAACATGACCGGGCGTTTTGCGTGGGCGTCGCTGTCGGACGTGATCGGCCGCAAGGCGACGTACACGACGTTCTTTGTGTTAGGCATGGCGCTCTACGCCTTCGTGCCGCACACCGGACAGCTGCACAGCGTGGCATTGTTCGTAATCGCGTTCGTGATCATCCTCTCGATGTACGGCGGCGGTTTCTCGACGGTGCCGGCGTACCTCAAGGATCTGTTCGGGACGATGGAAGTGGGCGCGATCCACGGGCGGCTGCTGACGGCGTGGTCGGCGGCCGGCATCTTCGGCCCGGTGCTCGTGAACTACATCCGCGAGTACCAGATCAGCCACGGCGTCGCCAAAGCCGATGCGTACTCGGTGACGATGTACCTGATGGCGTGCCTGCTGCTGGTGGGGCTCATCTGCAACCTGCTCGTGCGACCGGTGGACTCCAAACACTATTACACGGGCGCGATCGAGGCCGACGGCGCGCCGGCGCGTCAAACGTTAGGCGGCGCCGTGCCGGGAGGGGCCAATGCCTGAGCTCATGAACGAACCCGCGGACGGCGTGGCGTCCGGCGAAGCGTCCAAGCTGTGGTTGTCGTGGTTGTGGGTCGGCATCCCCGGCCTCTGGGGCGTGTACCACGTCGTCGTCGATGCGCTCAAGATCTTCAAGTAGTCAGGCACGCGTGGCGCCGCGCGCGGCGTTCCGTTAGTTATTCGTGTCCGTGGGTGACGAAACGCCGGCACCGCCTGTGGTGCCGGCGCTTTGTCGTCTACGGATACAACGCGAAGTGATGGATCCAGTGAAAATCTTCGGGACGCACGACGAACAGACCATCATCCAGTTCCAGGATGTGCGCTCGCGCGCGGTGGACGCGGCGCTCATGGCCGACGGGCACGTCGGTTACGTGATGCCGATCGGCGGCGTGGCGGCGTATCGGAACGAGGTGTCGGTGGTGGGCGTCGGGTTCGACATCGCCTGCGGCAACGCGGCGATCAAGACCGATCTCACCCTCGCTTCGCTCGGCGACCGGCCGGCGCGCGTGCACGACGCGCTGTCGACGTTGGCCGATGCGATCGCGAACGAGGTGAGCTTCGGCATCGGCCGCAAGAACACCGCGTCCGATGCGCCCGTCGATCATCCATTGTTCGAGGACGACGCGTGGCAGGCCGTTCCGCCCAAGCACCGCCAGGCGATGCACGTGAAGGCGCGGCAACAGCTGGGCACGGTGGGAAGTGGCAACCATTACGTGGACGTGTTCGCCGACGAAGCGGGCGCGCTCTGGGTGGGTGTGCACTTCGGCAGCCG
>DASVAC010000169.1:0-80274 GCA_036376535.1 Gemmatimonadaceae bacterium | reverse complement strand
GGAGCCGTGTGGCCCCGCCCGCTGCGCCCCCACCGTCTTTGCCTAACGCTATCGCAGCGCCGGTTCGATGATCGCGGCGAACGCGTTCCGCGCGCGATTCAGGCGCGATTTGACCGTTCCCAAGTTGCAGCCGGTGATCTCGGCGATCTCTTCGTACGACTTGCCCTCGAGCTCGCGCAGGATGAAAACCTGCCGATGATGCTCGGGCAGCTGCGCCACCGAGCTCTCCACGAGCTCCCGCAGATGACGCTTCCGGTACAGGTCGTCCGGGCGCGAGACGCGATCCTCGAACTGCAGCGGCCGGTCGTCATCTTGCCAGTTTTTGCGGATGGTCTGGAAGAACACGAGCGGACTCCGCGAGCGATTTCGGAGCTCGTTCTTGGCCAGATTCGACGCGATGGTGTATACCCAGGTCGAGAACTTCTTCGACCGATCGAAGCGATGCAGGTGACGATAGACCCGAATGAAGACCTCCTGAACGAGGTCCTCCGCCCGCTCGCGATCGCCGATCGTTCGATAGATGAAGTTGAGCAGCCGGGTCTGGTAGCGCTCCACCAGCACTTGAAAGGCGCGCTCCTCACCGCCCAGGAACTCGGTGACCAGCGCCGAGTCATCCAGAGCGTGTAATCGCTCGCGAACCGGAACCGGCGATTCGATTGCGTGCCGAAGTGCGACGTCAGCCATTGCCTACTCCCCGACCATTGAAGGGTTCGCTCTATTCGAGAGACGAAACGCCACGCGGGTCGTGCACACATTCCGCGACACTCGAAAAGGCATGGCCCGTGCCCGCGCCACCATGGCTCTCTCGCGACGCGTAACGCCCTGCCTAACAACAAGTTGCCCTGGTCCCACTAGTCGATGAAAAATAGACCGCTCTGGGTGCTCGTGTCTACTTTCGGAGACGAAAAGCCCGAGACGATGGGACACGTTTGCCAGATGCGAGGTACTTGATCCGCGCTCCAACACACCTAGTTTGACCAGCCACAACTGGAAACAGTTGCCGCGCGCCCAGCTGATCAGTCTGTCACCGTTGCCCTCCCCCTCTCGGGGCCCTCGTGGAAACCAACGTGACTTTCGGTCTGCGCGTCGCCGCGATGTCTGCCGCGATCGCCCTCGTCGCACCCCCAGTCGCATCCGCACAGCAACCAGCCGCTCCCGATACAACCGCCGGCACCGTCGTTTCCGGTGACGTCTACGACAGCATCGATGTCGCCCCGATCGGCGACGCGATGGTCCAGATGGTTTCGCAGTCGAACGCCGCGGTCTCGTTCACCACGTCGAGCGACTCGGCTGGACACTATCGGATCGCGCACGTTCCACCCGGGAAGTACATCCTCGGGTTCCTCGACGAGACGCTGTCCGAGCTCGGGCTGAGTGCGGTGGAGCGCATCGTAGAAGTCGGCTCTGCCCCGGTGGACAACATGCGGTTGGCCACGCCCGGCTCCGAGGCCATGCACGACAAAATCTGCGGACGGCCGGCGAACGGTGATTCCAGCAGCGTGATGGTCGGCTTCGTGCGCGACGCCGCGTCAGGAACGCCGCTCGGATTGTCGACCGTGGTCGCGACCTGGAACCACATCGTGATCGACGACCGCGGCGTGCACAACGATCGTCAGGAATTCCCGGCCAAGACGTCCCCATCGGGCTGGTTCGCAGTCTGCGGATTGCCGTCGGACCGGTCGCTCGAAACGCGCGCGGAGCTGGGCTCGCGCGCCACAGGTTTCATCGAGGTCCGGTTGCCGCGTCGCGGCGTGCTCGTGCGCGACTTCGACGTCGGCGCAGACACGGTGCTCGCGGTGAACCGCGAGAAAGGCGCGTCTCCGTTAGGCGAATCCCTGCGGCACGGAACGGCGCGCCTCACCGGCACGGTCGCCGACTCCGCGGGACGGCTGCTCACCGGTGCGCACGTCACCTTGTGGGGATCCGCCACAGCCACGACGACCTCCGATGGGCGCTTCTATCTCGATTCGCTCCCCTCGGGCACGGCAACCATCGAATCACAGTATCTCGGCTTCGAGCCCGTGAGGCGGGTGGTCGATCTGGCGCCTGGTCGTATCGACACTGTTCGATTCACGATGAGCAAGACCGTGCGGGTTCTCGCCGCCGTGAAGGTCGAGAGCAAGACGGGCCTCATGCGATACCACGAGTTCGACGAGCGCCGAAAGAGCGGCCTCGGCCACTTCTACACCGCCGACGATATCGCCAAGGCCAACCCGCTCATGCTGTCGGACTTCTTCTACATGATACCGGGCGTTCGCGTTGTGCCGGTTTCCGGTTCCGACTTCGAGCTCCTCTCGGCACATGGCGGTGACATCAGCGACGAATGCAGCCCGGCGGTCTGGATCAACGACGCGCAGCTGCATCAGGGCGGGCTCAACGAGCTAGTCCGACCCGAGGACGTGACGGGCATCGAGGTCTACGATGAGTCGAACGCGCCGCCACGGTACCGCGTGGGGCAGTGCGGCGTGATCGTCATCTGGACCAAGTGACGATGCCTTTCGGTCTGCGCGTCGTCGCGATATCTGCCGCGATCTCCCTCGTCGTACCCCGATTCGCATCCGCACAGCGGCCCACCGCGTCCGACACAATCGCCGGCACCGTTGTCTCCGGCGACGTCTACGACAGCGTCCGAACGGTGGCGGTGGGCGGTGCCATTGTGCAGCTGGTCTCGGTGCCGAATCCCGCGTTGTCGTTCAGCGCGAGGAGCGATTCTCTTGGACGGTATTCGATCGCACACGTACCGCCCGGGAAGTACCTCATCGGCTTCGTGGATCCGACGCTGTCCGAACTCGGACTGAGCATGATCGAGGAACAGCTCGAGATCGGAGCAACACCCATCGACCACCTGCGGTTGGCGATTCCCGGTCAACGCGCGATCCACGACAAGATCTGCGGACCGTCCAAGGCATCGGACTCGAGCGGAGTCATGGTCGGTCTCGTGCGCGACGCGTCGACAGGGATGCCGGTGGGCTTGTCGACGGTGGTCGTGATCTGGCGCGAGCTCACTATCGATAACGCTGGCATGCACAACGATCGCCGCCAGGTGCCGGCCAAGACGTCGCCGACAGGATGGTTCGCGCTGTGTGGCTTACCGTTCGGCACGCCCCTCGAAACCCGCGCCGAGCTCGGCGCCCGCGCCACCGGATTCATCGAGGTCGAGGTCCCGCTGCACGGCGTGCTCGAGCGAGACTTCGACATGGGCACCGACACCGCAACCGCCTCCGACGTCCACACCGCTGTCTCTCCGTTAGGCGACGCCATGCGCCACGGCACCGCGCGGCTCGTCGGAACTGTTCGCGACTCCACGGGGCGTTTCCTGCAGGGCGCCCATGTCACGCTCTGGGGCGCGGGCACGACCATCACGGGCGCGAGTGGCCAGTTTGTTCTGGACTCGCTCCCATCGGGCACGGGTACGATCGAAGCACGCTACCTCGGTTTCGAACCGAAGCAGAAGGTGGTGAATCTTGCGCCGGGGCGTACGGATACCGTGCGTGTCGTGATGAGCAAGCCCGTGAAGGTTCTGGCCGCCGTGCGCGTCTACGCCGACCGGGCGACGACGGCGAAGCTCAAGGAGTTCGAGGACCGCCGCAAACACGGGATCGGCCGCTATTACACCGACCTCGACATTGCGAAAGCGCGTCCGATGCTCCTAACGGACTTTTTTTACCTCGTGCCCGGCATCCGCGTGCAATCCCAATCCGGTTTGGACTATCAGCTGCTCTCGACCCAGGGCGCGAGCATCCGAGGGCCCTGTGCACCGGACGTCTGGATCGACGGCGTGCGCGTGGACACGACCTTCAGCGTGAACGAGATGGTCCAACCCGACCAGGTGGCCGGCATCGAAGTGTACGACGCGGCGTCGACACCGCCGGAATATCTGGTGGGCGCGTGCGGCGCCATCCTCATTTGGACGAAGTGACGCTCGCCTAACTGATCGTTAGGCGCCGAGCCGGAAACCTGCCACGTAGAGCAGCGTGAGGGCCGTTTTGGCGTCGACGATCTCGCTGTCACGCACCATCTCGAGTGCGCGCGACAGCGGCATCACGAGATTCTCGACGAACTCATCCGCCTCCGGACGCGCTGTACCGCGCGAGAGACCGGACGCCATGAACGCGTGGATTCGCTCGTCGGTGAAGCCCGGCGTCGTGTAGAACGTGTACACGTGGTCCAACCGCTCGGCGGTGCAGCCGGCTTCCTCGAGCAGCTCGCGCCGCGCGCACGCTTCCGGCGACTCGCCCGCCTCCAGCCGCCCCGCCGGACACTCGATCACGAAGCCCCCTGCCGCGTAGCGATACTGGCGGATGAGCAGGATCTGCGGATCAGCTCCCGCCGGATCGCCCAGGAACGGGAGCACGAGGCTCGCGCCGGGATGCCTAACCATCTCGAGCTCGCCCGTGGAGCCATCGGGAAAGCGAACGGTGTCGAGATCGAGGTTGATGATGCGGCCCGTGTACTGGCGCGACGAAGATACCCGCCCGGGGTCAGCCATGCGTCAGTCGGTGGAGAGCTCGACGCCATCGGCGCCGTACTCGAGCAGCGGGCCGAGCTCCATCGCCGCGAGCGGCGCCTTGATCTCCGATGCGTCGCCCACCACCACCACCTGCAGCGCGTCGGGGTGCAGGTAGTTCTCGGCCGCGCGCTGGATGTCCGCGCTGCTCACTCCGCGGACCGCATCCCGGTACGTGTCGAAGTAGTCGATGGACAGGTCGAATGCGGCGAGCGCGGCGAGGGCGCGCGCGATGGCGTCGGTCGTTTCGTACTTGATCGGGAATACGCCGCCCAGATAACTCGTGGCCAGCGACAGCTCGTCTGCCGTGACCGGCGCCGAACGAATGCGATCGATTTCCGTGAGCACCTCGCGCGCCGCATCGGCGGTGACGTCGCTCTCGACCGCCGTCGACACGACGAACGGCCCTGCGCCGCGCCGCCACGCGAATCCGGAGAACGCCGCGTACGTGTAGGCGTGCTCCTCGCGCAGGTTGAGGTTGATGCGCGACGAGAACAGCCCGCCTAACACGGCGTTCATCACGAGCACCGGGAAATAGTCGGGGTGCGTGCGCGGCAACCCGATGTGGCCGATGCGCAGCTCCGACTGCGGCGCATCCGGCTTGCGCACCAGGTGCACGGCGCGCGTGGTGCGGGCCGGCGCTTCCGCCGGCGGCGCGCCGCGCGACGCCGTTCCATGCCACCCGCCTAACGTACGGCGCGCGAGGTCGAGTCCGTCGTCCACGCTCAGGTCGCCCACGAGCACGAGCGTGGATCCGCGCGGCCGGTACCGATCCATATAGAAACGGCGGACGTCGTCGCGGGTGAGCGTCGACACCGTATCCGAGCCGCCTTCCTCCGGACGCGCGTAACGCGAGAGCGGATCGTACACGAAACGCGCGAACATCTCATCGGCCAGACCGCGCGGCTCCGTGCGCATTTGCAGCAGGTCCGCCAGACGCTCGGCGCGCAGACGCGCGATGTCGCGCTCGGGAAACGATGGCGCCAGCACCAGCTCGCCGAGGAGCGAGAGCGCGGGCTCGAGGTGCGCGCGCAGCACGGTGACGCCGGCGTTCGCCGTATCCCAGTCGGCGCCCGAGAACACGCCCGCGCCTAACCGCTCGAACTGTTCGGTGAGCGCGTTGCCGTCGCGGCGCATCGTCCCCTCGAGCAGGCCGCGCGCGGTGAGGTTCGCCACGCCGTCTTGGGCCCCGGGCTCCGTCGACGCGCCCGCGTCCGCGAGCAGCAACGCCGTCACCACCGGCAGCGTCCGCACCGGGGCGACGATGACCCGCAGCCCGTTGTCGAGCGTGGCGATCTCGAAGCGCGGAAACCGGTACGGCTTGGGCGGCGCGGCGGCCGGACGCGCGGGCGCCGCGCGCGCGCCGCCTAACGCAATCGGCGCGCCGCTCACCGCGCCGCTCCGGTGGCCGCTTCGGTCTCGTCGGGCTGGCCCTCGTCGCCGTCCTTCGGGACGTACATCAGGCTGGCCCGGTTGTTCGTGCCTAACCGTTCGCGGGCGAACGCGTTCACGCGCTCGACCGTCACGGCGCGATAGCGATCGGTCTGCTCGTTGAGCAGCCGCGGATCGTCGAACATCGCCGCGAACATGGAAAGTTTGTCCGCCCGCTCGCCCGCCGACTGCAGCGACGTCACGAACGCCGTCTCGATGAGCGCCACCGCGCGCTCCACTTCGGCAGCAGTCACACCGCCCGCGCGCACCGCATCGACCTCGCGCGCCACCTCCGCCTCGAGCGCGTCGCTCGACACTTCGGGCCGCGCTGTCGCGTCGATCACCAACAGGTCCGCGCCCTGCGTGAGGTCGAACGTGAACGCCGTCGCTTCGCTCGCGATCTCGCGCTCGCGCACCAGCTCGCGCTGCAGCCGGCTCGCTTTCCCCATGCCGAGGATCGCGCCCAACACACTGCAGTCGTAGTACTCGTCGCTCCCGAACACCGGCGCGCGGAACGCCAGGAACAACCTCGGCACCATCACCATGTCGGGCACCACTTCGCGGCGCCATTCGCCGAACAGCGGCGGCAGCTGCAGCTCGGCGAGCGGCGGAACCGGAGTCGTTCCGCGCGGAATCACGCCGAAGTACTGCTCCACGAACGCGCGCGCCTGTCGCGGCTCGAAGTCACCGGCAATCGAAAGCACCGCGTTGTCCGGGCGGTAATACGTAGAAAAGAACGCCGCGATGTCCTCGAGACTCGCGGCCGACAAATCCTCCATCGACCCGATGAGCGAGTGATGGAACGGGTGGCTCGCGGGGTACGTGAGGGCCGGCAGCCGCTCGGACCACGTCCCATACGGCTGGTTGTCCATACTCCAGCGGCGCTCGTTCTTCACCACATCGCGCTGCGTGTCGAGCTTCTGCTGTGTCATCGCGGGCAGGAGTGCGCCCATCCGGTCGGACTCGAGCCACAACGCAAGCGCGAGCTCGTTCGACGGCACCGTCTCGTAGTAGTTCGTGCGATCCAGCCACGTCGAACCGTTGAGCGTGCCGCCCGCGCGTTGGATCAACTCGAAGTGCTCGTTGGCCGCAACGTGCTCCGAACCCTGAAACAACATGTGTTCGAACAGATGGGCGAATCCGGTTCGCCCCATGCGTTCATTGGCCGAGCCAACGCGGTACCACAAGTTCACGGCGACAAGTGGCGCCGTATGATCCTCAGACA
The DNA here is from genome assembly GCA_036376535.1 of Gemmatimonadaceae bacterium. Classification (GTDB taxonomy): domain Bacteria; phylum Gemmatimonadota; class Gemmatimonadetes; order Gemmatimonadales; family Gemmatimonadaceae; genus JADGGM01. Next base: position 73,111 of record DASVAC010000169.1, on the reverse strand, counting down.
GCGTGACGACGAGGCCGTTGGACAGGCGATAGCTCTCGATCGGAATGCGCATACGCGAAACTTGCACGGCGTGGTGGAGCGGGGAAACCCCGGCATCTCTGCGCACGCGGCTCTCGTGCTTGACACAATCTTGGGGGGGAGTCATGTTCACGATCCCCGACCATCATGAGGCGCGTCCATGCGGCGCGCCTTGTGGCGTCGGTGGAAGGGACGTGCGTGGCTCCGTTGCAATCGATACCACGCGGTCGAGTGTGCGTTCTACAACCACTTTGGTACGGAGGTGGGTCCCATGGCAGCGGAATTCTTCATCGGCGAATCCCTGATCGGCGACGGGAACGAGGTGGCGCACATCGACCTCATCATCGGCTCGAAATCGGGACACGCGGGACAGGCGTTCGTCAGCGCGCTGTCGAACAACAAGGACGGCTTCACCAGCCTCCTGGCCGTCGTCACGCCCAACCTCGCGGCGAAGCCCGATACGATTCTGTTCAACAAGGTCACGATCAAGGGCGCGAAGCAGGCGGTGCAGATGTTCGGTCCCGCACAGGCCGCCGTGGCCCGTGCCGTGGTCGACTCCGTGTCGTCCGGCGTGATCCCGCGCGACAAGGTCGATGACTACTGCATCCTCGTCGGTGTGTTCATCCACTGGGATGCGAAGGACGACAAGAAGATCTTCGACTTCAACTACCGTGCGACCAAGCAGGCGCTCGAGCGCGCGCTCAAAGGTCAGCCGCGCATCGACGACGTCATCGCCGGCGAGAAGACGGCCCGTCACCCGTTCGCGAGCGGCGCGGAAGGATAATTGCAGCGGTGGGCCGCGCACGCGCATCGCTGCGTACGCGGAGGTCCACGGCGACGCCGGAATGGACACGACCACACGGGGCGCTTCTCGGCGCCCCGTGTTCATCGATGGGTGGCCGGGATGAAAAAACTCCTGCTTCAGCTCGATTCGAATCGACTCCCCAGCGCGTTCGACGAAGTCGTCGCGCACGACGGCGGCGCGGACGCCATCATGCAGCGCGGCGGAGTGACCGAAGGCGATGTCCGCGACCTGATCTACGGGTGCATCTTCACGCGCGGACCGAAAGATCTCCGCAACACCGCGGTGTTCATCGGCGGCAATGACATGTCGGTGGGCGAGAAGCTGCTCGAGGCGGCGCAGAAGGCGGTGTTTGGTCCGTTTCGCGTGTCGATGATGTTGGACTCGAACGGGTCCAACACGACGGCCGTCGCCGCGGTCGTGAAAATCACGCGCGCCGTGCGCGATGTGCGTGACCGGAAAGTGCTCGTGACTGCCGGCACCGGACCGGTGGGCCTGCGCGCAGCCGGTCTCCTCGCCAAAGCGGGCGCGCGCGTCACGATCACGTCGCGCCGCGACGAGGAAGGCGAACGCGCGCGATCGAACATCCAAACGCGGTTCGGCGGCGGCGTCGCCATGGTGTGCATGCGCAACGCGTCCGAGGCCGCGCACGTCCTCGATGCCGTCCGCCCGGACATTCTTCTCAACACCGGACCCGCGGGCGTGCTGCTCGTGCCGCGCGACGCGTGGTCCACGCGCCAGGGGCTCGCCGTCGCATGCGACCTCAACGCCGTCCCTCCGTTAGGCATCGAGGGCATCGACGTGAACGACGACGGCAAGGACAAGGACGGCGTCACCGCGTTCGGCGCGATCGGCGTGGGCGGCTTCAAGATGAAAGTCCACAAGGCGTGTATCGCGCGCCTGTTCGAGCGCAACGACGCCGTCCTCGACGCCGAGTCCATCGCCGAGCTCGCCCAGGGCCTCCAGGCCTAACGGAACCGACGCCGGATCGCGCCCCACATGCCCCGCACGCTCGGCATCGATCCCGGCACGATGAGCATCGATCTGTGCGGGCTCCATGACGGCGCGGTCTTTCTCGATCGGTCGCTACCCACTGCGCAGGCGCTGGCCGACGTGCCGGCGTTCATCGCGATCCTCCAGGGCGCGCGCGCCGCACTCATCGCCGGTCCATCCGGCTACGGTTTGCCGCTCACGCCCGTCGAGCGCGCCGGCGAGACCGATCTCCGGCTCGCCTACCTCGCCGCGACGGATGACCACGGCGGAATCGGCGGCCTGCGCGTGCTCGCCCGCGCCATGCGCGATGCGCAGCTGCCGGTGTTGTTCACGCCCGGCGTCATCCACCTCACGTCGGTGCCGGCGGCGCGCAAGATCAACCGCGTCGACATGGGCACCGCCGACAAAGTCTGCGCCGCCGCGCTCGGCGTGCACGACCAGGCGCGGCGTCGGGGCTGCCCGTACACCGACGTGTCGTTCGTCCTGCTCGAGTTAGGCGGAGCGTTCTCGGCGGCCATCGCCGTGCAGGACGGCCGCATCGTCGACGGAATGGGCGGCACCGCGGGACCGATGGGCGTGCGTGCCGCCGGCGCACTCGACGGCGAAGTCGCGTTCCTCGCCGGCACGATCACCAAGGACACGCTCTTCGGCGGCGGCGCCGCGAGCGTGATCGGCAGCGCGCAGGATGCGGTGCACCACGTCGCGGCGCCGAGCACCGAGCGCGAGCAGATGGCGCGCGACGCGGTGATCGAGAGCGCGGTCAAGGCCGTGGCCGCGTTGTGCACCATCGTGCCGCGCCCGTTCGAGATCCTCCTCTCGGGTCGCCTAACGCACGCCGACGAGGTCGCGCGCGAGCTGCGACGCAGACTGAGCCCGTTCGCGCCCGTTCGGCGCCTCGAGGGCTTCGCGCGCACGGCGAAGGAAGCCGCGCAGGGCGCCGCGCTCGTAGCCGACGGCCTCGCCGGCGGCCCGAACGAAGCCCTCGTCAACGTGCTCGGGCTGCGCGAGGCGGCCGGCACCGTGCTCGACCATCTCTTCGTGATCACCCCCGATGCCGCGCGCCACCGCCTCGGCATCGCCTGACGCGAATCGTGCGCGCGTGCGAACCGGACCGGCGGGAGGCGTCGTCGTCGCCGGCTTTTCGACGCGCGCATTGGTCGAATCGGCGGTGCGAGCCGGCTACACCGTGGCATCGGTCGACGCCTTCGCCGATCTCGACAACGCCGCGACGCCGGCGTTGGCCGTGCGCGCTTCGTCACCAGGCGTCGGCCGGTACGATCCGTTAGGCATCGCCCGCGCGGCGGCCGCGGTGCCCGGCGATTGGGTGTCGTACGTCGCCAGCTTCGAGAACCACCCCGACGCGGTGCGCGTGTTGGCGCGCGGCCGGCGACTCCTCGGCAATCCGCCACCCGTGCTGACTCGGGCGCGGTCGCCATCGGTCGTGGCAGCCCTGCTGCGGGCGCGCGGATTCGCGGCGCCGGCGCTGCGTCTCCGCAGTGGCCGAGATCCCGGCCACACCGCGTGGCTGGCCAAGCCGTTCGCCTCAGGCGGCGGTCACGGCATCACGCGCTGGCGACGTGGCGACACGCTGCGCAGAACGCATTTTCTGCAACAACGCATCGCCGGCCAAGCCGGCTCGCTCGTATTTGCCGCCGACGGCACGCGCGCAGTCCCATTCGCGTTCAGTCGACAACTCGTGGGCGAGGCCGAGTTCGGGGCCTCCGGATTCGGGTACTGCGGCAGTATTCTCGTGCCTCACCGGTCGACAACGTTCGCCTCAGGCGACGCGTTGTTCGACACCGTCTGCACCATCGCCGACACTCTCACGCGGGAGCTGCGCCTGGTGGGTGTCAACGGGATCGACTTCATTGCCCGGAACGGCACGCCGTTCGTGACCGAGATAAATCCGCGGTACACGGCGTCCATGGAGCTCGCCGAACGCGCGTTCGAATTCTCGGTGTTCGGTGCGCACGTCAGCGGGTGCTGTGGAATCGCGCCGCGTTTCGATCTTGAATCCGCCCGCCACGAATCCGCTGCCGAGGTCTTCGGCAAGGCGATAGTGTTCGCGAAGCGGACGGTTGTCGTCGGCGATACGCACGCGTGGCTCGACGATCCCTCGGTGCGAGACGTCCCGCATCCCGGTGAGCGGATTCCGCGCGGCAGCCCCGTCTGTACCATCTTCGCACGCGGCGCGAGCGACGCCGCTTGCCACGCCGCGCTTGTGCAGCGCGCGCGAAAGCTGTATGACGAAATCGGGGGCAGCGGGAGAAGGAGCGCATGAGCGAGATGCCGGGAGGGGGCGGGGGCCTCGTCGAGCACGTCACCTGCCTGGGATGTGGCTGCTCGTGCGATGACATCGCGGTGGCGGTGCGCGACGGGCGCATCGCCGAAGCGCGTGGCGCCTGCCCGCTCGGCGTCTCGTGGTTTGGCGACGGACGCGCGCCTGCAATCGCCCGAGCGCGCGCTTCGACCGTTACGGTCGACGCCGCGCTCGACGCCGCCGCCACGCTCCTCGATCAAGCGCGGCGCGCGCTCGTGTTCTTGAGTCTCGACATCTCGTGCGAAACACAGCGCGCCGCGGTGGAAGTCGCCGACACGCTGCACGCGGTCGTCGATGGCGTGAGCTCATCCACGGTCGCTGCGGGCATCCTCGCCGCCCAACGGCGCGGCCGCGTGAGCGCGACGCTCGGTGAGATTCGCAATCGCGCCGACTGCATCGTGTTCTGGGGCACCGATCCGGCGGAGCGATATCCGCGCTATGCGTCGCGCTACGCGCCCGAGCCCGCGGGACTGTTCGTCCCCGATGGCCGCCGCAGCCGGCGCCTCGTGTCCGTCGACGTGGGCGACGCTCGCGGCCCGTCGGACGCGGATATGCGCATCCGCGTACGCGCCGACCAGGAGCTCGACGCGATCGCCGCGCTGCGCGCCGCGGTCGCGGGCCGTGCGTTAGGCGGTGCGCAACTCGGCGGCCTGGCGGATCTCGCCCGCACGCTCACCGCCGCGCGCTACGCGGTGATCGTGTACGACGCCGAGCCGGGCACGCTGCCGAACGAGCCCGCGCGCGCCGAATCGCTCACCGCGCTCGGCCAGCAGCTCAATGCCGTGACGCGCGCGTCCGTCACGCCGCTGCGCGCCGGCGGCAATCGGGTGGGCGCCGAGTCCGTGCTCACGTGGCAGACCGGTTACCCGATGACGGTGGACTTCTCGCGCGGATTTCCGCGGTTCCGTCCGGATGACGGCGCGCGCGCACTCGTCGCGTCGGGCGCCGTGGACGCGGTGCTCCTGGTCGGTCGCGCGTTAGGCATCCCGTTCGCGATCGATGCGGTGCCGTCGATCGCCATCGGTCCGGCCGCCTCGGAGACGCCGTGCGAGGTGGCGATCGACACCGGCGTCGCCGGCATCCATGAGCGCGGGACGGCGTTCCGCATGGACGACGTTCCGCTTCCGCTGCGCGCGCCCGTGCCCGGCCCGACCGTGGCCGCGGACGTGGTGCGCGCGCTCGCCCAACGCATCGGCACACGCCGGGCACGCCGCTCGTGACCGACCGCCTGCGCATCACGGGCGGCGCCGTGTACGATCCCGCGAACGGCGTTGACGGCGACGTGCGCGACGTGTGCGTCGAGGACGGCCGCATCGTCGCGTCGCTCCCCGGCGATGCGCCGCGGCTCGACGCACATGGCATGGTGGTGATGCCCGGCGGCATCGACGTCCACGCGCACATCGCCGCATCGAGCGTAAATCAAGCACGCCGGATTCTGTCCGACGAACGCACGCGGGATCCGGTGTCGCCGCCCGCGCTGCTCGACGCCGTCGCGCGCTCGGGCACCGGCGGCACGGTGCCCACCACGTTCACCACCGGCTATCGCTACGCGGGACTCGGCTACACCACGGTGTTCGATGCCGCGGTGGCGCCCGCCGGCGCGCGCGATACGCACGCGCAGTTGGACGACACGCCCATCATCGACGCCGGATTCTTCGTGCTCATGGGCAACGACGCGTACCTGTTGCGGCAGGTGGCCGCCGGCGAGCGCGAGCGCGCGCGCGACTACGCCGCCTGGCTGTTAGGCGCAACGGGCGCGTACGCCATCAAGGTCGTCAACCCCGGCGGCATCGAAGCGTGGAAGCGCAACGTGCGCGCCGTGACGAGCATCGATGAGGCGTTAGGCATGCCGGGCGTGACGCCCCGTGCCATCATGGAAACGCTGGCCGACGCGGCCAACGGCCTCGCGCTGCCGCACCCGGTGCACATCCACTGCAACAACCTCGGGCTGCCCGGCAACGTGACGACGACGCTCGATAGCATGCGCGCGCTGTCGGGTCGTCGCGCACATTTCACGCACGTGCAGTTCCACGCGTACGCCGGCGGAAACGGAAAGCCCTGGGCGTCGGGCGCGAAGGAGCTCATCGCCTACATCAACACGCATCAGGAGGTGACGGCCGACGTGGGCCAGGTGATGCTCGGCCACGCCACCACGGTGACCGCCGATGGCGCGGTGGAGTATCTGCTCCACGCGAGCAGCGGACGCCGCTGGGTGAACGTCGACGTCGAGCTCGAGACGGGTTGCGGGATCGTTCCATACGAGTACCGCGACGCCGCAGCGGTCGCATCGCTCCAGTGGGTCGTCGGGCTCGAGCTGTTCTTGTTGTCCGAGGATCCATGGCGCGTCGTGTTGTCCACGGATCATCCCAACGGCGGTGTGTTCACGAGCTATCCCGAGCTGATTCGCCTGTTGATGGATCGCGCCTACCGCGACGAGCGCCTCAAAGCCGTGAACCACAAGCTGCTCGCCGGCAGCGCGCTGGCCGACGGCCTCTCGCGCGAGTACACGCTGCGCGAGATCGCGATCATCACGCGCGCGGGCCCGGCGCGTCAGTTAGGCCTGACCGACAAGGGGCACCTGGGCGCAGGCGCGGACGCCGACATCACGATTTACGCGCGCGATTCCGATATCGCCGTCATGTTCGCGACGCCCCGGTACGTGATCAAAGGTGGCGTGCTGGTGGTCGAGGAAGGCCAGTTGCGCCGCGCACCGCCGACGCACCGCATGCACGTGCGGCCGCCCTATGACGACGCAGTGATGCGCGACCTCTCGGCGTGGTTCGATCGCTACGCGACCATCGCACTCGCCAACTATCCGGTCGCGCCGCCTCGCGACGCGCCGGTTCCCCTGGGCGCGAGCGCCTAACGTGCAGATCCGCGGCGTCGCGATCGAAGACACCTTCGCCGAGGCCTTCGGCATGCGCGCGGCGCGCGTGATCATCACCGCGCGCGATGCGCGGTGGGCCACCGAGGCCGCGCGCGAGATGACCGGCTTTGCAACCTCCGTCATCGCCTGCAAGGTCGAAGCCGGAATCGAACGCGAGCTCGCGGGATCGGAGACGCCGGATGGCCGTCCCGGCGTGAGCGTCCTGCTCTTCACGATGGATGCGGACAGCCTCCCGAAGCGGCTCATCGAGCGCATCGGCCAGACCGTCCTCACGTGCGTCACGACCGCGTGCTTCGACGGGATGCCTGACGCTGCCGACCGCATGCCCGTGGGCCGGTCGCTGCGCGTGTTCGGCGACGGGTTCCAGGCCAGCAAGGTGATCGGCGGCGAGCGCTACTGGCGCATCCCGGTGATGGAGGGCGAGTTCCTCGTGCAGGAGTCGTTCGGCCGCGTGAAGGGCGTGGGCGGCGGCAACTTTCTCATCCTCGCCAAGAGCGAGGCCGCTGCGCTCGACGCCGCGGAGGCGTCCGTGGACGCCATGCGCGGCATGCCGGGTGTGGTGCTGCCGTTCCCGGGCGGCATCGTGCGCAGCGGCAGCAAGGTGGGCGCCAAACGCTACGCCAACATGATCGCCACGACCAACGACGCATTCGCGCCCACCCTGCGGGCGGTCACGGCATCGTCGCTGCCTAACGAAGCGAACGCCGCGCTCGAGATCGTACTCGACGGCGTCGACGCGCCATCCATCGCGGCCGCCATGCGCGCCGGCATCGACGCCGCGTGCCGCGAGGGGGTGCACCGGATCTCGGCCGGCAACTACGGCGGCAAGCTCGGTCCGCATCATTTTCATTTGCGGCAGATCATGAACGGGCACCCCGCCGCATGAGCGACGCCGTCACGCTCACGCTGCGCGCGGCGCCCACGCGCCGGCTCGAGGCGGAGTGCATCACGCCCGATGCCTTCGCGACGCTCGACGAAGCAGCCATCGCGCGCCTCCCGGTATGGGACGGCCCGCACACCATTCCGTTAGGCGACGTGTTCCAGGTGCGCGGCGGCGCGTCGAGCCGCGTGCGCGTCGCCGGCGATCTCGCGATGGTCGACGCGATCGGCGCGGGCATGACCACCGGCGAGCTGCGCGTCGAGGGCTCCCTGGGGCGGTACGCCGGCACGCGCATGGCTGGCGGCGCCCTGTACGTCGGCGGCGATGCCGCGTATGGCGCCGGCCTCGAGATGACCGGCGGCCTCCTCGACATCGCCGGGAACGCTGGCGATCGGTTAGGCGCCGGCCGCCTCGCCGCCGCCCGCGGCATGGCCGGCGGCGAGATCATCGTGCGCGGCAACGCCGGCGCCGAGGTCGGCGCCACCATGCGGCGCGGCACCGTAGTGGTCGCGGGCAACGCGGGGCCGCGCGCCGGCATCGGCATGATCGCCGGCAACGTCATCGTATTCGGCGGTGCAGGGGACGATCCGGGTCGATTCAACAAGCGCGGCACCATCGTCGTGTTCGGCAGCGTCTCGGTTTCACCCGCCTATCAATACGACTGCACCTACCGCCCGCCGCACATCGCGGTGACGCTCGTCCACCTGACGTCGCGTCGGAACCTCTCGATCGATGGCGGCCTGCTGGCCGCGCGCTTCCGCCGGTATAGCGGCGACATGGCGGAGTTGGGCCGAGGCGAGATTCTGGCGCGGAGCGACGAGCGATGAGCGCCCTGCACTTGAACGAGCGCGCCTGGGAGCTCGCCGACGGCATGGTCGAGCGCGCGAGCCAGCTCCGCATCGCGAGCAGCCTCCTGCCCTCGGGCACGCGCCTCCTCGACGCGGGCATCGAAGCCGCCGGCGGACTGGGCGCGGGCCTCGCGCTCGCGCAGCTGTGCACGAGCGGCCTCGCCGATATTAGTCTCACTTGGTTACGAATTGGCGCCGACTCGTATCCCGGCGTGCGCGTCTGGACCGACCACCCGGCCCTCGCCTGCATGGCGTCGCAATACGCCGGATGGGCCATCCAGGTCGGCAAGTACTTCGCGATGGCATCGGGTCCGCTGCGCGCCCACGCGCGGGTCGAAGCCGAATTGTTCTCGAAGCTAGGCTACGGCGAGCAAGCGACACGCGGCGTGCTGGTCCTCGAGGGACGTACGCCGCCGACGGATGAAGTCGCGCACTACATCGCCTCGCGCTCGAAGCTCGACCCGCGGCAGATCACCATCGCCATCGCGCCCACCGCATCCCTCGCCGGCGGCGTGCAGGTGGTGGCGCGCATCCTCGAGACCGCCCTCCACAAGATGGAATCGTTAGGCTTCGACGTCCGCCGGGTGGTGAGCGGGATCGGCGTGGCCCCGTTGCCGCCGGTGGCGCACGACGACCTGCACGCGATCGGCCGGACCAACGACTGCGTGCTCTACGGCGGCCAGGCACACTTCACCGTCCGCGCAGACGACGACGAGCTCTCGCAGCTCGCGAGCCAGCTCCCCGCGTCCGCGTCGCACGACTACGGCACGCCCTTCTACGACATCTTCAAGCGCTACGGCGGCGACTTCTACAAGATCGACAAGATGCTGTTCAGTCCCGGCGAAGTCTGGCTCACCAGCGATACATCCGGCCGCACGTTCCACGGCGGCAAGTTGGACCCCGAGGTGCTCCGTAGCTCTCTCATGGGTTGAGCCATCCTCGACTCGTCGTTCGTTTCCCCATTCCCGAGGTTCAAATGTGGTGCGTCGTCGTCATCTACAATCACCCGAAGGAGCCCGCGGTATTCGAGAAGTACTATGCCGCGACGCACCTCCCGCTCGTCAACAAGCACGCCAAGGAAATCGGCTTCTCGCGCGCGGTGCTCATGAAGTTTCCCCGCAATTTGGATGGCTCCAAACCCGCGTTCTACCGTAAGGCAGAGCTCTGGTTCGACTCCGAGGCCGCGCTCACCCGCGGCACCGCGACGCCGGGGTTCGCCGCGGTCGCCGGCGATCTGCCTAACTTTGCCACCGGTGGCTTCACGGCCCTCACCGGCCAGGAAGGCTGACGTCCGTGTTCGTCGCCATCCTCGCCGCTCGCACCGGATGGCACACCGATGAGCTCACGCGCGCGCTCGCCGCTCGGGGCGCGCACGCGGCCGTATTCCCCTACGAAGCCGTCGTCGCATCGCTCGGCCGCGGCGCCCGTCTCGCCGCTCACGACACCGATCTCCTCGACGCCGACGCCGTTCTCGCACGCATCATCCCCAACGGGTCGCTCGAGCAGATCGTGTTTCGCGTCGACGCCCTCCACGCGCTCGAGGATGCCGGCGTCCCCGTCATGAATCCACCGCGCGCCATCGAGCGTACGGTCGACAAGTTCTATACGTCGGCGCTCCTCGCGCGCGCCGGTCTCGCCACACCGGAAACAATCGTGTGCGAGCGCGCGGACGATGCGATGCACGCCTTCCGCGCCATGCGCGACGTCATCGTCAAACCCCTCGTCGGCTCCATGGGACTCGGCATGGTCCGCGTGAGCGATGAGGAGATCGCATGGCGTGTGTTTCGCTCGCTGGAAGCGATCCACGGGGTGTATTATCTTCAGCGCACAATCGAGCACGAAGGACGCGACGTCCGCATCTTCGTTGTTGGCGACCGTGTCGTGGGCGCCATCGAACGCTCGGCGGCGGGTTGGCGCACCAATCTGGCTCGTGGTGGACGCGCACGCGCGATCACGCTGCCCGCCGACTGGCACGCCATGGCGCTGTGCGCGGCACGCACCGTTGGCGCTGCGTACGCCGGCGTCGATCTCCTGCCCGCTCGAGACGGTTCAGTCTATGTACTCGAGGTGAACGGCATCCCTGGATGGCACGGGCTTCAGACGGCTACCTCCGTCGACGTCGCACAAGCGATCGTCGATCACCTGCTCGACGCCTATCGCGTCCAGCGCTGACGCCCGGTCGGCGCGCGCACGCACGCCCAACGACAGCCGCCGACATCGCCAGCGCCGCACAACTGGCGTGCTTGCTCGAGGCCAGCGCACCTAAGCCCGGTAACGTTGCACCAGCCGCGCGTACGCATTTCCGTGACACGCGCTACGAGCACTTCCTCGCCAGTGCCGCGGCGATCGGACCCGCCATGCTCCTCGCACGCCGCCATTCGCTTGGCACGACCATTCGCGCGGCCTGCACCGCAACCGCTCGTTGGACGCGCGCCAACACCAACCTCGGCATCGTCCTGCTGCTCGCGCCCCTCGCCCGCGCCGCGCTCGACCCGAAAGATGGGACGCTCCGCGACCGCGTGGCGCGTGTGTTGCAGCGCGCCACGGTCCGCGATGCCGCCGATGTCTACGCCGCGATTCGTCTCGCGCGTCCCGGCGGACTTGGACGTGCCGACGCACAAGACGTTGCTCGCGCACCAACGCGCGCCCTGCGCGCCGTGATGGCGCTTGCCGCCGATCGGGACGGCGTCGCTCGCGAATACGCCACGGATTACGCGGTGACGTTCGAGCTCGGCGCGCCCACGCTGCGCCGCGCTCGGCGCGACGAACTATCGTGGGACGACGCGATCGTCGAGACCTACCTGACGCTGCTCGCCGCTGTGCCCGATACGCACATTGCACGCAAGTTGGGCGAGGCCACCGCGGCGGACGTCTCGAAACGCAGCCAGGCCGTCCTCGCGGCCGGCGGCGTGCGCAGTGCCGTTGGACGGCGGCGCACCGCCGCGTTCGACCTCGCACTCCGCGATACGTCCAACTCGCGAAACCCCGGCACCACGGCCGACCTTACCGCCGCCGCGATCTTCGCCGTACTTCTCGAAGGAGGCTGGAGCTAGCGCTCCGGATGGAACCGATGCGAACCCACGGCGAGTTTAGGATACGGGTCAAGAAGGACTACACGGTCTTCTCGTCGGCGCACTTCATCACGTTCGCCGGCCACCGGTGCGAGTCGCTCCACGGACACAACTATCGTGTGGGTGTCGCGCTCGACGGTGCACTCGACGAAGACGGGTGGTACGTGCTCGACTTTTCGTTCATCAAACGCCTCATGCGCCAACTCTGCGACGAGATCGATCACAAGGTGCTGCTGCCGCTCGAGAACCCCAAGCTCGGAATCGTCACCGCGGACGGCACCGTGCGGGTCGACTACGAGGGCACGCAGCGCTACGTGTTCCCGGCCAGAGACTGCGCGCTCCTGCCCATCCCCAACACGACCGTCGAGATGCTGGCCCGCCACCTGGCCGCCCGCCTCCTCACTGAGTTAGGCGAAGCCAACGTGGCGCATCTCACGTCGATCGAGATGGAAGTGGAGGAAAGCTTCGGGCAATCCGCCACCTATCGCGGAACGCTCGCCTGAACGTGCTCATGCCTAACGATCAAGGATTCAGATCATGGTGACTCTGCTCCTCGCTGCCGCGGCGATGCTCGCGGGGCCGGCCGCACGGCCGCACCCGGCGCCGCCGGCCGCCGCGCCGCACATCGACATCCGCGTCGACTCGGCGCATTCCCGCATCGTCGTCACGGCAGGCCCGTTCCGCCTGCCCGCCATGGACCCGCACATGGACATGGCCGACATGGCGCCTAACGACGTGATGCCGTTCGCCTGGCCCGTCGACGGATACCTGCGCGGGTTCAGCGTGCGCATGCACGACGCCGCCGGCAACGCGCTGCCGCGCGACATTCTCCACCACCTCATCGGCGTCAACTTCGACCGCCGCCAGCTGGTGTACCCGGCCGTCGAACGCCTCTTCGGCTGGGGCGCCGAAACCGATCCCGTCGAGCTCCCCACCTCGATGGGCGTTCCCATGCACGTCGGCGACAAACTCGGCATGTACGCCATGTTCCACAACGAAACCGGCAAGGACATCGACGCCGCGTACCTCGAGGTCACGCTGCTCTACACGCCGGCCAAAGGACACGACGTCCTGTCCGTGATGCCGTTCTACGTCGACGTGAACAACCACATCGGCGGCGTCACCACGTTCGACGTGCCGCCCGGCAAGTCATCGCACAGCTTTGAATTTCAGCTCCCGATCGCCGGCAAACTCGTCGGCATTGGCGGCCATCTCCACGACTACGGCAGCAGCCTCGAGCTGCAAGACGCAGCCACCGGCAAGGTGCTCGCTCGCCTCAAGGCGCGGCGCGACCACGACGGCCGTGTGAAGGGCGTCGGCCGGTTCATCTTCGGATTCAATAGCGACGCGCTCGCACTCCAGGCGCATCACCCGTATCGCGTCGTCGCCGAATACGACAACCCGACCAACGAAACGTTGAAGGACGGCGGCATGGGACACATCAACGGCGCCTTCGTCCCCGCCGACGGCGCGACCTGGCCCAAGCTCGACCTCAACGACCCGCTCGTGAAACGCGACATCGCGACGCTGCCGATCATGAACGACATGAATGCGCACACGGCCGGTACCGCGTCGCAGGGACACAAGGGCGACGATGCGCACGCGGGCTCGTCGGGCGACGCGAGCATGCGCGACATGCCGATGAGCGACATGCCGAACATGCGACCCAACCGCCAGCCGCGCCCGAAAGCCGACTCGACGCGCGCCGCCGGCAAGCCCTGACCCCACTCGGCCTAACGGAATAGTGGCGCGCCCCGACGCGACCGTTCCGTTAGGCCGGCGCGACCGGGGTGGCGAGCGCCCGCCCGTCGATCCGGCCGTCGTGCAGCGCGCTGCCCACGAGGACCCCGTGCACGCCCAACGCACCAAGCCGTCGCACGGCATCGATGTCCCGAATGCCGCCGCCAACCAGCACTTCGGTGGGCGCAATGCCGGCGGCCACGCGCTGCGCCAACCGCGCGTCGACACCCGCGCCGGTGCCCACACGCGCCAGGTCCAACAGCACGACGCTCACCGCGCCGGCCCGCACCGCCGCCCGCGCCAGCTCGACCGGCGACACGCTGCGCAACGCCGGATCTCGAGCAACGGGGACGCCGTCTCGCAAATCCACGCTGAAGGCGACGGACTTAGGCTGCGCCGCCCGCACGATCTCCGCGACCGCATCCATCGACGCGACGCTCTCCAGGCCGACGATGATCCGCTCGACACCTGGAACCGCCACCCATCGGCTCACGTCGCCGGCCGCGGCGATGCCGGCATCGATCCACACGCGCGCGCTGCCGCGCGCAGTCGCCGCCAGCGCGCACGCCCGCACCACCGAATCCTGCGGCGCGCGTCCCTCGATCGCGTCGAGATCCGCGACGTAGATGCGCGGCGCGCCCAACGCGCTGTAGGCGCCGGCGATCGCCACCGCGTCGCCCGGCGCCGCACCAGGCGCCACACGCGACACGAGCGGCGCATATCTCGCGCGGTCCCCGCCGCGCGCATGGACGGCGCGGCCGCCGCGCAGATCGAGCACCGGGATCAGACGCATCGTCCGCCTAACGGAAGCGCCGCATGACGCCGCCCGTGATCGCCGGTTGGGATGTGGGCGGCGTCAACCTCAAGTGCGCCGTCGTACGCGACGGCCGCGTTGCGCACGCGCACACCCTCCCCTTCGAGATCCAGCGCACGCCCGGCAACCTCGTTGCCGCACTGCGCACCGAGGCCCGCACCGCGGGACTCGCCGATGGCACCCCGCACGCCGTCACGATGACGGCCGAGCTCTCGCAGCTCTTTCGCACCAAGCGCGAGGGCGTCGCCTTCGTACTCGACGCGATGGCGGCGGCGTTCCCGCAGGACGACGTCGCGATCTACACGGTGGACGGCCGGTTCGTCTCCACCGACGAGGCGCGCCGCGAGCCGCTGCGCGCCGCCGCGTCCAACTGGCACGCCACCGCATCGGTCGTCGCCCGCACGTGGCCTAACGCAACGCTGGTGGATATCGGGTCGACGACCACCGACATCATCCCGATCGCGCACGGCGCCGCCGCGGCGGCGGGCCGCACCGATCCCGAGCGGCTGGCTCACCGAGAGCTGCTCTATCTGGGCGCGGTCCGCACGCCGGTCGAAGCCATCGTCCACGATGTCCCCCTCGGGTCGGCCTCGGCCGGCGTGTCGGCCGAAGCATTCGCCCTCTCGGGCGACGTCCACCTCTGGAACGGCGACCTGGCGGCGGACGACTATGGCACGCCGGCGCCGGATGGCCGTCCCGTCACGCGCGAGTTCGCGCGCGAACGACTCGCGCGCATCGTCTGCGCCGACCGCGAGATGCTCGACGATCATGCCATCGACCGGATCGCTGCCCACGTCGCCGCGGTGCAGGTCGCTCGAACTGCCCGGGCGCTCGCGCACGTGCGCGCGAGCGCGCCCGTCGATACACCGATCATCACGGCAGGCCTCGGCGCGTTCCTCGCCGAGCGCGCTGCACGCAGCCTGGGTGCGCCGTGCACGAGCCTGGCCGCTTCGTTAGGCCAGGACGCCGCCCGGATCGCCCCCGCGGCCGCCGTCGCGCTGCTGCGCGGGTGTCGCGCATGACCACGCGCGTCGACACCGTCGTGAAGATCGGCGGCGCACTGCTCGCCGCACCCGGTCCGCTCGATAGCGTCGTGCGGGCGTTGGAGAGCGCCGTCGCCCGCGGCGATGGCGTCGCCGTCGTGCCGGGCGGGGGCCCGTTCGCCGACGCCGTCCGGCACGTCGATGCGGCGTTAGGCATCGGCCCCGATGCGGCCCACTGGATGGCGATTCTGGCCATGGACCAGCACGCCCTCCTCATCGCGTCGCGCACGCGTCACGCGCGCGTCGTCGAGCACCCGGCCGAAATCACGGGCGCACTCGTGCACGGCCGGCTCCCGGTGCTCGCGCCCTATCGCTGGCTGCGCGCCCGCGACCCGCTGCCGCATAGTTGGGACGTCACGAGCGACTCCATCGCCGCCTGGGTGGCGGGCGAGCTCGAGGCCCGGCGACTGGTCCTGGTCAAACCCGTCGTAGGCGAGCAGGCGAAGCTCGTGGACGCATACTTCGAGCGGGCGCTGCCTAACGAGGTACGCCTCGTGGTCGCCGACGCCGCCGGCCTCACGGAAGCGCTGCGCGCGACGTAGGCGTCTCCCGGCCCGCGGCATCGCCGCGAAGCGCCGCCGCACTCGGCCATCTCCGCCGGCCGGCCGCGCGCGCCAGTGCTGCGACGTTCGCGCGCGATACGTGGCCAAGGCGATCGCCGCCCTCGCAAGCCGCGCCGCGCACGCCGACGACGTCCGCGCCGAGCGCGCGCAATAGCGCCAGATCAGAGCCAGCAAGGCCGCCGGCTACCGCTACCGTAAGGTCGGCCTCATGCGCATGGCGAATCCACGTCGCAACATGTGCCTGCGTCATCACCCGAAATAGGCTCGACCCGGAGTCATCCTGCGGTCCAGCGCCGAGCTTTACCGCCGTATCGAGAAGGACGCCTACTGCACCGCCTCTTTCAGCCGCTTCAATGAGCCACCATGGCGACAGACTCGCTACATCTTGCGCCGAAGCATCCGCATAGGCCACCGCAATGACACCTGCGCTCGCGCTCACCATCCCCGCTCCTTGCACCGCGGCGGAGATCAGCGATTCCACTCGATCGAGGTTGGAAACCCCGGCGAAACCTACTTTCACGTAGGCCAGCCGTTCGGCTGCGGCCCGTCGCGCAGCCAACGCCACCGTCTTCTCGTCGCTGGCATCACCCAACGCCGCGCTCACTGGCAGACGCCCATCTACGGCGCGAACAATCTCGCGCAACGCTGTCGTACTCACCGCGCCGAGTGCGCCGCGTGCAGGGTCCTTCGCGTCGATGATGTCCGCCCCGCCCTCGAGAGCGGCCCCTGCCTCTGCCTCACTCGCCACACTGATCAGAAGCCGCACCGGAACCCTCCGTCCCCTCGAGTGCCTTCGCCCGCTGCCCCGTCCCCGTCTCCATCCCCCGTCCACCCGTCCCCTTGTGAGGGGTCGCTGCGCCGTTAATGTTTGCCGTCCCCGGGGCTACGTTACGGAACACGACGCAGGGAGGCAACCGGTTGAGCGATCGACACACTGGCGCCTCGCGACCCGGCAGCTCTGGGCCGGCACTGGCCGGCGCCAACGTCCTCGTCACCGGCGCTTCTACTGGTATTGGCCGAGCCATCGCGCTCGCCGCCGCGCACGCGGGCGCTGACGTCGCGATCACATACCGCAGCGAAGAACGCGAAGCCCGCTCCGCAGCCGCCGAGATCGAGCACTTGGGTCGGCGAGCGCAGGTTTTTCGCCTGGATCTGGCTGACGCCGCCTCGATCGCCGATCTCGCTGCCGACGCCAACCGCGCGCTCGGTCGCATCGACGTCTGGATCAACAACGCGGGCGCCGACATCCTCACCGGCCGCGCCGCCAACCTCCCCGACACCAAGAAGCTCGATCTGCTCCTCTCGGTCGACCTCCGAGGCACCATCCTCGCGTCCTGGGAAGCTGTACGCGTGATGCGCGAACAATCGGCCGGCGGCGTTATTCTGAACATGAGCTGGGACCACGTCCTGAGTGGAATGTCCGGACGAAATCCCGAGATGTTTTCGGCGGTCAAGGGAGGCGTGATGGCGTTCAGCAAGTCACTCGCACGAACCGTCGCGCCGCTCATTCGGGTGAACGTCCTCGCTCCAGGATGGATCGACACGGAGTTCGGCGGTGGACTCGACGCCGTTCGTCGACGCAAGGTCGCGCGGTCGATACCGCTCGCGCGCTGGGGCACGCCCGCGGACGTCGCGCGCGCCGCCATATTTCTCGCGTCGCCCGACAGCGCGTATCTCACCGGGCAAACGCTCTTGATCGGCGGCGGCGCCGTCATGTAAGGCGGCGTCCGTTAGGCACGAACGACCGCCGCGGCAGTTCGCGTTTCAATCGGCAAGGAGCACGACATGGTCGCCAAGGACAACACGTACACCGATGACCAGATCGCGGAGAAGCTGCGCGAGCTCCCCGGCTGGTACTACGAGGACGGGTGGATTCGCCGCCAGTACAAGACAGACGGCTGGCCCACCACGCTCATGCTCGTGAACGCGATCGGATACGTGGCCGAGGCCGCGTACCACCACCCGGACCTCAGCGTCACGTGGGCAAAAGTGTGGGTCAAGCTCAAGACCCACAGCGCCGGCGGCATCACGGACAAGGACTTCGCGCTCGCCAAACGCATCGAGGAATGCTCCCTCTGGCGTCCGTCCGGGACGCCGCTGGAGGGAACGCCGAACAAGTTCGTGCGCGGCGGCGATCCCAAGTAGCCGCCTAACGCCGTGAGCGACACCGCGGTCAACCCGTCTCGCGTGCTGTTCGTCACCGGGCGGCTGGCGGAGCCGGCCTTGAGGGGAACGCTCGATCGCATGGCGCCGCCGTTCGCGTTCGACGTCGCCGTCATGCACATCACGGTGGCCGCGCTCATGACTACGCCGTGGATCGCGCGCTTCCTACCCGCGCCGCCCGCCGCCGGAACGGATCTCGTGCTCATTCCGGGACTCTGCGAGGGCGACACCGACGTCATCGCCGAGCGCATGGGCGTGCGCGTCGCCAAAGGACCGAAAGACCTGCGCGAGATCCCCGAGTATTTCGGCCAGGCAGCCCTCCACCGAGACTACGGCGACCAGGACATCGAGATCCTCGCCGAGATCAACAACGCGCCGCGGTGGTCGCGCGACGCGCTCCTGGCCGAAGCACACCGCCTCCACGAATCGGGCGCGGACTACATCGACGTCGGCTGCACACCCGGGCTCGCGTTCCCCGAGCTCGGCTCGATCGTGCGGGAGCTCGTCGCGGCCGGCTTGCGCGTCAGCATCGACAGCTTCGACCAGGGCGAGATCATGACGGCGGTCGACGCGGGCGCGTCGCTCGTCCTGAGCGTCAACGCGTCGAATCTCGACGTCGCACGGACGCTCGCCGGCCGGCAGGTGCGCGTCGTCGTGATCCCCGACTTCGGCGCGTCGCTCGACACGCTCGAGCCGACCATCCGCACGCTGCAGTCGTTAGGCATCCCGTTTCTCATCGACCCCGTCATCGAGCCGATCGGATTCGGGTTCGTCGCCTCGCTCGAGCGGTTCATCGAGACGCGACGGCGGTATCCCGATGTCCCCATGATGATGGGCATCGGCAACCTCACCGAGCTGACAGCCGCCGACACCACCGGTGTCAACGCCATCCTCATCGCGATCTGCGAGGAGCTGGGCGTCCGCACGGTGCTCACCACCGAAGTGATCGGGTGGGCGCGCGGCGCGGTGCGCGAGATCGATATCGCGCGCCGCCTCATGCACTACGCGATTCGGAACACGGTCGCGCCCAAACACATCGACGACCGCCTGGTCACCGTCAAAGACCAGCGCATCCTGTCGTTCACGGACGACGAGCTGCACGACCTGCAGTCGCACATCACGGATCCCAACTTCCGCATCTTCACCGATCGCGACTCGATCGTCGTGCTCAACCGCGACCTGTTCGTGCGCGGCACCGACATCCAGGAGCTCTTCTCGCAGTTAGGCGTCACCGAAGGGACGCACGCGTTCTACCTCGGCAAGGAGCTCGCGAAGGCCAAGCTCGCGATCACCCTGGGCAAGACCTACCGGCAGGAAGGCCAGCTCGACTGGGGTTACCTCACGCCGCCCGACGATGCCGTGTCGGAGCACGTGCGCCTAACGCAACGATCTCGCCGCGCCGAGCGCGCGGCGCGCGCCCGCGAGGGGAGCGACCCGCAGGACGACGGGAACGCGTCCGCGTGACGCTCCCGCTCGTCGAGGAGCTCATCCCCGCGCCGGACCCGGCGTCCGCCTGCGCCGCCCTCCTCGGGATGCCGTACGTGCTCTTCCTCGACAGCGCCACGCACGCGCACGCCCGCGACGCGGCGGGCCGCGACCGATATTCGTTTCTCGCCGCCGACCCCGCGATCGTCGTGCGGTGCAAGGGCGGACGCGCCGAGCGCATCGACTACCGGGATGGCTCGCGCACGCCCGTCCCGGGTCACAGCCTGGCGGAAATCCGGCGCCTCCTGCAGCCGTTTCACGCGGAGCCGCGTCCTGATCTGCCGCCGTTTCAAGGCGGCGCCGCCGGCTACATCGCGTACGACTGGGGCTCCGTCCTCGAGCGGCTCCCCGCGCCGCGGTACGATGATCTCTCCATCCCCGACGTCGTGCTCGGCCTCTACGATTGCGTCGTGGCCTGGGACCACGACGCGAACCGCGCGTGGATCGTGTCGACGGGGTTGCCCAACGACGGGCGCGCGCGCGCCGAGCGCGCGCAGCGCCGCCTAACGGAAATCGCGCGGCGGCTCGCCGCCCCGCCGGACCCGGTGTCCGTCGGGCAGCGCGTGCCGCGCCGGCACGCGGAGGTGGCGCGCGCACCATCGTATCCCGTCACCGACGTGGCCGCCGCCGCGCCGATCGGCCTCCGCTCCTCGTTCACCCACCGCGGCTATCTCGATGCCGTCACGCGGGTGCGCGAATACATCGTGGCCGGCGACATCTTCCAAGCGAATGTATCGCAGCGCCTCGAAGCGCCGCTCACCGAATCCAGCTGGTCGCTGTATCAGCGCCTGCGCATGCTCAATCCCGCGCCCTTCGCGGCGTATCTCGCCTTCGAGGAGCTGCACGTGCTCAGCGCGTCGCCGGAGCGCTTCCTTCGCCTCGACGACGCGCGGCGCGTCGAAGCCCGCCCGATCAAAGGCACGCGCCCCCGCGGCATCCATCCCGCCCACGACGCCGCGCTCGGCCGCGCCCTCACCGACAGCGCCAAAGACCGCGCCGAAAACCTCATGATCGTGGATCTGCTCCGCAACGATCTGTCGCGGGTCTGCGCACCGCGCACCGTGCGCGTTCCTGAATTATTCGCACTTGAGCACTATTCGACGGTGCACCACCTCGTCTCCACCGTCACGGGCGAGATCGAGGAGGGATGCGACGCCATCGACCTCCTGACGGCCACGTTCCCCGGGGGATCCATCACCGGCGCGCCGAAAGTGCGCGCCATGGAGATCATCGCCGAGCTCGAGCCGTCGCGCCGCGGCGTCTATTGCGGCTCGATCGGCTACATCGGCACCAGCGGCGCCATGGACACCAGCATCGTCATCCGCACCTATCAAGCGCTCGATGACGCGGTGTACTTTAGTGTAGGGGGCGGCATCGTCGCCGACTCCGATCCCGAACAGGAGTACCGCGAAACCCTCGACAAGGCGCGCGCGCTCATCGATGCCCTGGCCGCCTCAGGCCAGCCCGCGCATCGCTGACTGCACGAAGCCGCTCTCGGCGTCACCATGATTCTCCTCATCGACAACTACGACTCGTTCGTCTACAACCTCGCGCGCTACGTGCGAGAGTTGGGCGGCGAGCCGCTCGTTCGTCGAAACGACGCCGTGTCGCTGGATGAGATCGCCGCGCTGGCGCCGGAGCGCATCATCGTGTCTCCCGGGCCGTGCTCGCCCGCCGAATCGGGCGTCTCGACCGCGGTGATTCGCCGCTTCGGCGCGCTGATCCCCATCCTCGGCGTTTGCTTGGGACACCAATGCATTGGCGCCGCGTACGGCGCCGAGATCGTGCGCGCGCGCCAACCGATGCACGGCAAGACATCGCGCATTCACCACGATGGCAGCGGCGTCTTTGCCGGCCTCCCATCGCCGTTCGTCGCGACGCGGTATCACTCGTTGGTCATTGCGCCCGCCTCGCTTCCGCCCTCGCTCCGTGTCACCGCGACCTCCGACGATGGCGAGATCATGGCCGTCGAGCACCGCGCCCATCCGGTGGTCGGGGTGCAGTTCCATCCCGAGTCGGCGCTCACCGAGCACGGCTACCGCCTCCTCGACCGCTTTCTGCACGGCGACGACACGCGCGGAGCGGCACTCCCCGACCGCGCCGATCTCGCGTTTGCCACGCCGGAATCCGACGAGTTCGTGCCGCCGCCGGTGGAGCTCGTCCGATGACGGCCGCGCATACCGCACAGGCGCGTGCGGCCGACGCGCCGCACGCGCGGCCGATGCCTAACGAAGGCGCCGGCCCGCTGCTGTGGCTCGACGGACGCCGCGCCGACGCATCGCGTCCGGCCATCTCGGCGTTCGATCGCGGCTTCACGCTCGCCGATGGCGTCTTCGAGACCATGCGCGCCTACCGCGGCAGGGTGTTCCGCGCCGACCGGCACCTCGCCCGCCTCGCGGCCGGTGCGGCGGTGCTCGGCATCCCCGTTCCGCAGCACGTCGCCGAAACCATTGACGCCGCCGCCGATACGCTGCGCGCGCTCGACTGGCCCGACGCGGCCCTGCGCCTAACGTTGAGCCGCGGCGCCGGCCCGCGCGGCCTCGCGCCTGACGCCGCGGCCGAGCCGGTCACGGTGCTCACCGTCCACGCGCTGCCGCCGCGCGAGCCGTTGGCCGCGCTAGGCGTGCGCGTGCGCACGTCCGCCGGCCGCCGCAACGAATTCGCGCCTACCGCAGGGGTGAAAACGCTCGCCTACACGGACGCCGTGGTCGCCCTCGCGCAGGCCCGGGCCGCCGGCGCCGACGATGCGCTGCTGCTCGACACCGCCGGCCACCTCTCCGAAGCCACAGCGAGCAACCTGGTTCTCGTGAGGGGATCGACGCTCCGCACACCGCCGCTCGCGTGCGGCGTGCTGCCGGGCATCACGCGGGCCGCCATCCTCGAGCTCGCATCGGCGATCGGTCTCGACGCGCGCGAGGAAGTGCTGCTTCCACACGACCTCGCCGCGGCCGACGAAGCCTTCCTCACCAGCTCCGTCCGCGAGCTCTCGCCCATCGCGCGCGCCGACGACCGCGAAATGCCTAACGGAGCGCCCGGGCCCGTCACCGCACGCGTCGCCGACGCGTTCGCCGCCCTCGTCGACCGCGAGTGCCGGGCGTGATCATCGAGTCCATCCTCACCAGCCTCGACGCACAGGGACGCGTCAACATCGCTCCCATGGGCGTCGACTGGGGCGACGACACGTTGGTCATCAAGCCGTTTCTCGAGACGACCACGTTTCGCAACGTCAGCGCGACCCGCGCCGCCGTCGTCAATCTCACCGACGACGTGCTCATTTTCGCGCGTACCGCGATCGGCGCCGCGACGTTCCCCACCCATCCAGCCGGGCATGTGAAAGGCGTCGTGCTCGACGCGGCGTGCTCCTGGCGTGAAATCGAAGTCGTGTCCATCGACGCGACGCCGCCGCGCTCGCGCATCGAAACCCGCATCGTGCACCACGGTAGCCAACGCGAGTTCCTCGGCTTCAACCGCGCGCGCAACGCCGTGCTCGAAGCCGCCATTCTCTCCACACGCACCCACCTGCTCCCTGCCGACGAGGTCCTCGGCGACTTCAAGCGCCTGCAGGTGATCGTCGACAAGACCGCCGGCCCGCGCGAACACGAAGCCATGGCGCTCCTCACCGATTATGTGCGCGAGAAGTTGAGTGCGCCCGCGTCCCGTGCGCACTGATTCGTCGTCGCGCTTGGCGGTGTTCGTCGAGGCGCCCGCGCGCCTCCATTTCGGGATGCTCGACCTCCGCGGTGCGTTAGGCCGGCGCTTCGGCGGCATCGGCGCGGCGGTGCCGAACCCATCGCTCCTCATCGAGGCGGCGCGCGCCGCATCACTCACCGCCGAAGGGCCGTCGCCCGCCGCCAATCGCGCCGTGCAGTTCGGCCGGCGCGTCCTCGCGCACCACGGCATCGAAAGCGGCGCCCACATTCGCATCCATGGCGCGATCCCCGCACACTCGGGCCTGGGTTCGGGCACACAGCTCGCGCTCGCCGTCGCGCGCGCGTTGGCCGAGCTGTATGACCTGCCCACCGATGTCGACCACCTCGCGCGTGTGACCGGCCGTGCCCAACGGTCGGCGATCGGCACGTGGCTCTTCGCGCAGGGCGGATTCGTGCTCGAGGGCGGCCGGCGCCTTGGCAGCAAGGATCCGGCGCCGCAACTCGCGCGCTTCGACATGCCGGCCGCCTGGCGGTGCGTCGTTGCGGTGCCGCCGGGCAAATCCGGCATGAGCGGCGCCGCCGAGGCTGCGGCCTTCGAGCATTTACCGCCGCCGCCGGAGCGCAGCGTGATGCGCGTCTCGCACTTGGTGCTCATGGCGCTCTTGCCCGCGCTCGCCGAGGGCGACCTCCGCACGTTCGGCCACGCACTCACCGAGATCCAGTGCATCAACGGCCGATGGTTCGCGCCGGCGCAGGGCGGGGCATTCTCGCCGGGCGCGAGCGCGGCACTCATCGAGCGGATGACCGAGTGGGGCGCCGCCGGCGTTGGGCAAAGTTCCTGGGGCCCGGCGGTCTACGGCATCGTCGACGGCGATGCCGCGGCGCAGGAGCTCGCGGCGCACGTGAGCGACGCGCCTAACGCAGGTCCCGTGTACACCGGGCCGTTCGCGAACGCCGGCGCGCGCGTATGGCGTGACGCGCCGTCCGACGCCGGCGCCGACTCGCGTTAGGAGCCGACGTCGTTGCGCTTCGCGTCCTCGTACCGCACGTGACCGCTCACGGTGTTGTCCAGCTCGCACGTCGCATCCTGATCCGAATACAGGATGCAGAAGACGCCCGGCGCCTTCCACCGCTCGCGCCACAGGTTCATCACGTATCGGTCCGGCGCCGAGAAAATGATGTACGGCCGTCCGTTGAATTGCGCGATGTGCGTGTGCACCGTGCCCAGCCAGTTTGGCGCCGAGCATTCGCGGAGCGACGCGATCGCCGAGATGTTCGCGGAGTCCGCGCGCGACGGCGCCAACACCTCGATGCGCGTGATGTACACTATGTCATGGTCGACGTGACCGCCCAAGCACGCAACGCGCTCTTGCTTCACCGACAGACTCTTCGCCCACAGCTCGTGCAGCGGGCCGCGCACCTGCGCGGAAAAACGGAATGCACTCTCGCTGCTCGGCGCGCTGCTCGCCGATCCGGCTCCCTGTGCACTCGCATGCAACCCCGTCGCGCCAATGAGAGTCGCGGTTATCGCGACGACGCACGCACGATATTTGGTGACCCGAGTGTTCGTTCGCATGTGACACCCGCCGCCTCCCTCGGCGAACGCTGCTCGAGGCGCATGGTGAACTGCCGCCGGTTTCCCCTTATCGAGAACTCGCGATGACGTCACAACCTCTCGCCATGCGAAAGCCGCAGGCCGCGCTCGCAGGCTTACGCATTGTCGTCGGGATCTGGTTCGTCAAGAGCCTGTTCACCAAGGTGACCATCGCACTCGCCTGGGGCTTCTTGCCCGTACCCGCCGCCAATGACCGGTGGATCGCGGTGATGCCCAAGCTCCTGGCCAAATATGGGGCCGACAACCCGATCGGTTGGTATCGCGACTTCCTCCTGCACACCGTCGCCGCCAATCCGCACATCTTCGCCCATGTCACGGGGCTCGCTGAAGCCGCGGTCGGTCTCTCGCTCACGCTGGGACTGTTCACGTCGCTCGGCGCCTTCTTCGGCATCTTCCAGGTGATCTTTTATGGACTCGCCGTGCAGCATATGAGCTCGGGCCAGCAGGGCTTCCACGTCATGCTGCTCTCCATGATGATCGCATTCCTGTACACGCACGCCGGCCGGTGCTTCGGCCTCGACCGCGTGATCCGCTCGCGCTGGCCGGACAGCGTCTGGGCCAAGCTCGGGTGATCACCAATCGTTAGGCAAGTTGCGCGCGGTTGCGAGACCCACGATCGTGGCCTTGCCGCGCGCACGGGCCACGATCGCTTGATCGAAATTCGCGTCGGAGACATCGGCCCCGGCGAGATTCGCGTCCGTCAGATTCGCCCGCACGAGTGATGCCTTCCGCAAGTTCGACCCCGATAAGTCGGCACCGGATAGGTCCGCGTCGGTGAGATTGGTGAACATCAGCCCCATTGGCTGATTGCCGCGGTCCGCGCCGAAGTTCGTTCCCTCGAACTTCGTGCGCACCAGCGTCGCGTTGTTCAGCGCGGCGATGACCCGCGCTTTCGAGACATCCGCGTCGGTGAGATTCGCGCCGATCATGATCGCCGCGTAGAGGCTCGCCTCACGCATCGTCGCGTGCGTCAGGTCGGTACCGCGCATCACCGACACGTCGAGCACGGCGTTGGAGAAGTCCGCGCTCCGCGCGACCGCACCGCTCAGCGTGACCCCGAACATTTTTGCGTGGACGAACCGCGTTCCCACCAACCGCGCGTGGCTCAGATTCGCCTGCTTGAAATCCACGCCGGACAGATCCAGGCCCGAAAGGTCGTCGCCCGCGAAATCGGCCGGCGCCTTGTCCGTCGCGCGCGAGAGCGCATCGAGCACCTGCTCGCGCGTCAGGCGCTGACCGGTGTCGGCCGCCGCGAGGTGCGGCCCGGCGCCGCGCCCGCGCGAGCGACTGCCTAACGCTACACCGGCGGCGACGAGAACGACCGCCGCGCCGGCCAGGACCACCGCGAGTCTCCGCATGCGCCCACCTCGCACCGAACACCCGAAAAACACGAAGAGGGTGCTCCACCGCACCCTCCTCCCCACGTCCCGACGTTCCGTCCTCTACTTCGACACCGTCCCCACGTGCGGACGGCCTGGCGCCAACCCACCCATGCTCCGTGCCGTCACGTACGCATAGAGGTTGTGGATCTGTGTCGAATCGAGCAGCGTGCTCCACGTCGGCATGCCCTTGGTCGGGCGGCCGTTCCAGACGGTCGTGATGAAGCACGCCTTGTCCACGCCGCCCTCCGGGCCTAACGAATTGCGGAGATTGGGCGCGATGTCGCTGCCCATCGCATCCGTGCCGTGGCACCGGTAGCAGTACACGTGAAACATCTTCCACCCATCGTATTCCTGCTGAGACACCGCAAGCGGGTCGCTCCGATGATGGTTCGCCTCGTTCCAGACCGTCGCCGAGTCGTTAGCCTTGTCGCAGTAGGTCCCCGAGGCGACCGTCACCGTGTCGCCCGTCTTCGCCGCGGTCGCCGTCGAGCCGGCGGGAGCCGCCGTCGAGGCGCGTGCCGATCCGCCCGCGTCGTCCTTCGAGCACGCGAACGCGGTCACCGCAACCAGGCAGACGACAAACAGACACAGGCCGGCGGCCCGATGGGTCACGCCGTCCCGGTGTTTCCTCGGAGTGTATTCGTTCGGCAAGTTCATTGATTCTGTTGTGCGTCGGCGTCGGGTTCGAGTGGTTTCAACCGACTTGAGGTGAATGATTGACCCGCGGCCCCTCAGTGTTTGACCTCCACGGTCGGCACGTTGTAGGCGCGCAGAATCCCCTGAATCGTGTCCCGCTTCTGTGTCAGGAGCGAATCGAGCGTCGCCTTGAGCTCACGATCCGAATGGCGAACGCCAATGGCCACGTTGTACGCAAACAGCACACCGCTCGCGCTGTCCGAGTCCGGCAACGCCACGAGGCTCAGCGGCACCGACGATTCCTTGGCGAAGTACCCGGCGACCGGTCCCCACACCAACGCCACGTCGATCGTCCCCTTCGCGACCGCGTTCACGATGTCCTGCGGATGCGTATCCTCGTCGTAGAACAGGCTGAATCCGCGGACGTTCTTCGTCACGCCGTGGCTCGCGAGCGCCTGCGCCGGAGGCGTGTTCGTATAATCGTCGCCGATCAGCCCAACGCCCACCTTCAGCGTCTTGAGTCGCGGATCGTCCAGCGACTGGATGTCCAGATGCCGGTCCGTGCGCGTCACGATGTAGTAGGTCGACCGGTAGTACGGATCCGTGGTCGCCACCGGGTCGTACCCGGCCGGCACGCCCATCACCACGTCGCACTCGCCCGCGCTCAGCGTGTTGCGCACGAAGCCGCGCCGGTGCGGCCACCACGTGTACACGACGGAATCGCCTAACGCACCGGCGATCACATCGGCGATCTTGTTCTCGAATCCCTGCGCCTTCTGGTCCGAGAACGGCATGTTCTCCGGATCGCCGCACACCCGGAGCATCTTGAAGTCCTTCCAGGCCTGCGTGACCGGAAAATCGGTGGGTTGCTCCGCGGTCTGGGGTTTGACCTTCTCCCCCTGTGCCGCCGCGCTCGACCCGATACCGGCGGCCACGCCGAGCAGCGCGAGACAGACGCGACGAGCCCACGTGCGATGCGAGTGCTGCATGGTGTCCTTCTTGCGAGAGTGTGACGACCGCTGCCTAACGCGATCAACCCGGTGCCGGAGCACAGCAGCTCCGACACCGGGTTCGATCACTGCCTGCACGTCGCGGTCGCTTACGGCTTCGCAGCGCCCGGCAGCGAGAACACCGTCAACACACCACCCTGGTTCGAGTAGTGTCCGGCGTCGCCGAACGCGCCTAACGCGCCTAACCCAGCCGTCGGATCTTCCGCACCAATGCCCGCGGCCACGCCGATGCCGGCCCAGCCGCCGATGCCCGAAAGCACGGCGACATACTGCTTGTTGTCAGGACCGATATACGTCATCGGGCTGCCGATGATGCCCGAAGGCGTCTTGAACTCCCACAGGAGCTTGCCGGTCTTGGCATCAACAGCCTTGAGCCAGCCTTCCATCGTCCCGTAGAAGACCACGCCGCCGGCGGTGTTCATCGTGCCACCGTAGGCCGCCAAGTTCTCCTTGTCCTTCCACACGATCTTGCCCTTCATCGGATCCCACGCGATCACGGCGCCACGGTTGCCGCCCGGGCCCGGGAACATCCGCACGATTGCTCCCACGTAAGGCTGTCCGGCCGAGTACTTCACCTCGACGCCCTCGTAGTCCATGCAGATGTTGTTGGTCGGAACGAAGAACAGGCCGGTTTCCGGATCATACGATGACGGCTGCTGATCCTTGAACCCGATCGCGGCCGGGCAAATGCCGGTCGTGTTGCCCTTCGCATTCGTCCGCTTCGTAGGATCCTCGACAGGACGACCCGTCGTCAGGTCGATACTCTTCGCCCAGTTCACTGGGCCGTAGGGCTCGGCCACCAGGACCTTGCCGGTGGTGCGATCGAGCGTGTAGCCGAAGCCGTTGCGGTCGAAGTGCGCCAACAGCTTCTTGCCATCCTTGTCGAACAGCACCATCTCGTTCACGCCGTCATAGTCCCACGCATCGTGCGGCGTCATCTGGTAGACCCACTTCACCTCACCCGTCTGCGGATTGCGCGCCCAAATGGACATCGACCACTTGTTGTCGCCAGGACGCTGATCCGGATTCCACACGCCCGGATTCCCGCTGCCGTAGTAGAAGAGGTTCAGTTCGGGGTCGTACGAGTACCATCCCCACGTCGTACCGCCACCGCGCTGCCACTCGTCGCCCTGCCACGTCGACACGCCGAGATCGGTCCCCTGATCGGTCGGATACGGCGACTTCAGCGTGTTCGCCGTGATCATCACATCCTTGTCCGGCCCCGTGCTGTAGCCCCGCCACAGCTCCTTGCCGTCCGCTGCGCTGAACGCCGTCACTCGGCCGCGAACGCCGAACTCACCACCCGAGATACCGGTGATGACCGCATCGCCGACGACGAGCGGCGCGTTAGTCATCGTCTCGCCCTTCTTGTAGTCCGCGCTCTTCACGCGATAGACCTGCTTGCCGGTCTTCGCATCGAGAGCGAGGAGGTCGCCCGAGAGCAACTCGATGAACAGGCGATCGTACTTCGGGCTGTACGCAAGACCTCGATTCACGACGTCGCAACACGCGATCGGAATCACGTCGGCCGGCTGTTCCGGAGTGAACTGCCAGATCTGAGGCGCACCAGGCTTCGTCAGATCCAGCGCGAACACTTTGTTCGGGAACGCCGAGTGCACGTACATCACGTGCCCAATGACAAGCGGATTACCTTCGTGCCCGCGAAGCACGCCGGTCGAAAACGTCCAGGCGACTTGTAGATCTTTGACGTTCGCCGTGGTGATCTGCTTGAGCGGACTATGCCGCTGCAGATCGTACGTTCTCCCCGGCATGACCCACTGGCCTGGATTCTTGGACGCCTCGATCAATTCCTGTTGAGCGCTGGCGGCGGATGCACCAACGGCCAAGGCGCCTGCGAGGACCGCCCAAGAAGAGAAGCGGGTAAAGCGATTCATGATGCTGCCCCTTGTGGAGAGTGAGGATTGAGCATGACCGCGCATCCGCACGCTGTGCCTCCAGGCCTCGCGGTTGGGGCCGCACTGGGGCTAGTTCCGCTGGGGCAACAGCGGAACAGCGTGCCACATCGAGGAGGACTTCGCTCGCTGCAGACCATCGCACCTCACTGTGCCGCGTACTTTTCGTGAAGTTGAAAACGGTCTTCTCTCGATTCGTGCGATCTATTTCGTCACGCCGCGCGCGTTCCTCGCGCGCTCACTCTCTGAGTGATCCCGGCGGCACAGCGCCGCCGACTGCCGAATGAATCCGTCCCTCGCTTCAGTGTGATGAGAACACTCGAATCATTACACCCATCCAACATATCCTGCACAGCGCTGGAGAAATCGGCAACCCCTTCTCAACATGTCTCTCGTTCTACGGCCGATCGTGTCCACCGGATCTTCGGTGATGAGCCAGCCGTCCCCTCCCCCTCCCTTCGGGGGAGGAAGAAACTGAAGAGGCCTGGGAAGCGTGTCAAGCAGGCTCCGCCTGCTTACAAGCGCCGGCGTCAACCCGCCACTGACCAAGCGCACAGATGACAACACGGGCGGATCCGCTCGGGACCCGCCCGTGCTGTTTGCGACTTCGTGCGGTTCTAGAAGTCCGGTCTCGTCCGTCAGTGTCCGGCCAGGTCCGTTCTTCTAGAAGAACAGCATGAATCCTGTGGCGCCCTGGTTCGACGTGTTCTGCGACCCGGAATACGCGGCCGCGCGCGCCCACGTGTACTCGAGCACCCAGCGAAGAGACTTGGTCCACTGATACGACAAGAGCACGTCCGCAGCACGATTGTATTTCACGAGAGGATCGGGATCTCCATCCAGGAACGTCCTGTCCCCGTCGCTCTCGTCGAGATGACTCTCGCCCCAGCTGCCGCCGATGGTCCAGTGCGTGCCGGGCTGGCTGTACTGCACCTGCGCCAGATAGCCCCACGACTTGCGGGCTTGCAGCGCCGGATCGATTGCACTCCCGTCGAGCTGGCCGAACATGAGCGTGGTTCCGATGCCGCTTCCGTAGTAGCCGGATCCGACAATCGAGAACCCGTTCACGTCGATTTTCGCACCGCCGCCTACGCCTGCCGAGTTAATGCTCGGATTCGTATCGGGCGCAGTGACGGAGACGGCCGACGCCTGCGTGTTCTGCCACGTGCCGTTCACCCACAGCATGATCTTGTTGGCACTGCTCATCTGACCGCTCGAGCTGGCTGTCCCCATGTTGCCGGTCCAGCTCAACTCTGCCTCGACGCGAGGCAGCCGCGTGCCCTGATACGACGCATCACTCGCCTTCGCGCAGGGATTCGGGCCGCACACCACGCTCGGATCGAACAAGCCGATCGCGAACTGCGTCGGCCGGCCCGCCGGCGTGCTGTACGTGATCTGCGCGTTGAAGTTCGGATACACGTAGCCGAACCCGATGCGGCCTAACGTCGTGCCGCCTCCGCCTAACGTACCACCGCTGGCACCTGTCCCGAACAGCGTCATGTCGGTCAGGATGTTCTGCCGCTGGAAGAGACCGAGCTCGCGCCCTGCGAGAATGGTTCCCCAGCTGCCGCCCAGGGTGAGGTACACTTCGCGCATGTCGATCTGTGCGCCGAAGTTGTCGTGCAGGCTGTTGCTTTGAATCTGCGGCGCGAATCCGAAGTGCACCTTGAGGTCCAGATCGCCTTCCTTGCCCGCGGCCTCGAAGTTCGCGAAGCCGGGCAGCAGTCCCGTGCGAATGCGGGTCACCCGTTCGGGGCCCACGAGACCGCCGTTGATCGGACCGAGCGCGGAATCCACGCTGCCATTCGTGTACACGAGAAACGCATTCACGTTACCCGTGAACGTAAACGACCATCCGTTACTCATCTGCATCGTGAGACCCTGTGCCTTGGCCGTGCTCACGCCGGCCAGCATCAGGGCGATACACCAGAGTGCGGATCGTTTCATAGCTGCTTCTCCCAGTCGAGTTTTGAGTGTTCAACCAAACCGTGAAGAGCTCGCATCCACGGAATCGCTGAATCGTCGACCTACCTTTTTTCAAAGGCCCCGCCGCTGCGGGCGAAGCGGCGCGAAGAGAAATACCTCTGTGGCCCCACCTCCCGATGCGTTGAACATGATCGCAGTGCCGTCACCGGCTCACATCGCTACCGATCTCTGACTTGACGGTTGATCGTGATGAGCACGTCCACGATCGGAACGTCGCGATGGTCCACCCACCAGTAGAAATCGTCGATCTGTGCCGAGTACACCGACGGCGCATACGAAAAACGAAGCTGCTTCCCGTCCGTGAGCCGCGTGATCGCACTACTCGAGACCGCGCTGCTGTCGAGCGAGTCACCAGCCAAGGCCGCGAGCGCGCGAGCCTGCTCCGCTCCCGCTCCCGCGATGAATCCACTCAGGTACGCGTCCTTCTCCTTCGGGCCGTACGCCGCCCAGTCGACGCCGGTCAATAGCGCCGGATGCCGCGGCTGCGTCGCCGCCTGTCCGCTCTCGCGACCCGCGGCGAATGCCCCCAGCACGCAGATCAGTCCGCCGGTTAGGCCAACCGCCCATCGCCGCATGAGATTGCCACTCCGCTCCCTGACGCATACGCGCGAAGCCGGCGCGGGTCGACAACGACTCGCCCACGCCGGCCCGCCTCACCTGATTACTTCGCTGATTTCGGCGCGCCGCCCGGGAGCGTGAACACCAGGACCGCATCGCCTAACGGATAGCCCATCTGGAAGTTTCCACCGCACGCCACCGCAATATACTGCTTGCCGTCCTGCATGTACGTCACCGGCGGCGCGTTGCACCCCGCCCCCGCCTGGAACGTCCAGAGCTTCTTGCCCGTCCGCGCGTCGAACGCGTTGAAATGCCCGTTGCCCTCGCCCACGAACACGAGATTCCCCGCGGTCGCCATCGCCCCGCCGATCATCGGCTGCTCGGTCTCCACCTGCCACGCGATCTTCCCCGTGTTCAGGTTCACCGCGCTGAACGTCCCGTACTGCCGCTCGCCGGGCACGGCCTTGAACGCCGAGCCCAACCAGAGTTTCCCCTTCTCGAAGGGCGCGCTGTGCGTGATGTAATGCATCGGCTGCTCGATGCCTAACACGTACATGTAGCCTAATGTCGGGTTCACCGCCGTCGTCGACCACTCCGATCCGCCGTTCGCCCCCGGCAGCATCCGCGTCCCCTCGGCCGTCGGCTGCGCGAACATGTTCTCGAGGCGGTTGAACGGCGCCGATTTCCGGATCAGCTTGCCCGTCGACGCGTTCAGCACGTACACCCATGCCGTCTTGCCCGCCTGCGCCACCGCGGTCGTCCCGTCCTTCAGCTTCACCAGCACCGGCGGACTCACCGCGTCCAGATCCCACACGTCGTGCGGCACTTCCTGGTAGTACCATTTGATGCTGCCGTCGTTGGCATCGATCGCCATGATGCAGTCCGAGCACAGGTTGTCGCCCGGCCGTACCGACCCATCGAGATCGGGAGACGGATTCCCCACCGCAAAGAACAACATATGCGACGCGGGATCGTACGTCGGTGTCATCCACACGCCGCCGCCGCCGCGCTGCCACGCATCGCCGTACTGCGCCATCGCCGTCTTTTCCGCGTCGATGTTCCGATGCAGGTTGTCGCCTTCGTTGGTCGTCGCCGTGAATTTCCCTTCCCACCCCTTGTCGAAAATCGTATACGCCGTCCACAACGGCTGTCCGTTAGACTTGTTGTACGCGCGGACGAATCCGCGAATCCCGTACTCGCCGCCGGAGACGCCGACGATCACTTTTTCGCCGATGATGAGCGGCGCCATCGTCTCGCTGTACCCGGCTTCGGGATCCTCCACCTGCACGTCCCACTGCACGGCGCCCGTCTTCGCATCGAGCGCGACCAGGTGCGCGTCGAGGGTCGCCATGTACACCGTCCCGCCGGAAATCGCCACGCCGCGGTTGTTCGGTCCGCAGCAGTAAATCGGCGACGCAATGCTCTGCTTGTGCTCGTAGCGCCAGATCTCTTTCCCCGTCCGCACGTTCACCGCCATCGCGGTGTTGTACGGTGTCGTGAGATACATCACGCCGTCGACCACGATCGGACTCGTCTCGAACGAGCCTAACCGGGAAATGCCGGTCTGGTACATCCACGCCATGTGCAGCGTGCCCACGTTCGCCGTGCTGATCTGCGTGAGCGGCGACCATCGCTGGTTCCAATAGTCACGCCCGTACGTCACCCAGTTGCTCCCGCTCTGGCGCGCGTCGAGCAGCATCTGGTCGGTCACGCTCGTGAACGCCGGCGTCGTGTCCGCTTTGGCCTTCGCCGACCCCCCCTTCTCCTGCGCCGCGGCGCTTCCGACGCACAGCGCCACACCCGCGATGCCAACGAGCAGCCTGGGGATTCGCATGCACGGACCTCCACAGTGAGAAGATGAGCGACGTGCTTCCTGCCTACGTGTCCACCAATCCTCGTCCAACTCCGGTCAAGCGTCCCCAATCGCCAAACGCACACCGACGCGACGAACAGGGCGACCTACTCGAGGAAGGTCCCGACGTGAAAGTGCAAACAGACGCTGTAAGGCGCGTGCGAAAACGTCAGCACCGCGCAACGCGACGCCAGGAGGGATGTCTCGACGACAAGAGCTCACACGGTACGCCATACGGTCGCCACCCTGCGGCCAAACGCCGCGACTGGGGCCTAACCGGTCCGGAGCTCCCCTCGCCATCAGGGATCTCCCGCGGCGAAAAGATGCCGCGCTGAATGTAACGACAGCCCGGCGGCGACAATGTGATGTGATTCTTGGCAGATACGCAAGAGGCAATGACCCTCGCCAGCTTGCGTAAGGCAGACCAACAGATGGCGACGCATACGCCCCACGAAGCCAATCGCCGGCCCCGCGCCGGCAAGACACCGCCCTATCCCGCAGTGCCAACAGGCCGCGACACGACGAGAGATCGGCCCGCTGAGTCAACTGCAGGCTATCGGCTACTGCGCTGATGAGGCGCCTGGCAGGTCGCTCCGTAGCGCCATGATACCGTCAGTAATACGCCTTAACCATGCCAGCTAGCCAGAGCGGCCGTTAGTCCGACACTCGTTCTATTAGGTACGCCACCGGCGCCTTCAGCGATTCAGCGAAGACGTACTTCCACCGCGCACTCGCGCGAGTCGAGATCGGGCTCGTCCGCGTCGGCGACGTGAGTGGCGTGAGACCTAACGCTCGCGCGAGGATAGAAAGCCGTAGCATGTGAAACGGGTCGCTCACGAAGATCACACGCCGGCCCGGGAGTGCCGACATGATTGCGGCGACTGCGTGCACGGATTGGCTCGTGGTGAGACCGTGCGTCTCCATCACGATCGCGCTGTCGGGAACACCGCGCTCGAGCAGGAAGCGGCGGCTCACTTGCGCTTCGCTCGTCGTGTCGCCGGCGCCGGTTCCGCCGGTCACGATCACGAATGGCGCAAGAGATCGCTGATACAAGTCGAGCGCGTGGTCTAACCGGGCGCGAAGCACCGGCGACGGACGTCCCTCGTACTGCGCCGCGCCGAGCACGACGATCGCGTTCGCGGGTGCCGCCTGATCGCGCGCCCCCACCACAATCACGGCGATAACCATCGCGATCCACGCAAGCATCACGAGGACGACGGCCGCGCCGATCACGCGCACGCTCAGATGGGTCCGGCGCTTCATGGCGGCGAAGCTACACGCGAGCGACCGTGCGCGGAAAGAGCGCGCACCGTCCCGCGTGGGTCGACCGCGTCAATCGGTGAGTGTCAGCAGCGAGAGCCAGAGTACGTCGAACGCAGCTCGCGGATTGAACTCGGGATCGAGGCCCATCGTCATGGCGAGTCCGTCGACGAAAGGCACGACCACATCGGCGAGCAATTGCGCGGGAATGCGCGGGCGTAGCGCCAGTAAGGCGAACAGCCGTTCGATGGACGCCGACGCCGCTTCGCGGCGTGCGAGATTCGCGGCGTGGATGGCTCGACGCACCAGCGGATTCCGCCACTGCGCCAACTCGAGGAGCACGCGCAGATGTCCGCGATCCAGTTCCGCCGAAAGCCACGCCCAGAGATCGTCGATCGCGTGGCGCGGCGTGGAATTCTCGAGCGCCGCGCGTTCGCGCGACACGAGGTTCTGGCCCATCCATTCCACCACGCGCGCGAGCAGCGTGTCCTTGTCGTGAAAATGGTAGTGGATGAGGCCCTTGCTCACTTCGGCCTCTTCTGCCACGTCGTGCATCGTGAGCGCCGCCGCACCCGACGCCACGATGCACCGCACCGCGGCACGCAGAATCCGTTCGGCCGCCTCGAGACGCGGCCGGCGTTCGGCATTCGTCACTCTGATCTCTGCCCCTTCAGCCGGCGACACGCGATTCTCCCGGCGACAGTCGCTGGAAGACGACCGTTAGCCGTTGTCCGTCCTGTGTCATCAGTGCGGGTTCCCATCCCCCGCGGCTTCGCTCGTTGAGAAGATCGGTCAATGCATCTTCGTCTTCTTGCGACCGCCGCGTAAGTCGTAGAATCACCGCCTGATATTCTTTCATGCGGCCGAAGATACTAGTTTGCCGCCCATGCACACCACCCCTGCGCCGGGCAATCTCACCGTCAGCCGCCATCCGCTCATCGAGCACAAACTGTCGATCGCGCGCGATCGCACGACGACCACCAAGCTGTTCAAAGAGCTCGTGGAGGAGATCGCGATGCTGATGGCGTACGAGGCGACGAGCGATCTTCCGCTCGAAGCCGTGGAGGTGAACACGCCGCTCGAGTCGATGCGCGGACGCCGTGTGAGCGGCAAGAAGCTCACGCTCGTCCCGGTGCTCCGCGCGGGGCTTGGCATGGTGGAAGGGGTGCTGCGGTTGGTGCCGTCGGCGCGCGTGGGTCACATCGGAATGTATCGCGATCACGATACACTTGAACCCGTGGACTACTATTTCAAGGTGCCGGGCGACGTGGCGGAGCGGCACTTCTTCGTGCTCGATCCGATGTTGGCGACGGGAGGGAGTGCAGCGGCGGCGGTATCATCGCTCAAGCGCGCCGGCGCCACGCGCATTCGATTTCTCTGCATCGTTGCGGCGCCGGCCGGCGTCGAGCGTATGCAGCGCGCGCATCCTGATGTTCCGGTGTACGCGGCGGCACTCGACCGCGAGCTCAACTCGCAGGGTTACATCTTGCCGGGACTCGGTGACGCCGGCGATCGCATGTTCGGAACGCGCTAACGACCAACGTGGTGCGGCGGTCGCGCGTAGGCGATCACTCGAACCAATCGCGCGGGCAGCTCCGCTGTTGCCAGGCCGCGTCCAACACCCACCGTTGGGCACCAGGGTCCATCACTTCCGACTCGACGCGATCGAACCACTCGTTGGCTAACGACAGATCGCCAACGCGCCGCCACAACTCGCCGACCAGATATGTGAGCACGGCGCGCTCTTCGCGTTCGGCGCCGTCGTAACTCGAGAGCGCGGCTTCGAACTGCCACGCGGCGTGACGGCGGAAGAAGCGCTCTGCTTCGACGTCGCCTTCATCCACGCAGCACCATGCGGCACGCAGATACAGATCGGCGATGCGGCGAGGCTCTGCGCCTTGCCATGCTGCGACCTTTGCGGCGAATTCGTATTTCGCCGAACCGGGAATGGTGCCGCCTGCCTCGGGAAGCTTCGGCGCGAGCTCGTCCCACACGTGCTCACGCACGACCGGACTGACATCTGCTTCGTCGCTGAAGTCGCGCTCGCCACCCGCATACCCACATCGCGCACAGATGTGAATCAAGTAGGGCAACGGTTGGGCGCCCGCCGCCCGCTCGTGAAAGTCGGTCCGCTTACCGCCGAACGAATTCGTCGACAGCACCGCGTGCGACGTGAAGCGGGTCTGGCAAATGGGGCACGTCAGATCGATTTGCTTCAGCGTGGTCATCCTCGGGCTCCTGCCTCCTCACGGCTGGAAGTGAAGGAAAGTTGCGTGCCACGAGTGTGATTCCTCTTGTAGCACTTTCCGGTCGCCGGTATTTTGCCGCGTCCCCCCCCGACGACATCCGTCGTACTCGCCCAGTCCGGTTCCCTCCATAGCTGCCATGCTGATCGACTTGGTTCCTGATTTCCTAGCTGTTCTCGACAACAGTGATCCAGTCGCTGCCTACCACACCTACTTCGATGCCAATCGCCGAGTGTTAGAACCGTATTGGCACAACTACGTACTCGATCCCGAGAGCGAACACTTCGCCGATGTCGTTCGGAACACTGTGCAAGCGAGTCGGCACGACCTACTGGGGATGTTGGAGCGCACCGACGTCCTGTCGCTCGCGCGAGACACCGTTTCCGCGTGCACCACGTTGCTTGACATAGATGTTGACATGGACGTCGTGCTCATGGTTGGTGTCGGGGCCGCGAATGCCGGTGAGCTTGTCACCGATGGTAAGGGCATCGCAGTGATCTGCTTGGAACATTTCACTGCAGTTAGGAGCGAAGAAACGCACGGGCTGGGCCTGGATCCGGAGCTGATTCGTCCGTGGCTCGCCCACGAGATCGCGCACGTGGTTCGGTACACGTCGCCGCACGGACGCAGCGAGTTGCATCGATTGGTGCAGGCGGCGGGCGGCTACTACTCGTACTGGGACACGGCGCGGCGCGCGTCGCTGCGCGAGCTGCTCGTCAACGAGGGACTCGCCGTCGAGGCGGCGCGCGCAGCAAGTCCGGGGCACGCTGAGTGGGAGTACTTCGGGTACGACCGTCGTCAATTCGCGCGCGTCCGCGATCTCGAGCAAACGATCTCATCGGACATCGCGGACGATCTCGACCGTGCGGCGCTCGGACTGCGTTTGCGATTTCTGGCCGATGGACTTCCCGCGGACGCGCGCACGATGCCCGGCGGCTACGTGCTGCCCGAGCGGTCAGGCTACTACGTCGGCGCTCGCATGGTGGAGCACGCGGTGTCGAGTCGCGGGTTGGCGTGGTGTCTGCGCGCCGACGCAGCCGAGATCCTCGCGGACGACGAAACAGCGGCGAGCGCCTGACCGCGCGGGCCGGTCCGCGTTCGTTTACTTGCCCACGCAGAACGTTCGGAAGACGCGATCCAGCACGTCTTCGACGTCGATCACACCGATGAGGGATTCGAGGGCCGTCGCGGCCGCGCGCAAGTGCACGGCGGCGATGACGACCGGCACATCGTGTTCGGCGTCCGACCACGCACGCTGGAAGGCCGCGACTTCCGAGCGCGCGAGCGTGATCGCGGCGCGATGGCGCTCGCGTGTGAGGAGGGGCGTGTCTCGCCATTCGTCGCCCACCTTCCCCTCGACCATCCGCTCGAGGCGCGCGCGGAGCTCGGCGAGCCCGGCGCCGGTAACCGCGCTGACGACGACGGGCGCGCCGGCACTTGATTCGTAGCTTTGGGTTACTAAATCGCCGGTTGCCCCCGCCAGGTCGCCCTTCGTCCGCACCGGCAGCACCGGCGCCCCCGTCCGCGCGCCCGCCGCCACCGCTTCGCCTAACGATGAGCCGCTGTCGCCGCACGCCAGCACCACGTCCGCCTCGGCCAGCGCGCGCGCCGTCATCGCCACGCCTAACTGTTCGATGGGATCCGACGACTCCCGCAACCCCGCCGTGTCCACCAGCCGGACCGGCCAGGCGCCGAGGTCCACCACCGCCTCGATCGCATCGCGCGTCGTCCCCGCGATCGCCGTCACGATCGCCCGATCCCGTCCCACCAGCGCGTTGAACAGCGACGATTTGCCGACGTTAGGCGCACCCGCCAACACCACCCGCGCGCCGCGCCGCACCACCTCGCCGGCCGTCGCGGTCCCGAGCAGCCGGTCCAGCGAGTCCACCACCGCCGATGTCGCCTCTACGACCCGCGCCGGATCGATCGGCCCGCTGTCTTCTTCCGGAAAGTCGATATCGTAGGCGATCAGTGCTTCCACGCGCAGCACCGCCTCCCGCAGCTCCACCACCCGCCGCGACAACTGCCCCTCCAGCTGCGCCAGGGCCGCATCGTGCATCACCTGCGACTCGGCGTCGATCAGATCGCCGATCGCTTCCGCCTGCAGCACGTCGAGTTTACCCGCCGCCACCGCGCGCCGGGTGAACTCGCCGGGGAGGGCCAGCCGCGCGCCGGCGGCCAGCAGGGCGCCTAACGTACGCGCCGGCCCGACGCGGCCGCCGTGCACGCTCAATTCGACGAGATCGTCGCCGGTGTACGAGCGCGGCGCGCGATACGCCGTCACGACGGGGCGCTCGATGACGCGCCCGGTGGTGGGATCCGTTAGGCGAGCACGATACGACGCGCCGGGCGTGCTCCGCCACGGGTCGAGCAGACGGCTCGCGATCTCGTGCGCCGTGGGGCCGCTCACGCGCACCACCGCGAGCGCGCTCCGCCCGGGCGGCGTCGCCATCGCCGCGATCGTGTCCTCCGCGCCGGGCAGCATCGCGCTCACCGCCTGCATCCCCCGGCCGCGCCGCGCATGGACGCTACGTCACCCTGGCGCTGGCCGCGGGCCCCGCCGACGTCGCCGGCACACCCGCCTTCGCGCGCTCGCGCGCGATCAGCCACTGCTGCGGCAGCGCCGCGAGATTCTGCACCGCGTAGTAGAGATTGAGTCCCGCCGCCAGCCGGTAGAACAACACGCCCATGACCAACGGCATCGTGTACGCCATCATCTTCGCCTGCGAATTCTGCGGCGACGCGCGCAGCCCGATCCACGACAACAGGAACATCGACACCGCCATCAGGATCGGCAGGATGTAGTACGGATCGCGCTGCGAGATGTCCGTCATCCACAGGAACGACACGCCGCGGAACTCGATCGTGTCCTGGAACACGAAGTAGAGCGCGTACAACACCGGCATCGGAATCAGCATCGGCACGCAGCCCGCCAATGGACTGAACGGACTCATCTCGTGCTCGCGGTAGAGCTTCATCATCTCCGCGTTGAGCTTCTCGGGCGCGTTCCGAAACTTCTTCTGAATCACCTGCAGCTCGGGCTGGATCCGCTGCAGCTTGAGCTGCGCGCGCATCGCGCTCTGGTTCAACGGCCACAGGAGCAGCCGGATCGCGATGCCGAAGATCACCACCAGCCAGCCGTAGTTGATGCGCGAGGCGTCGTGCGCCCACAGCAGCAGCCGCATGAGCAGCGTGATGAACGGCTGCACGATCGGCCGGAAGATCCACCCGTGCGGATTCACGTTCTGCATCTCGCGGCCTAACGCAAGCAGCCGGCGCCACTCCTGCGGCCCCATGTAGAGCGTGAAGGCGAACGACCCATCCTGGGGCAGCGGCTGCACGACGCGCCCCGTCGCCTGGATGGCGATCGTCTTCGCCGCGCGCGGCACGCCCTCGAACACCGCGCCGGCGAACGGCGAGCGCGCGGTGTCCGCCATCATGGCCACCAGGAAGTACTTGTTCTTGCTCGCCACCCAGTTGAGCGGGCCGTTCTCGACGCGCGCCGCCGTCGAATCCAGCTTCGAGAAATCGATGCTCTCGGGATCGTCGCGCATCGTTTTCACGACGAAGGAGAGATGCCGCTCGTCCTCTACCGTGTCCGCTTCCGCCGATCGGAATCCCGACGGCAGCGACACGAGCAGCGCACGCGGCGCGCTCGCTGCCGCACCGGCGGACCGCACCGACCCGCGCACGCGGACGAGATAGCTGTCCGGCGAAAACGTGTACGTGATGAAGGCGGTGTCGCCGCCTAACGCTCCCCGAAAGGTGAGCACCGGCAGCCCGCCCGCGCCGCGCGCCGACGAGTCCACGCTGAACACCGTTCGGTCGAGCGACAGCGTGTCCCGCCCGTCGGTCACCACGGCGTACGACACCAGCGGCGATCCATCGCGCGCTAGCTCCACCTTGCCGTCGCCCTTCGTATACGCGCGAAACTCTTCCATGCGCGCACCGATCGGTGCAGCCCCGCGCGTGCTGAGCCGATACGTCGCGTTCGACGTGCGCACCACAATCGTGTCGGTCCGCGCCGCAACGAGTGGTGCGGTGTCTTTCACCGCCGGCGCCGGCGACGACACCGCCGCCGCCGTCGTGGATGGTGCAACGGCGCGGTGCACGGTGTCCGCGACCGCCACCGAATCTCCCGCCCCAGGCTGCGGTTTCTTCGGCGAGGGAAAGAGCAGCGATGTCACATACATCACGACAAGCGCTGCTATGAAGAAAATGAAAACTCGTTTTTCCATTTCAGATGGCAGCCGGCTCAGGGCACCGGGTCATAGCCGCCCACACAGAATGGGTGGCATCGCGCAAGCCTGCGGATGGTCAGCCAACTTCCGTGCAGCGCGCCGTGTCGCTCCAACGCTTCCACGGCGTACGCCGAACAACTCGGCATGAATCGGCACGTCGATGGCAGCAGGGGCGACAGCGCGACCTGATAACCGCGCACCAGAAAAATCAGCAGCCACCGCATCACTCGTGCTCCGCTCCGGAGACCAGTCTATCTCCCATACGTGTCAGCTCGCGCCGAAGTTCGGCAAACGTGACACGATATGCTACGGCGCGCGCTCGAATGATGGCATCCAACGAACCCATCCGCGGCAGAATCTCCAACCGCGCGACCTCTCGCAACCGCCGCTTCAACCGATTGCGCGCCACCGCGGTCTGCGCATACCTCGGCACGATGAACCCAACACGCGGATGGCCAAGAGGGGAAGCGATCCACCGAAGCTCGAGGCTGTCGGTCCGGATACGCTTCCCCTCGCGCGTTACTCGCTCCATCTCCGCGCCGCGCGTCAATCGATGCGGGCGCGTGAACCGCCGACGCTCAGGCGCCCGCGTACTTCGACGGAAGCCGAACGGTCAACCGCTTCCGACCCTTCTTCCGACGCCGACTCAATACCTCACGCCCCCACCGCGTCGACATCCGCTCCAAAAATCCGTGCGTGCGAATCCGGCGCTTGTTCCGAGGACGATACGTTGGCTTGCCCATGTCCTTACTCCAATTCGTGTTCCATTCGCGGCAAACAGAACTTGAAAGCTATCCACCACACAGGCACCGGTCAACGCCGATGCCGCTCGCCTCACGTCGCGAATCGCCCAACTCCTCTCCACTCAACTGTCGATTTTCATCGGATTGACTTTTCCACACGCCGAATCTAGCTTCGCGTCCCCTTCCGAGTCGTATCCGGCATGACACTCACGGCAACAGAAACATGGACCCGCTTGCTCGATCGCGCACGCCTCGAGCTGCCCGAGCAAACGTACCGGACATGGCTGGAGCCGACCGAAGCACTCGAGCTGGAAGGCGACACAATCGTCGTCGCCGCACCCGACCGTTTCGCCGCCGACTGGAATGAGTCCAAGCACGCACAGTATCTGGCCAGTCTGGCGCCACTAGCGTTAGGCCACCCGATCAACATCGTCTTCCGCGTCGACGAAGAGCGAAAGACTCGACCGCAAATGGACCTCTTCGTCGCGCCCCCGCCCGATCAGGCGCGCCAATCCGCGCTCGGCGATGCGCCGGCCGCCGGCGTCCAACTCAGCACTCGCTACACTTTTCACAACTTCGTCATCGGCAAATCCAACGAGCTCGCCGCCGCCGCCGCTCAAGCCGTCGCCGCCGCTCCCGGCAAAGTCTACAATCCCCTCTTCATCTACGGCGATACCGGACTCGGCAAAACCCATCTGATGCAGGCGGTCGCCCATGAGATCATGCAGCGCGCTCCACAAACGCGCGTCTGCTTCGTCGGCACCGAACAATTCACCAACGAGCTCGTCGCCGCCATCCAAAAGCGATCGACGCCGGAATTCCGGCGCCGCTATCGCGAAACGGATCTCCTCCTCCTCGACGACGTGCACTTCCTCAAGCGCACCGAAGCGACTCAGGAAGAGTTCTTCCACACGTTCAACGCACTCTACGAAGCCGGCAGGCAAATCATCCTCACGAGCGATCGCCCCCCGTCCGAAATCCCGGGACTCGAGGCACGCCTCGTCAGCCGCTTCCAGTGGGGTATGGTCGCCGACATCGAACAGCCCGACCTCGAGCACCGCATCGCGATCCTCCAGAACAAAGCGCGACTCGATCACCTGGAGCTCACGATCCCGGAGGACGTCATCCGCTTCATCGCGGAACACGTCCGCTCGAGCGTCCGCGAGCTCGAGGGCTCGCTCATCCGCTTGCTCGCCTACGCATCCCTCAAACACCGCGACGTCTCGGTGAGCCTCGCGCGCGAAGCACTTCGTGACAAATTGCGACTAAATGGCGAAGCCCCGGCCGACGAAAAGTACGCCCTGAGCGTGCTCTCCATTCAGCAGCTCGTCGCGCGCGAGTTCAGCGTCAACGTCGAAGGCCTGCGCTCCAAGAGCCGC
Source organism: Gemmatimonadaceae bacterium (assembly GCA_036376535.1). GTDB lineage: Bacteria > Gemmatimonadota > Gemmatimonadetes > Gemmatimonadales > Gemmatimonadaceae > JADGGM01. The sequence goes on along the minus strand of DASVAC010000169.1, from coordinate 29,013 downwards.
ACCAAGCAGCTCACCGTGCCGCGCCAGGTTGCCATGTTCCTCATCCGCGAATTCTTGGGCCTCCAACTCGTGGAGATCGGCAACGCATTCGGCGGACGCGATCACTCCACTGTCATCCACAGCCTCGAGCGCATCGAATCGCTCCTCACTCACGACGCGCCGTTCAGCGCTCGTGTGGAATCGCTGCGGAAAAGCCTCTCGGATCTTCACACATGATGTGCACGCCGTGGGAAATCGATGGTCTCTCCACATCGCCTCGCGCGTATTCCCACGATTCCGGGACGCCGACTTGGTTTCCCACAGCTTTCTCACTACGATAACTGCTGCGTACTCCATGCGTTCGCTTGCTTTCCCCATATTCCACAGCCCCTACTACTTCTACTACTCTTGATCCAACAGTAAAGAAGTAGAAGAACCAACACCGCGAGTTCTCGCTTTTCACTCCAAGCCCCCCGAGCATCCAGGGATCAGAGGATCCGAATGCGCTTCACTATCGCGCGCGAAAAGCTTCAGGACGGATTGTCGGCGGTGATTGCGACCGTACCGGCGAAAACCACGCTGCCGGTACTGTCGAACATTTTGCTCGAGACCAACGAGCGCGGAATTCGTTTGTCTGGTACGGACCTCGACATGGCCGTCTCCACCGAAGTGATCGCCGACGTCGAGAGCCAGGGCGCCATCACCGTCCCCGCAAAGAAGCTCGCCGAGATCGTTAGGGAGCTGCCGTCGGCACCGGTGCGAATCAGCGCGGTCGGAGAGCAGAAGATCACACTCGAGTGCGGACGCTCACGCTTCCGCCTGCTCGGCTTGCCTCGCGATGAATTCCCGACGTTCCCGGTCGTTCGATTCTCGGAAAGTTGGAGAATCAAATCGGGCGAGCTCCAGAAGCTCATCGCGCACACCGCGTTCGCCGTCTCCACCGAGGAGAGTCGCCCGATTCTCAATGGCGTGCTGTGGGAGCTTCGTGGCGACCGGATGCGCATGGTCGCGACCAACGGTCACCGGCTCGCCAAAATCGATGTGCCGGTCGCGGGACAGAATGGCCACTCGGAAGACTTGATCATTCCGCCCAAAGCACTCGAGCAGTTGCGGCGTCTCTTCCCCGCTGAAGAAGATCTCGAGATCGCGCGCGGCGACAACCACCTCGGCTTCCGCTCGCCGCTCACCGCGGTATTCACGCGCCTCATCGAAGGACCGTATCCGCCGTACGAGCAGGTGATCCCGCGCGACAACGATCGCATCGCGCTCGCCGACAAGAACGCGCTCTCGCAAGCGCTCAAGCGAATGTCAGTCGTCGCGTCCGATCAGACGCATCGGATCCGCATGTCGTTCAACGCGGGGATGGCGAAGTTCAGCGTGCAGACGCCGGACTTGGGCGAGGCGCAAGACGAGTTGCCCGTCACGTACGAGGGCGACGCGCTCGACATCGGATTCAACGCGAGCTATCTGCTCGAGATCCTGCGCAACATGCCCACCGACGAAGTCCGCTTGACGTTCAAGGCACCGGAGAGAGCTGCGACCGTCGAGCCCGTCGGCTGGAATGACCCGGCACAGTACATGTGCTTGATCATGCCGCTGCGTCTCATCGACTAGCGCCTAACAACTCGTCACGGCTCGCTCGTGGTGGCACGGTGATCGAGCATCGTCGCTGTGTCGGCCACCTGCTGTTTGAACGGCAGCGTCGTCTGACGACTCCGCACCGTCACCGCGGAGTTGCCCGTCATCGTCGATGACACGGGCATCATCGACGTCGGATCGAGCAGCAGCGTCCCAGACGATGTGCCGGTGCCGCTCACCCAAATACTGTCTCCTGCCGCCGACGCGAGACCTTGTCCATCGATCGTCGACGTCGAGGTGACGTTCACGCGTAGCACGGACTGCCCTTTCCAGGTCGTCGTGTCCGCGAGCTGAAACGTTCGGTCCAACTTCGACACCACAGCGACGGTTCCGCGACACGTGGTCGTCGACGTCGAATCGTGCCAGACCGCGCCCTGCTGCAGACGCGACGGAACCGAGACGAACAGCGTCAACCCCGCAGCCACGAACGGCGTGACACCGCCCGCGCACGTCGGCCGCTCGCCGCCGCTCATGGCTACGTTCGTTAGGCCGGACACCGAATCAATCTGCGCCGAAAACGCGGACGCGGTGGAATCCACCGGCCGCGCCGGCACGCGCCCGCCGGCCGACAACGTCGACGAGTCGACCCGACCCGTGATGTGATACCCGGAGTCACGCGTCGAGTCGACCGCCAACGAGTAGATCGCCATTGAATGGATTGGCGCGGGCGGCGAGGTCGAATCGCTCGCCAGCACGACCGTGGCGTTGCTCTCCACCTTGTAGCGCCACGTCCCTGTTGCTCGACGAACCGACCACACGCGCGCCGGCGGGGCCGCCGCCGAATCGCGTTTCGCCGGCGCCGGCGCGGACACCGGCGGTTTGCTCACGTTAGGCGTGGTCGAGCAGGCGATGCAGACCATCGTGACCAGCGTGCCGACAAGAGCGATGGGACGTGGCATGCGCCTCCAAGTTGAACCGCGGCCGCCAAACCCCGAGGCCGCTCAGCACGCAAAAAACGCAGCCTCCCGCGCCGATGAAGATCACGAGAGGCTGCGTAGAGCGAGACCGGCCTATAAGCCGGGTTCTGTCGGACGATGTCGTCCGGACGGTCATTCCTCTAGGATCGTGATCGCTCACGACCTCGAGCAGCCTACCCGCGGCGTGTGTGACGAGACGGGCCATCTCTCGCCGCCTATTCGGCCTTGCTCCGACCGGGGTTTACCGTGCCGCACCTGTTACCAGATGCGCGGTGGGCTCTTACCCCACCGTTTCACCCTTACCGGCAGTAACCCGCCGGCGGTCTGTTCTCTGTGGCACTTTCCGTCGCTGCAAAGCAGCGCCCAGCCGTTAGCTGGCGGTCCGCCCTATGGAGCCCGGACTTTCCTCGGGGAGCTCACGCCCCACGCGACCGTCCGGCCGGCTTCGCTCTAACGAAGAAAGATACTGGCTCCCGGTTGGCCACGCCATTCATCGCCAACTGACGACCCGCTGACGCGACGAACAATCCTGATGCGCGCTCTCCAATCCGCGCATCACGATTCGCCACGCCGGAGGACCCCGTGCAACCGATCGCTTTCACACCACTGCCGTTGGAGCCGGTAACCACGGTCCTGCTCCCGCTCGAGCGAACTCGGGTCGACGCCGCGGGTGAAGGCCGCTACCGGGCGCTGCATCGCGATTCGCTGAATGACGTCTTCGATGATCTGCGCGGCCAACGTGCGGGCGCCGTCGTGCTGTCCGTCGCTCGCTGCGGAGAGGAAGAGCTCTGCGCGGTTGCGCGCCTGGTGCGTGAATTCCCGCGCGTCACCGCGGTCGCCCTCCTTTCCCACGAGCAGCACGACACTCCGCGCGCCGTTCTCGGACTCGGCCAATCGGGTGTCAAGTCGCTCGTTGATGTGCGGCATCCCGAAGGATGGGGCCAGCTCCGGGATCTGCTCTCGAATCAATTCTTCAGCGACATCGATCGCCTTGCGTTAGGCCAGCTGTCGCTCGATTTGATCGGCGTGCCCGATGGCTGCTGGCGGTTTTTCGCCTCGTTGTTCGATGGAGCCGCGGGTGCGTCGAGCGTACGCGCGCTGGCGTCGCGTCTGCTCGTGCTGCCAACTACCATGATGAGTCGCTTCTTCCGAGCCGAGTTGCCGTCGCCCAAGCGGTATCTGGCGATGGCGCGTTTGGTGCGAGCGGCGCGTGCGTTCGAGAATCCCGGCTTGTCGGTGGCGAGCGTGTCGGACCGTATGGACTACTCGTCGCCGCAGAGCTTCGGCCGCCACGTGCGCATGCTCATCGGCCTCACGGCGCTCGAATTCCGCGAACGATACAACGGAGAGGGAATGTTGCATCGCTTTCGCGATGAGCTCGTGCGTCCCCATCTGCACACGCTGAGGACGTTCGACCCGCTCACCTCTCGAGCGGCGGCGAGCGCGAAGGGAGGGACCGACTAGGGAGAGACGGGTCCGAGGCGCGCCACGATGTCGTGCGCGCGCACGAGCGCGGCTACGGGAATCCCACGTGCTTCGATGGTCTCTCGCCCGCCTTCTTCGCGATCGACCAACGCCAGGACGCCCGCGATCTTTCCGCCTTCCGCCTGAACGGCGTCGATCGCGCGCAGCGCCGACCCTCCGGTCGTGATCACGTCTTCGACGACCGCGACGCGGTCGCCCGACATGAACGGCCCCTCGATCAGTTTCGCGGTGCCATGCTTCTTCGCTTCCTTCCGCACCGTGAATGCGCGCCGCGGCCGCCGCGAGCAGGCACTCGCATAGCTGATCGCGTACGCGATCGGATCGGCGCCAAGGGTCAGGCCGCCGATGCAATCCACATCCCAGCCACGCTCCTCGAGTAAGGCGAGCCCAAGCGACCCAATCAGCGACAAGCCGTCCGGGCTCATTGTCGTCAGGCGAGCGTCGATGTACAGTGTTGACGAGCGGCCCGATGCGAGAACGAACTGTCCACGCCTCGCCGAACGCGTGGCAAGAAGCGACACCAGTCGTTCTTGGTCGGTCATGGCCGTAGCTTACCGGTGCGTGTCTTCGACGTCAATTGACTCGCGAGACCAGCGCGCCGCACGCCGACTTTCGCTGACTGGCGCGCTGCCATGCACCTGTCGACTAGAGCCGTACGTCTTCGTGCGTCGTCGATCGCGCTGTCGCTGGCGCTCATCTTCGCACTCGCCGGATTGTACGCGGTCGATCGCTCTCTCTCGAGTTCCAATCGCGCACAGGTCCAGGTAGAAGCAGCCGAATCCGCCGCGCTCGTCGGCGGGTTCCTCGCCGTGCACAACGAAGCGCTGCAATCCATCCGCGGACTCTACCTCGATACCACGCGCGTCGTTCACGGAGAGCAGTTTCAGTCGCTCGTCAGCTCGATGTCGCAGTACGCGAACTCGTTCCGGCGAATCTGGATCACCGACACCGCTGGCCGTGTGCGCGAGCAGCATCTCTTCGGCTCTGCGTCTCCGCCGCTTCCCGAAGGGCTCGACGTCGACACCCTCTCGGCGCTCGACGTCGGTCGGTTGGCGGCTGCCGCTCGCGCCACGCACATCGGACAACTGACGAAACCCGGGGCGATGATCACCGGTGATCGCGGCGTGCTCATGCTCGAGCCGATCTACGTGGGCAACGGATTTCGCGGCTTCGCGGGCGGCACGATTACGACCGACGCCATCATCGCAAGTGTCCTGCAAGCGCGGCCGCGCGTTCGTGGACAGCTTGTGATCGTCGCCGACAAGGATACGGTTGCCGCAACGGCGCGCGCGATCTCGAGGGAATCCAGCGTCGACACTGCCTCCTCGACGCTGCCGGTCCCGGGTGGTGGTGAGTGGCGCGTGATCGTGATGCGTCGCTCGAGCTACGCCAACATCCGGCCACTCGTCTGGGGAATCGGATTGGCGACGCTCAGCGCGCTGATCGTGATGCTGTTGCACGAGCGCCGCCAAGGCATCCGACTCGCCGAGCGATCGACGGAGCTCGAGCGGCTGTCCGCGGAGTTGCTTCGCGCGAATCGATCCAAGAGCGAGTTCCTGGCCAACGTATCGCACGAGCTGCGCACGCCACTCAACGCGATCGTCGGCTTCGTGGAGTTGCTCCGCGACGGCGTCTACGGCGAGCTGGGTCAACGCCAGATATCGCCGGTCGAGCGCATCGCGTCGTCGGCCAGCCACCTCCGACTCCTCGTCGACCAGATTCTCGACCTGGCAAAGATGGCGGCCGGACGCCTCGAGGTGCATCGGGAAACGATCGACCTGCGTGCCTTTGTCCTAACGGTGGCGAGCGAAGTCGAACCCTTGATCGCCGAACGCGGCTTGGAGTTCTCGATCGCCGTGAGCACCGAGCTGCCGCGCGTGCGCACGGACCCGATGCACTTGCGTCAGATTCTGATGAACTTGCTCAGCAACGCAACCAAGTTCACGCCATCGGGCAGCATCACGATCCGTGCGCGCCACCTCGAGCCGCCGCCGGCGCCCAGCGTGAGTCACGGTGGCGTCGCGATTCCGCTGATCTCCGCCGTGGCGTCGCAGCTCGTGGCGCCGTCGCCGCCCGCCGCTCCCGCACCGGTTCCCGGAGGGCCGCCGGTGACGAACCAAGGCCCAACGCCGCCGGGTGGCGGATGGATCGCGCTCGACATTGCGGACTCCGGCATCGGCATCGCCGCGAACGAGCGCGAGCGGATCTTCGGGGAGTTCGAGCAGGTGAACGCCGGCCCGCGCGGAGACTCGATACGGCGCGGCACGGGACTCGGCCTCGCGATCTCACGGCGCCTTGCCCGTCTGTTAGGCGGCGACATCGCCATCGAGAGCGAGTTGGGCAAAGGCTCCACCTTCACCGTCTGGCTTCCGGTGGAGCAGGAACTGGTGCGCCCAGCGCCGCACACGGATGCGCCGGCGGAGGCGAGCCCCGCCGCGCGCTCGAGCTGACGCGACTACGCCCTCGATGCGTCCGGGTCGTCGCGATGCAGCAGCGACCGCACGCGCCGCAACAACCCGTCCTTGCGCGCTGGCGGCGCCTCGACCGCTCCTCGCAGCGCAGTCGCGAACGACAACGTGTCCGGATACCGATCGGACGGATTGCGCGCGAGCCCCTTCATCACCACGGCCTCGACCGCGGGAGACACGTCGAGTCCCTTGCGCGACGCGAGCAGCGGAATCGGCGGCTGCGAGAGCAACTGCGTGAACATCTCGCGCTGCGATTTCGCCGTGTACGGGAGCGAGCCCGAGAGCAAGTAATACGCGATGGTGGCCAGGCTGTACTGATCCGCCGCCGCCGTCACGAGCTGCCCGGACAGCGCTTCCGGCGCCACGTACATGAGCGTGCCCACGAAAAATCCGGCGCGCGTTAGGCGCTCGTCGGGCGAGAGATCCGTCTGTGCCGCGATGCCGAAATCGAGCAGCTTGGCCTGCTTGGTCGGCGCGTCGTACATCAGGTTGTCGGGCTTGAGATCCCGATGGATGATGCCGGCCGAGTGGGCCGCGTGCACGGCTTCCGCGATTTGCTGGATGATGCCCGAGACTTCTTCGGGCGGTAGCGGCGCGTGCCGCTTCGCGTACTTCTCGAGCAGCTCGCCTGGCGCCCACTCGGTAGCCAGGAAGTGGAGGCCCGGTCGCGCCTCGCCGATCTCAATGGTCCGGACGACGTTGGGATGAATGACCTTCGTCCCGTAGGTCGCCTCACGAAGAAACCGCGCGACTGCGGTCTTGTCGTTGCGCAGCTTTTCGCGCAACACTTTCACCGCGACAGTGCCGTGCTGCGGATGATCGGCGCGGTACACTACCGCCGTTCCTCCTTCGCCGACCATATCGTGGAGCTTGTAACCAGCGAGCGTCGTCCCGGAGAGGTTCTCGCGACTCACGCCGGCGAAGCTAACTGGACTCCAATAAGGCAGCAAGCAGGATGTGCGTAGCACATCGTTAGTTGCACGCCGTGATTCGCTGGGCTGTGACGTCGCCCTGACGCCAACGCGTGCTGGTGCAGGCATCCAAGGTCACGGATGACCGTGCTCGGCAGCGACTTCCCTCCTCGGCGTGCGATTTGGGCGTCTGGGGCACGAACTAGGCATATTTGGCGCTACAATGGCTGAATGGTGGCGCCTTAAAGCAGGGGAGAATCTCCTGTGCGCTCTATGCGGGCGACTCCGGTGCGTTCGAGGGGTCATCCGACCGCGTTGTGGCCCCGGCCGCGATTGCCTAACGCAAGGCCACCGGCCAACATCCGAATGACGAAATATGTATCTTCTTGTGCCGCATGGCGTTCTCTTGACAAAATCGCAAGTCGAAACTATATAGGCGCCCGCAAAGCCGCCGCCGGCCTTGCCCCGCACAACGCCGTGCAGGATCCGTTTCATCCCGCAGGAGGCTGCTCGAATGGCCAGAGGGAAAGTCAAGTGGTTCAACGATGCCAAGGGATACGGCTTCATTGAACAAGAGAGCGGTGAAGACGTCTTCGTGCATTTCTCCGCAATCGCCATGGACGGCTTCAAGACGCTCACCGAAGGACAAGAGGTCGAGTTCGAGATCAAGAGCGGCGACAAAGGTCTGCACGCCGCCAACGTCCAGCGGGTGAGCTAGACGCTCCTCGAACTCACGGGCCATTCGATCCCCGCTTCCGCCTGCCGCCAACGCGTGGCAGGCGTTGGTGTCTGGAGACCGGGCTCGCACGAATCCGCTTTGCGACGCTCATCGCAAAGCGGATTCGTTTTTCTCGGGCGTCGGCGCTCGCCCATGCATCCCTGGTGTCTCCCGTGTGGTCGGGTGACTTTTCGTCATGCCGCCAAAAGAGCCAGCCCGCCTGTTCTTGGTCGATGGTTACGCACTCATCTATCGCGCCTTCTTCGCCCTGATCTCCCGCCCACTCACCACCAGCCGCGGCGAAAACACGTCGGCGGCGTGGGGCGTCGTCAACTTCCTTCAGCGCCTGCTCGCAACACACCGGCCCGACTATCTCGGATGGGTGCACGACTCGGGACTGTCGTTCCGCCACGAGCGCTATCCTGACTACAAGGCAACGCGCGAAAAACTCGGCGAAGAGCTGCAGGCGGACTTCGACCGCGGCATGGAACGCATCGGGAGTCTGCTCGACGCGTACAAGGTCCCTGTCATCACACTCAAGGGCTACGAGGCCGACGACATCATCGGCACGATGGCCAGGCTCGGCGTCGACGCCGGGCTCGATGTGGTCGTCGTCTCCGGCGACAAGGACTTTCAGCAGCTCGTTCGCCCCGGTGTGCGATTGCTCAATCCGGGTCGAGGTGGCGCGGCAGCTGTCGAAGAGCAGTGGGTCACAACCGAAAACGCGTCAGAACGACTCGGCGTCCCGGCGGATCGCGTCACGGACTATCTCGCACTCGTCGGTGATTCATCCGACAACATCCCCGGCGTGAAGGGCATCGGCGACAAGACGGCGGTCGAGCTCGTGGCGACCTACGGAACGCTCGAGAACATCCTGGCGAACGCGGAGTCCATCACGAAAAAGCGCCCGCGCGAGGCGCTCCTAACGCAGGCCGATGCCGCCCGCCTGTCGAAGGAATTAGTAACAATTCGCGAAGATTTGCCGGTCTCGCTCGACCTCTCCGCCTTGGCCGTGTCCGAACCCGACCACGCGCGACTGAAGGAGTTGTTCGTCGAGCTCGAGTTCCACTCGCTCGCCAAAGAGCACGCGACGGCCGCGCCGCGTCCGGTGCAACGCGCGCGCTATGTCACGGCCGACACGCTCGCGGCGCTCGACAAGATCTATGCGCGCGCTCGCAGCGCGCCGTACATCGCGGTCGACACGGAAACCGTTGTCGATGCCGATAGCCCGCTCGAGATCGACCCGCTTCGCTCCACGTTAGTCGGCTTGTCGATCGCGGTCGCGCCGGGCGAGGCGTATTATCTGCCGTTCCGCCATCGCCCGCACCGGCCGGCGCAACACGAATTGCTGCCGGACTCCGCGCCGCCTTCAGCGGCTGACGCGTCCGCAGGGGCAATCAGGAATCTGCCGCCGATCGGCTCCGCGGAGATGGCGCCGCTCCGCGCGCTCCTCGAGGATCCCGCGGTCCGCAAAACCGCCCAGAACTCCAAGTTCGACACGCTGGCGTTGCGACGAGCCGGCGTTAGGCTCGCGGGCGTCGACTTCGACACGATGATCGCGAGCTACGTGCTCGATCCGGGTCGCCGTTCGCACGGCTTGGACGTCCTCGCGCTCGAGTTCCTCGACCACAAGATGACCACGTACGATGATCTGTGTGGCAAGGGTCGCAACGCCGTGCCGTACGACGAATGTGCTGTCAGCGCCGCACGCGACTATTCGTGCGAAGACGCGGACATGACGCTTCAGTTGCGTGCACTGTTCGAGCCCCAGCTCGACGCGTATGCGCTCACGAAGCTCATGTGTGACATCGAGCTGCCACTGGTCGGCGTGCTGGCCGAAATGGAGTGGCACGGCGTGTCGATCGACCGGCCATGGTTCGCCTCACTCAAAGAGCGGTTTCAGCGCGAGCGGGAGCGCGTGGAGCAGGACATCTACGAGGCTGCGGGTGAGCCATTCAACATCAACTCGAATCCAAAGCTGCGTCAGATCCTGTTCGAGAAGCTCGAGCTCCCCGTGCTCAAGCGGACGCCAAGCGGACCATCCACCGACGCATCGGTTCTTCAGCAGCTGGCGGAGCAGGGTCACGCGCTTCCATCGCTGCTCATGGAATACCGTGAGCTGTCGAAGCTCGAGGGCACGTATCTCGATGCGCTTCCCGCACTCGTGCATCCAGGCGACGGCCGCATTCACACGTCGTTCAATCAGACCGTCGCGAGCACGGGGCGTCTCTCGTCGAGCGATCCGAATCTTCAAAACATCCCGATTCGCCGCGAGCTCGGTCGAGACATCAGGCGCGGATTCATCCCGCGGCCGGGTTGGAAATTGATCGCCGCCGACTACTCGCAGATCGAGCTGCGATTGCTCGCGCACCTGTCGGCCGACCCCGCATTCGTGAATGCGTTCCGTGCCGGCGGAGACATCCATCGACAAACGGCGTCCATCATTTTCGGCGTGCCGATCGAAGGAGTCACCTCCGAAATGCGGGCGCGCGCGAAAACGATCAACTTCGCGACGATCTACGGCCAGGGCGCCAACGCATTGTCTCGCCAGCTGCGCATCGAGCCCGCGGAGGCGCGGCGATTCATCAGCGAGTACTTCGAGCGGTTCCGCGGCATTCGCGTCTATCTCGATTCGATGGTCGAGTTCGCGCGCGAGAACGGGTACGTGCAAACGCTGTTCGGCCGGCGCCGATACATCACCGAGCTCCGCGATCGCAACTTCAGCGTCCGCCAATTCGGCGAACGGACGGCCACCAACTCTCCCATTCAGGGCTCGGCAGCGGATCTCATCAAGATCGCCATGATCCGCATCCACGAAGCGCTTCGCTCGCGCGATGCGCGCTCGGTCATGATTCTCCAGGTGCACGACGAGCTGGTGTTCGAAGCTCCCACCGACGAGATCGAGTCACTGCGCGAGCTCGTTAGTCACGAGATGGAGCATGCCGCCGAGCTCTCGGTTCCGTTGGTCGTCGACGTCGGTATCGGAGACAACTGGCTGGATACGAAGCACTGACGCGGCGCCGAGACATTAGGGCGAATCAATCGTCTTGATGAACATCCGTGCCGCACCCAGCGATTCGATGGCGGAGAGCGCCACGTGCATTGCTCTGCACCCACGACAAGTCACCCCCGTGTTCGTTCGACGCAGTCAACCGCTGATCTGAGCGTGGCGTCGCGACGCGGCCGTGCCTTACGGGGTTTCTCGATGATCGAATTGCTGGTCGTGCTGGTCGTGATGGGGGTTCTGGTCGGCTTGGCGATTCCGCGCTACCGGGAGTACAAGCGGCGCTTCTACCTGACCACGATGGTCACGGATCTCAGGAATCTCGCCTCGACCGAAGAAGCGTACTGGAACATCGCAGGGACGTATAGCACGGACCTTCGACTGATCCAGTACAGCAGCAGTCCGCGCGTCTCCATCAGCATGGTGTCGGCTGACACGCTCGGTTGGGCTGCGAAGGCCAGCTATGCTGGTGACAGCGCCATGTGCGCCATCTACTACGGCAATGCGCCGGTCTTGGCGCCAGCCACGCTCAAGAACGTCATCGGCTGTACGCAGTAAGACTGCCTCGCAAGACGCTAGCTTAAGGCCGTCTCATCTGGCATTGCAGTCTGCCACAAGCATGGCAAATCGAGCGGTCAAAATAACTCCAGGCCGCTGCTCTTCGCCACCTAAATCAAGCCTTCTCAACACTTTACCTTCAATCGCCGAGGCGGCACCTCCATTGCTCTTGGACGGCGCGTGAGTCACGTGTCGTGCCTCCAATTTTCGGCCATGGGGAACGTCCTATGTCTCGCTCCCGCGAATCCGGCTTCACCCTAATCGAGTTGCTGATCGTGGTCGTGATCATTGGCGTTCTCGCCTCGATCGCGGTACCGAAGTTTTCTGCGACGAAAGGCAGAGCATACACGGCAATGATGCGGTCCGACCTTCGCAATCTCGCGACCGCTGAAGAGTCGTACTACTATACGAACGACGTCTACTCGACCAACCTCACGGCGATCAATTTTACGGCCTCTTCGGGCACGACGGTGACGGTTGGTGAAGCGTCGCCGTCCGGCTGGTCGGCAACGGCGAGCCACCCCGGAGCATCGTCGTCCGTGTGCGCGATCTACATTGGCACCGCAACGCCACCGTCTCCTGCCACTGTGGAGTCCGTCGTCGCCTGCAATTAGCGAGGCGCAGTAAGGCATGACCTGTGAGGCAGTGCGTTGACGGGTTGGTATCGCGAGTTCGAGAACAGAAAAGCGGGAATGACCTTCGCCATGGATGGCGGCTTGTGGCTGCACCGGCACGTGTACCGGGGGCAGCCCATGGCACATCTGGTATCCACCGACCGTGAGAGATTGCTCGCCTACGGTCGCACAGTTGGGCTCCCTCCCGAACGTCTCCAATACAAACCGCTCAAGGATCCGCGCACGGGCATTCGGCGTGATGCCTGGCATTGGGATCTCGTTGGTCGATTTCTTCCTGCTCGCTGAGCGGAAGCGGCGACCGCGATCACGGTTGTTGACGCCTGCATCGAGCACAGGAAGATTGCACGCATGTCAGTGGCCTGTCGTGTTGTGATACAGCGCGCGACGCAACTCGTCGCGCTCGTTGTGCTGCTCGCATCGTGCGAGCGCTCTCGGCAGCCCGCGCCGGCGCGCACCCCTCCGCCTAACGCAGCCGAGTCGGTGGCGACGCAACCGGCGCCCGTGCCGGCGACGCAGTGGGACTCGAGCGCCGGTCCGGTGGTGCTGGCCCGCGGCGCATCGGCCGCGAATGCGTGGGTCGTGTTTCCGGACTACAGCGACAGCACGGTGCCCGATACGCTGCAGCTCGATGCATCGACGTTGCGCGGGGATTCGGTTTCGCTCGTGGGCCGCGGCGGCACCGTGGACAGAGTGCCGGTGATTTCAGCGGGCTCCAAGCAATGGGCAGGCGACGAGTGCGTCGAATGGCCAACGGCGACGCTCGATGTCGGTGGCGACACGACGCGATCCGCGGGCTGGACCGTTGGTTTCGTTGACCAACACGTCTCCCCCGTGAGCCTCGATTCCCTCGACGGGATGTCGGGCACCGACTCGGCGCGGCTGGCGGCCGATTTGACCCGGCTGGCGTCCGCGCTTCCCGATGACACGAGCCGGACCTTTCGCGGGATTCCGTTTTCGGTCCGCTACGCGTACCGGTTCCAACCCGTTGCCGGCACCGAAGGCGTGGTCGCCGATCTCGTTAGGCGGTTGAATCAGGAAGCGTCGCCGCTCGAGCAGCACACGCTGATCATTGCCGAGCGCAGCACAGCGACGCCGGATGCGGCGTTCCGCGTCGCGTACCATGAGCGGGCCGGCGGACTGGAGGAGGCGATCGAAACGACGGATGTCCTCGCCGCCGTGCGCCTGCCGTCACCGGATCACGTTGGCCTGTTCGTGTTGCGCGAAGGCCAGGACACGAATGCGTACGCGCTACTCGAGCGACGGTCGGACGGATCCTGGCGCGTGCGCTGGACGAGCGTGCACACCGGCTGTTAGGCGGCGCGCGAACGCGCGCAGATCATCCGGCGCGGCCGAGCGCGGCCGGGGCCTCGATCCGACGTCCGGCAAACCCGGCGAGCGCCAATAGCGTGAGCACGTAGGGGAGCGCGAGAAAGAGTTGGTATGGCACGCTCCAACCCATCGCCTGGAACAGATACTGGAGGGCACTCGCCGCGCCGAACAGCAGCGACGCGACGAGCACACCCATCGGGCGCCAGCGGCCGAGCACGACGATAGCGATCGCGATGAACCCGCGCCCGGCCGACATGCCCTCCGCGAACGTGCCCGATTGAGACAACACCAGCGTCGCACCGGCGACGCCGCCGAGCGCGCCGCCGACCAATAGCGTGATCCACCGCCAGCGCGGTACGTCCACGCCGGAAACGCGAACCGACTCCAATCGCTCGCCTATGGCGCGGATCGCCAGACCTGCGTGGGTCCGATACAACCACCACCACAACGCGGGCGCCGCGAGATACACGAGGTACGTCGGCGGAGGTTGATCGAAAAACGTCGGTCCGATCACCGGAATGCGTGACAACAGCGGTATCGCCACGGAACCAGTCGTTGGGATGGTAAGCGCCGCGCCTGTCGCGCCGTACAGTCCGCGATAGAGTGCGCCCGTTAGGCCAAGAACGAGCAAATTGATGGCCGTACCCGTGATGATCTGGTCGGCACGCATGGCCACGGCGAACACGCCGAACAGCGCCGCGATGATGAGCCCCGCTGCACATCCGGCGGCGAATCCGAGCGCGAGATTGTTTGTGCCGGCGCCGAGCAGGGCGCCGAATGCGCCGCCGAGCACGATGCCCTCGAGCCCGATGTTGATGACGCCGGCGCGTTCGACCACGAGCTCGCCCAACGCGGCTAACGCGAGTGGTGTCGCCGTTCGGACCGACGCCTCGAGAAAGCTCGTGAGCGCCGCGGTCACGACGCGTCCTCCGGACTCGGCGCTCGCGCGCCGGCAAAGCGTCCGATGACGCCTGCCGCGGCGCCGCGCCGGCTCATCGCGAGCAGCAGGAGGACCAGTGCCGCCTCGACGGCAGTCACCACCACCGACGGCACGGACGCTTCCCGCTGCATCGAGAGGGCACCCGCCTCGAGCGCTCCGAACAAGATGCCTGTCCCGAGAACGCCGAGCGGATCGAGACCGGCGAGCAGTGCCACCGCGATTGCGGTGTAGCCGTAGCCGGGCGAGATGTTCTCGTACAACGCGTACGTGACGCCGGTGACTTCGATCGCGCCGGTCAACCCAGCCAGAGCGCCGCTCACAAGCAGCACGTTGGTGGTGGTCTTCGCGACGTCGATTTGTCCGGCGACGCGCGCGGCGTCGGCGTTGGCGCCGATCGCACGAACGCGGAAGCCGGCGGCCGTCGATCGCATGGCCCACCACAGGACCACCGCGGCGGCGACGCCTAACGCAAAGCCCCAGTGCAGCCGGGTTCCGGGGATGAGAAACGGCAAGTGCATGCGCGGCGATATCGGATTGCTCTGGGGATACGCATGACTCGGCTCCTGCAGCGGACCCCGCACGAGGTATCCCACCAGATCCAGCGCGACGAAGTTCAGCATGATGGTGCTGATCACCTCGAGCACGCCGAACCTCGTCCGAAGCACCGCGGCAACGCCTGCCCAACACGCGCCTCCGATCGCGCCGGCGATCAGAGCGATCGGCAGCGCTGCCCGGCCCAACGCATCACCCAACCCGAGTCCGACAGCGGTCGCGAGCGCGGCACCGACGAGGAGTTGGCCGTCCGCACCGATGTTCCAGACGCCGGCACGAAAGGCGATCGCGACCGCAAGGCCGGTGAGAATGAGCGGCGTCGCGCGCACGAGCGTCGAGGACGTGAGCGCGTACCAATTGCCGAAGGATCCGCGCCACAGCGCGCCCAGTGCGAGCGTCGCATCGAAGCCGGCGAATCGCAGCGCCACCCACAGCAGGGCGAGCGATATCACGGCGACGACGGCGGCAACGGTCGCGCCGGTCAACGACGACCCGAGACGACGACGCCAAGGACGCATCGAAGGTTCCGCCGCGGGCGTCGGATCGGACACGGCGCGCCGCCTAACCGTGACCGCCGGCGAGGCGGGTGCGATACCGGGCGGCCCGCAGCCGGAACATGGCGATCGTGCCGAACAGCGGGCCCAACGCGAGCGGCGCGAACGCGTAACCCCAACCCCAGTGCGCGACCCACACGGGCACGGCCCGGATGCTGGCCACCGTGAGCAGAAAGCCAAGACAGGTCTGCACCGTGAGTGCTGTGCCGACGTACTCGGGAGGCGAAAGCTCCGTCACGCAGGCCGAGAACTGCGCCGAGTCGGCCACGATGCTCACGCCCCAGATCACTGTGATCGCGCCGAGGATGTAAGGCGACGCGGCCGCGCGGTACGCGAACCCGACGCCTAACGCACAGCATCCGCTGATCACCATTGCGGTCATGGTCGTGGTGGTACGGCCGAAGCGGTCCGCGAACAATCCGGCAACCACACATCCGATCGCGCCCGACGCGACCGTGGCGAAGGCCATGAAGCTCGGCATCGTGCGAGGCAGTGCGTGTTGAAGAGCGACCGCGGCCCAGAAGAGCGCGATCCAACTCCACATCGCGTACAGCTCCCACATGTGGCCGAGATAGCCCGCCGTGGCCAGGAGCACCCCGCGATCGCCGACGACGCGCCGCAGGCCTGCCAGGCTCACGGCCGCCGACGGCGCTTGATACGGTCCTTCGCGGACGGCGAACAAGAAGAGCGCGGCAGCAGCGAATGCCGCGGCCGCCGAGACCAACAGCACACCGCGCCAATTCTGGTTAGGCGCGAGTGCGCTGATCAGATGGGGCGACGCGGATCCGATCGTGAGCGCGCCGACCAACACGCCGATCGCCAATCCTCGCCGAGATCTCCACCATCCGGCAACCAGTTTGATGCCGGGTGGATACACGCCGGCCAAAGCCGCGCCCGTAACGGCCCGGAGCACGAGCGCTCCCGATGCACTGTGGACGCGCTCGGCGATCAACACCGTTGCGATTCCCGCGACGACCGCGCTCCACCCGGCGAAGCGCTCGGCGCGCCAGCGGTCGCTGAGCATGAACAGAGAGCCGACCAACGTGCCGGCCACGAACCCAAGCTGGACCGCCATTGTGAACCACGGGCCGCTCGCGGCGGGAAGATGCCATTCGGCGATCATCGCCGGTGCTGCCACCGTCGCGCTGAACCAAGGCGACATACCGAAAACGAGGCATGCCGCCAGAATGGCGAGTTGTGATCGTGCCGCGGTCTCGTTAGGCGCCGTCACGCGGCGCCCAGCATCGCGCGACCCGCCGCGTCGCGGTCGAGCGGGACGTCCTGTGCGCGACCCTCGAACATCACAATGAGCCGATCGGCCAGGCCCAGCACCTCATCCAGGTCGCTCGAATAGATGACGACGGCGGCACCCGAGTCGCGAGCGGCCAGGAGCCGCTCGTGCACGGCAGCGGTCGCCGCGATGTCCAGACCGCGCGTCGGGTTCTCGACGATCACCACGCGAGGCTTCGCTTCCAGCTCGCGCGCCAACACGAGCTTCTGCTGATTCCCACCCGACAGCGCGCCGACCATGGTATCCGTGGACGGCGCGCGCACATCGTACTCCGTTAGGATTGCCGCCGCGCGCGATCGGATGCGCGGCCAGGCCAACCGGCCCCGCGCGGAACCGGCGTCGCGCAAGGCGAGATTTTCGGCAACATCGAAATCGAGAACCAAGGCGTCGCGTTGCCGATCTTCCGGAACAAATCCGATCGTCGGTGGACCTTCGACGCGCCCCGCCGTTGAAGGCAGACGACCCGCGAGGCAGAGCAGCAGCTCGTGCTGACCAGCGCCGTCGACACCGGCGACGCCGAGTACCTCGCCAGATCGTACGTCGAGGTCCACATCTTGTGTGCGCAGCACACCGCGCGCATCCCTCACGCTGAGCCTGCGAGCCGAGAGCACGATGGGACCGGGCTCGGTCCGGGCATGACGCACCTCCGCGGGAGGCGCACCGCCGATCATCGCCTTCGCCAACGCGATGGCATCCACGTTGGCGACCGGCTCGCCGAGCACGCTGCGTCCGTGACGGAGAACCGTGACGTCGTCGGCGATCGCGAGTGCTTCGGGCAGTTTGTGCGTGATGAGGACGACGGTGCCGCCCGTGTCCGCGAAGCGACGCAGCATCGCGAGCAGATCATCCGCTTCGCGCGGCGCGAGCACGGCTGTCGGCTCGTCGAGGATCAAGGTGCGCGCACCGTGTGCCAGGGCCTTCACGATTTCCAACCGCTGCTGCGCGCCCACTGACAGATCGCCCGCGCGCGCATCGGGCTCGAGCGCGAACCCGACGAGATCGCAGATTTCCCGCACGCGCGCGCGCACGCGCTCCACGCGATACGCGCCGTGTCCGCCCAGCGCGACGTTCTCGGCAACGGTCAGAGCGGGGATGGAGCTGAAGTGTTGGTGCACCATCCCGATGCCTAACGCAATCGCGGCGGCAGGCGACGCGAGGGTGACGGGCCGGCCGTGCACCCGAATCGTGCCGGCATCCGGTCGCACGAGACCGAACGCGATGCGCATCAGGGTCGTCTTGCCGGCACCGTTCTCGCCAAGGAGGGCGTGCACGGTTCCGTCCCGCGCCACGAGCGACGCGTCGTCGAGTGCGCGCACGTGGCCGAAGCGGCGCGCGATGTGCTCCAGGGCGAGCGCGGCGCTGCTCGTCGTCACAGCCCCGTGGGCGCGTGCAGGAACGACCACGGGATGGCGAACTTGGTGCTCAGATCCGCCGCGAGCGCCTGGACGCCGAGCGTCTCGGTCGCATAGTGACCCGCGTAGATCACGACGATGCCTAACTCTTCGGCGTCGATCGCTGTCCAGTGTGGGCCCTCGCCGACGATCAGCGTGTCCACGCTGCGGAGCGCGGCCTCCGCGAGCGTGTCGTGGGATGCGCCGGCGCCGGTGCAGATGGCCCATCGCCTGGTCGCGCGCCCGCGTTCGCTCGGTGTGTGTCGAACCGAGCCGCCATACCGCTGCGCGAAGTCGGTCGCGCGCGCGATGAGCTCGGCCGTCGGCGCATTCGATTCGCCGCCGACTCCGATGTCGACCGTGTGGTGCCGGGCAAAGCCGAATGATGGCGTTAGGCCAAGCGCACGAGCCAGCAGCACGTTGTTGCCGAGCGTCGGATGCGCGTCGAGCGGGAGGTGCGCCGAGTAGAGCGCCAACCGTCCTGTGAGGAGTGCGTCGATGCGCCGGAGCGCGGGGCCTCGCAACGGGCGCACGCCGCCCCAGAACAGGCCATGATGAACCAGCAGCAAATTGGCGCCGGCGGCAACGGCTTCGCGGATGGTTCGCTCGCGCGCATCGACCGCCGCGGCGATTCTCACGATGTCGGCGTCGCTGTCGACCTGAACGCCGTTCACTGCATTGGGATAATCCGGGATCTCCGTGATGCGCAGGAGGTCATCCAGGTACTGCGCAATCTCCGAGATCGTCGGCATGCTCAGTGTGCGCTCGTCGAGTCCACGAACTCGATGCGTGGCGGGTGCAAGCGCCCGTCGAGGATCGCTTGGCGCGTCGAGTCGAGCCGCGCTTGCAGCGCGGGCGTAATGAGCGATTTGAGCGCCGGATTGATGACGAGCTTGGTCACGTCCGAACCTGTTCCCAGGTAGAGGATGCCGGGCTTGAACGTCCGTGCCTTCACCTGCCGCGCCACCGTTAGGAATGCATGCGGCAGATCGATCACGACGCTCGCGATCACGACGCCGGGCGCAACGCTGCTCTGGTCCGAATTCGCTCCGAAAACATAGACGCCTTTCGATTCCTTGGCGGCCTGGAAAATACCTAGGCCGGCGGCGTCGGCATTCTGAAAGATGAAATCCGCGCCGCGTTGGATTTGCGCGAGCGCCTGCTCTTTGCCGGCGCTCGCGTCATCCCAATTCCCGATGTAGGACGTGAGGACAGTAACGTGCGGGTCGACAGCGTGCACGCCGGCGGTGAAGGCCAGGAAGCTGCTCTTCACAGGAGGAAGATCGGTTCCGCCGATTACACCGACGACGCGCGAGTGTGAGAGCGTACCGGCGATGATGCCGGCCAAGTAGGACGGCTCCTCGAAGCCGAAGATCATCGGCGCGACGTTCGGCCCCGAACGATTTCCCGATGTCGTGATGTAGATCGTATGCGGATACTCGGGCCCCACGCGTGAAGCAGCGTCCTGGAATTCGAAGCCATGGCCGAACACAAGGTTGTATCCCTGTGCGCCGTAGGCCCGAAAGTTCTCCTCGAAATCTGCCGGCGTCTTTACCTGAATATGGCTTATATGTGCGCCGATGCTGTCGCGAATCCGGAGCAGGCCCTGGTATGCGCCGGCGTTCCACGCGTGATCTGAAATGGGTCCCGGCGTCAGTAGCGCGACCTTGAATGATGTCGAGTCCGCGCCGTTGCCGGAGGACGCGCCTGCTCCGCAGGCGGTGAGTGCGCAAATGTGGAAGAGTGTGGAGAACAATCGCACACGCCTGTGTACAGCTGGCATAAGAGCTTGTGGTTTATTGCGTTGTGAGGGTGCAAAAAACGGAGAAGGCGACAACCGAATGTGGGTTGTCGCCTCCAAAGGTACTGCAGCGCTGCCTGCCTGCCGAGTAGAGCCTTAGCGTCCGAAGGCTAAGGCGGGAGTTTCCACCTCTTCCGCTTCGACATGCTCCTTGGCGTCGGTGATGCGAACGGTGCCGTTGATCCGACCACCTTCGACGACTGCGATCGCGCGGGTGTTGATGTCGCCCGTGATAACCGACGTGCTTTGCACTTCGAGCCGCTCGCTCGCGTTGATCGTACCTTCGACCTTCCCGCCAACCACGGCCTCGCGCGTCGTAATGTCGCCGTGCACCTCACCCTGGCGACCGATCAGAACCTGGCGTCCGGCGTGAATCGATCCTTCGACGCGTCCTTCGACGCGAATGACGCCCTCGGTCTCGATGTCGCCGTCGATTCTCGTACCCGCGGCGATGATGGACAGCGACGAGGTCCCGCCGGATGCGGGGCTTCGCGTTTCATCCGCTGCGCGCGCGTCCTTATTGAAGATCGCCATTCGATGGTCCTTGTTTCATGAGCGACATGGGATCGACGCTCGAGCCGTTGTGATGCACTTCGAAATGAAGATGCGCGGGAAGGGTACTGGTTTGGCTGCCTACCACACCGATCACGGCGCCGGCGGCCACGTGACTCTTCAGGGACACGCGCAAATTGCGCACATCGGCGTACGTGGTTTCATAGCCGTCGCGATGCGCGATGCGAACTGTCGCGGTGCCTGAAGAATCGACACTGACCTCGACGACCGAACCCGCGCCCGCGGCACGAACGTCAGTGCCCGACGGCGCTTCGATGTCCATTCCGCGCGTCGACGAAGCGGTGTCGTCGCGCGGGACGATGGTGCCGGCGACGGCAAGTGGCCACTGGCTCGGAATCGAATTGATGGCCGTATCCGCGGCGGTCGAGGCCGCGGCAGTGCTGGCGGCTTCGCCAGTCTGGGGCGTCGAGGCGCCGAGCATGTGCTGCACTTGTTGGAACCTGCCCTCGAGCGCGGTGAGTGCCGCTTGGAGGGTGTCGAGGCGTGTGACGTCGTGCTGGAGTGTTTGAACTCGCCGGGTCAGTCCTGGAACCCGCGCAGCTTGGGTGGCCAGGAAGAACCAACTGAGTACGACGATCGCGAAAATGGATCCGGCCGCGTAGGCGCCGCGCCGGAGAAGACGCACCTGGCGTTGCGTTAGGATGATGGTGCGATTGGCCAGCCCGCTTTCTCGCTGCACCTGGATGATCATCGACCCAGCGTGCGGCGTGTAGATATTGCCGTACCCGCGTCCAGACAGTTTTTCGCTGGGCTCTTTCGTCACATCGCGTCTCGTCGGCTTCCTAGAATGAGATCGAGTAATCGATCAAGATCGTCGGCGGAATAGAAGACGATCTCGATTGCGCCACGTCCCGAGTCGCGTTGCGAAATCGACACGTCGGTTTGCAGACGCCGACGGAGCTCTTCGCCGGCGCGGCGAATTTCGGGAGGTGTTTCACTCTTGGCTGCGCCTCGGCGTGCACGTGGCCGGGTTCGTGGAGTCTGACCTGCTCGTGCGCGCTCTTCGACGTCACGAACGGTTAGGCCATGGGCGACGATTTCGTTGGCGAGGGTCGTGAGCTGTCGTTCGTCGGAAATGGCGAGGAGTGCTCGGGCATGTCCGAGGGTGATGTGCCCGTCTTGGAGGATGCGGCGCACGGATTCCGGTAAAGCCAATAGTCGCAATATGTTAGCGACAGTCGTGCGATCCTTTCCGACGAGCTCCGCGATCTGCTGTTGCGTTAATGTAAAGTCACTGATCAGACGCTGATAACCCTGAGCCTCCTCGATCGGGTTGAGGTTTGAGCGCTGGAGATTCTCGACCAGCGCCAAGGTCAGAAGCATCCGGTCGTCGATGTCCTTCACCACAGCCGGGATCTCCTCCCAGCCGATATGCGTAGCGGCGCGAAGTCGGCGCTCGCCGGCGATCAACTCAAAGCCGTCCCCGTTAGGCCGCGGCCGCACCACAATGGGCTGCAGCAATCCATTCGCTTTGAGACTCGCCTCGAGCTCGGCGAGCTCGTTCGGTTTGAACTCGACTCGCGGCTGGTATGGATTGGGATGAATGCGGGACACCGCGATTTTCTGGAGTGCCTGACGCGCAGCGACGTCCGAGGCAGCTGCACTCGGGCGGGTTGCGAGCAGCGCTTCGAGCCCGCGGCCCAGTCGTCTGGGCTTTTCAGTGGACATGATGGGGATGTGGGAGAGGGGCCTCGAATGCGATCACGTCAACCTCGGATTTTGATATACGACCGCCTCGTCCGAGGAGGAAGCAGGACGAGATCTCCAGACCTTCTCAATCTGCTCTTGCGACGTCCGGAGCCGGTGGCTCGGCGAGCAGGGCAGCCGGAGTGAAGTCGCCGCTACGGCGGTACCGCTCGAGCAGTTCGCGGGCGACGCTAACATACGCCTGCGCGCCAGCGGAGGCGACGTCGTACAGAATGATGGGTTTCCCGAAGCTGGGCGCCTCGGCGAGCCGGACATTTCGAGGGATGACGGCGTCGAACACCTTGGGACCAAAGTATTCGCGAGCGTCCGTCGCGACCTGGCGCGAGAGGTTGAGCCTCGCGTCGTACATCGTCAGCAAAACGCCATCAATGGCGAGGTCCGTGTTCACGCCGCGCTGAATCATGTGCACGGTGTTCAGCAGCTGCGAGAGTCCCTCGAGAGCGTAGTACTCGCACTGAACCGGTATCAGGATGGCATCCGCCGCCGCGAGCATGTTCACGGTGAGAAGACCGAGCGACGGCGGGCAATCGATGAGAATGAAGTCGTAGCGCGATCGAACCGGTGAGATCGCGTCGCGCATGGACAGCTCTCGCCGCGGGCTATCAACGAGCTCTACCTCGGCGCCCGCCAGATCAGGCGTTGCTGGCGCGACGTCGAGGTGCGCGAACTGGATGCTTCTGAGAATGACCTCGGCCAGTGAGCACTCACCGATGAGCGCGTTGTACACGGTTCGCGGCACGCGCTCACCGTCGAGACCGACGCCGCTCGTCGCATTGCCTTGCGGGTCGCCGTCGACGAGAAGGGTTCGCTGCTCTGCTACAGCGAGACTCGCGGCGAGATTGACGGCCGTGGTTGTCTTACCCACGCCACCTTTTTGATTGGCGATCGCGATGACCCTAGCCACCAGTCGCTTCCGTCCATCTAAGGGTCGGAGACAGTCTTTCGCGCGCCGCCAATATAATCAGTGATTGTCGAACGGAAGACATCTTTCTGTTTCACGTGAAACAAGGGGTGCGCACAATCTCCATGTTTCACGTGAAACTCCTGCAGGTGGTCGAGTCATTTTTAGCGCCAGCTAGGCACCAGTAAAGCGCTAGTTAGGCGCCATTGCGGCCATTTGTCACGGCATATAGCGCCAACGGCCTACAACGTCGACTGACACTGTCTCGCTGCCCGGGCTGATCGGCGTTGCCGCACCGGTCGCCAGCGACATACGAGCGCCGAAGGCAATCGGGCGCGCTCCGGTCTCCGATGTGAGGTCGACCAGATCGCCTAACCGCCCGCCCGCGCCTCGCGCCATCGCCTCCGCGTCCCCGCGCGCGCGTTGGACGGCAAGGGCTAACGCCGCGCGCCGCGCATCATCTTCGTTGGACGACGAGAAGTCCAACGAGTTGATCGCGTTGGCGCCGTGGCCGAGTGCGGCGTCGATGATGGCGCCCAGTCGATCGATCTTCTGCACGTCGACGCGCACCGTGTTGGACACCGTGTATCCGATGATCCGCGGCGTGCGCTCGGTGTTCGTCATCGGCGCGCTCTCCGGATAGACGCTGTACTCGACGGTCGAGATCTGCTGGTCGGTGATGCCTAACGACTTGAGCGCGTCGACGACCGCCCGCTGCTTGCTCGCGTTGTCCGCGCTCGCTTGCGCGGCCGTGGCGGCCTTCGTCTGCACGCCGATCGACAGCGTCGCGCGATCCGGCGCGATGCGGGCCTCACCGTGTCCTGTCGCCGTGATCGTCGGCCCACGCCCGTGCATACTGTCCGCGGCGCTCAGGTCCTGCGCCTGAAGCGGACACGCGATCGCAATCCCCAACATCAAGGCAACGACTCGCATCGCACCCTCCCGTGATGAGTCCGCTTCGCAGGCGGCAATGGCTTATTAAGATGCAGAAAGAGTATAAATAAGGCGGCCCGACTCAGACGTCGGCCGCGGTCGCCGACACGTCGCGCGCATCGGCCACGGCCGCACGCGACACGGGACGTTTCGTCACCTCGAGCACCAGATTCTGCAGATCGCTCGGGCTGATGCCGGGAATGCGGGCGGCCTGCGCCAGCGTCAGCGGACGGATCGCGCCCAACTTCTGGCGCGCCTCGAAGGACAACGACCGCATGCCGTCATACACGATGTCCGCGCCTAACGCAAAGTCGCCCATCCGCTGCAGCCGCGATGCCTGCCCGCGCTCCCGCTCGAAGTACCCGGCATACTTGAGCTCCAGCTCGGCCGACGCCACGGCTTCCGGCGACAGCTCGCCGCGGATACCCGTCGACCGCATCAGCGCATCCAGCGACACACCGTGTCGCTTCGCCAGCTCGGCCACACGAACCGCGTGCGCGAGCGGGGCGCTGCCCGCCGCGCGCAGCAGCGGATCCACGGTCGCGGGCTCGGCGCTCGTATCGCGGGCGAGACGCAGCGCTCGATCCTCATCGTCCAGTCGGCGCTCGACCGCGGCGATCTCCGGCTCCGAGAGCATCCCGAGCGCCATGGCCCGCGGCGACAGGCGGCGCAGTGCGTTGTCCTGCCGCACCGTTAGGCGAAACTCCGAGCGCGAGGTGAACAGCCGGTACGGCTCGTCCACGCCGCGCGTGACCAGGTCATCGATGAGGACGCCGATGTACGACGTCTCCCGGCCGAGGACGAACGGACCGTCGCCGCGCGCGCCGAGTGCCGCGTTGATGCCGGCCACGACACCTTGCGCCGCTGCCTCTTCGTATCCGGTCGTGCCGTTGATCTGACCCGCGAGGTATACGCCACCGAGCGCCTTGAGCTGCAATGCAGAATCGAGCTGCACGGGCGGGTAGTAGTCGTACTCGATTGCATAGCCGGCGCGCGTCATGCGCGCGTGCTCGAGGCCCGGGACGGCGTGCAGGAACTGCAACTGAACATCGACGGGCAGCGACGTCGACAGACCGTTCACGTACAGCTCTGCCGTGTCGTGTCCTTCGGGCTCCAGAAAAACTTGGTGGCGCTCGACGTCGGGAAACTTCACGATCTTGTCCTCGACACTCGGACAATATCTCGGGCCGCGCGACGCGATCGCTCCGCCGTACATGGCCGAGCGGTCGATGTTCTCGCTGATAATCCGCTTCACCTCGGCGCCGGTATGCGTGATCCAGCACGGCAACTGAGCCGGGTGTCTCGCGCCGGCATCGCCGCGCCGCGGCGTGCCCCAAAAGTGCGACCACAAGAAATCGAACGCGTCGACTTCGCTGTCCTGGCGCTGCAATCGGGAGAGGTCGACTGACCGTCCATCCACACGTGGCGGCGTGCCGGTCTTGAATCGCGCGACCTCGAGACCGAGCTCCTCGAGTTGTTGCGCGAGATGAATGGCCGGCGCATCGCCGGCGCGTCCGCCGGCCAGCTTGGTGTCGGTGCCGATGTGGATGCGACCGCGCAGGAACGTCCCCGCAGTGATGACGATGCTGCGCGCCGTGAAGCGCCTTCCCTCGAGCGTCTCGACGCCTAACGCACGGCGAGCGTCCGCGTCGAGCAACAAACGCGCGACAGTGCCCTGAATGGTGTGCAGCGTCGGATGCGCCTCGAGCAGCGATCGGACCGCGCGCCGATAGAGTCCTCGGTCGCACTGTGCTCGCGGCGCCCAGACGGCGGGACCCTTGCTCCGGTTGAGCATGCGGAATTGCAGCATCGCCAGATCCGTCGCGCGACCCATGATGCCGCCGAGCGCGTCGACTTCTCGCGCGACCGTCCCCTTTGCAATGCCGCCGATCGCGGGATTGCAGGACATCTGCCCGATCGTTTCGAGCGCGGCGGTGATGAGCCCCACTTTCGCGCCGAGTCGTGCGGCGGCGACAGCGGCCTCGGTGCCCGCATGGCCGGCGCCAACGACGATGACGTCGAGATCCAGCTCGGCTGTTGTCGTAGACGAGGGTGATGCGATGGCCGGGTGCGCGCTCATGCGTGAAAGCTAATCAGCCCGTGCAACGGCGTAGCCTATCGAGTGGACACGCCGCTGCGATCGCGACAGACTTGGACTATGCCGCTTTCCCTTCCTCCGGACGCGCCCACCATGCTCGTTCGCAAAGACGCGTTCGAGCGTTCGGGCTTGCTGCGCAGCGCCATCGACGAACGATTTGCCCTCACACCGGACGAGTTCCGCGTGGAGGGCGACATCGTCGCGATTGGCCCGCTCCACGATGACGATGCGATCATCGCGCTAACCGAACAGCTCGAAGCGTCCGGCTTGGTCTACTACGACGATTTTATGGAAATGAGCGGCAACTGGCCCGCGTGGTTAGGCGTGTGGGTCGGCGGTCGGCGCGGCGACGGACGATAGGGCGTCAGGTCTTCACGTCGTGCCGCGTGTGCTCCTGCGTTTCCGGTTGCGGCGAGAGCGGACCGTTTCGGAGCAGACCTTCCCAATTGCACGCATAACACCAACTCGTGCGGAACCACGGCATGAGCAGGTTCCACCCGCGGGACTGGACGCGCAGCGTGGGCGTATCGCAGTTCGGACAGCGATCGCCGTCCGGAAGTAGACAGAGGAAGAAAACAGTCGCCGCGACGATGCGTAGGACGACAAATGCAATGAAGACGATCCCAAAGACCAACGCATCCGACATGGGGCGCACCTCGTCATTGCACCATATACGGAGTGCCGGCTGAGCGCGCAAGCGCGCGCAAATGGACCTGGCTGCTACTCGTTCCGGCTACGACGGCAGCTCGAGTTGCTTGGCGATCGTGGTCCAGCGCTCCACGTAGGCCACGCCGTTTTCGACGCGTTCGATCACTACATCAGCGTCCACGGCAATGGACGTTCCGTCGAGGCTTGCCGCTGTCGCTATCTGACGTCGGCCTTCGACCTCGAACGCGATCTCTCCACCCTGCGATCCCTCGATTGATCGCGTCACGCGGGCCAGGTGTCCCTGGAGCAGGTAGCGCTCGTCCGGTACGTCGCGTGCCGCACTTGGTACTGCCCAACCCGCGATGATGCCGACCATTCCGGCGCCTCCCGCGATAGCAGCGGCCGCCGCGATGGCCACGAGAGCGCCCGGATGAAGCGACGTGTACTTGGCCAGAGGATACCCGACGATTCCGAACAGTACCGCGGCAGTACCGAGCGTCGGCAGGTTCAAGTACTTCACCCAGCGGCCACGGCTTTGCTCGCGATCAATGCCGGCGATCATGCTGATGACGCCGAGCAGGAGGCCGGCAATGAAGAACGAGAGGAAGAGTGTGCGCATAGCGGGATGCAGTTAACGGAATGTTAGTGGTGCGCCAGTACTGGCGCGATGCTGCTCACGCTGGATCGGGCCCGAGCCCAACGAGGTCGAGCAGCGCGAGAGCGTTCGTCGACGTCGCGAGGCCTGCGCGCAGCCGGTAGTCGAAGTGCAGCACGGGTATTCCGCTTGTCCGGTCGATCGAATCGGCAAACGACACGCAGCGTGCTGCACTCTGGATTGGCTCCGCTGAAGCAACTGAGAGGTCATGCGACGTCACAGCTCCGATCGCACCGGCCTCGAGAAGATGTTCCAGGACGATGCGTGCAGCAACGCGTCGCTCCGACGAGTTCGTGCCGTGCAACATCTCGTCGAACAGATAGAGGACGGGTGGTTGTCCAGACGCCTGTGTGCGTGCGGCGTCGACAACGCTCTTGAGACGGCGAAGCTCGGCCATGAAGAGCGAGACGCCGTTGGCGAGTGAGTCTTCGATGCGCATGCTAGCAAACACGCGCACGGTGCGCGAGCGGTATCGAGAGGCGCACACTGGACCGCCTGCTTGTGCGAGCACGCAGTTGACGCCGATGGCGCGCAGCAACGTACTCTTGCCCGACATGTTCGATCCGGTGATGAGGAGGAACGTACCGGGCGGACCAACGGTGACGTCGTTGGCGACGCGTTGGGCATCGGCGATGAGGGGATGCCCGAGATCCGCGGCCTCGAGCGACACGGGGTCGTCGTCGTGAACGTCGGGGAAGGTCCACTGTGGTTGGTCGTGGGCGAGAGTCGAAAGCGCAGTGAGAGCCTCGAACTCGCCAAGCGTGCCGAGCCAACCGCGTACGTGACGCCCTGCGGTTCGTTTCCAGGTATCGAACGCTGCGCCGACGTGGAGGTCCCATAAGAGCAACCAGTCGAGCGCGAAATGGAGCATGGGCGACTGGCGCACCTCAGCCCATGCGGCGATGCGCTCGACGCGGCCAAGGGCCGCGGCGGCGCCGGGCGCTTCGCGGAGCGCAGCGGCGAGCGCGGCGAGGCGAGGCGTCTCGAACGTCGCGCCCGCAATGGCAGCGAGCATGGCCCGGTGGCCGCCTAACGCAGTGAACGAAATGCCCGGGATCGCGCTGCTATCTTTTGCGCGCCGGCGAACAGCCACACGGAACAAGCGCGCGACCAGCACGACGGCTAACCACCAGGGGTGACCGAGAAGCGACGCTGCCTGTAGGAGCACTGCGGCGACGATCATACCGGTCAGCGTCCGACCGACCCACAGCAAGGCCGGTCGGTCGGCAAGCGAGCCTTCCGATTCGCACCAGACGAAGAAGCGCTCGAGCGCTGCGGGATCGAGCTCGCCCACTCCGATCGCAAGGACGCCGAGCTCGACGCGGAC
>DASVAC010000168.1:0-5335 GCA_036376535.1 Gemmatimonadaceae bacterium | reverse complement strand
AGCAGCGACAACGCATAAAAGAGCTGCGCGTCGACGTCGTCGGGATATTTCTTGGCCAGCTGCTCGGCGGCACGCGCGTACGCGCTGTCGCGCGCGGGCTTCGTCCCCGCACTGAAGTACAAGGCGTCGAGGGTGCGCAGGTAGTCCTTCTCGCGCGCCGTCGGCGCTTTCGCTAACCGCTCGGCTGCGGTGGCGCCGAGCCGCGCGAGCACGGCGCGAGCGGCGACGGAGTCCTGCTCGCGCCAGACGCCATGGTTGTACGTCATCGCCTCGCCCCAGTATGCCATGGCGAATCCCGGATCGACTTTCTGCGCTGCCCGAAACGCGGCGGCCGCTTCCGGATATTGGAAGTCGTGCAGCAGTGCCAGGCCACGGAGAAACGCTGGCTGGGCGGTGGGAGCGCCCGAGTTCGCGAAGGAGACGATGCCGAATTGACCGCTTGCGG
Source organism: Gemmatimonadaceae bacterium (assembly GCA_036376535.1). Classification (GTDB taxonomy): domain Bacteria; phylum Gemmatimonadota; class Gemmatimonadetes; order Gemmatimonadales; family Gemmatimonadaceae; genus JADGGM01. The sequence goes on along the minus strand of DASVAC010000168.1, from coordinate 4,890 downwards.
GACGCGCACTGCCGCCGACAGCAAACGCGACGACAACGGTGAACCCGAGCGCGCGTGAACGAAGAGTGATCATGGCCTTACCGACACACGTGCGGATTGATACCGAATAGTTCGTGGGCAATGACGGTAGCGCGAGCAACAGTCTGTGTCGAATCCGTTTCCTCAGCGTTTGCTGGGCGTTTATTGCTCGGCGGCCACCCCAGGCAGCTGCTTGCCCACGAGGGCCACCACGCGTAGTCGGTCGGACCGAACGCGATGAGCTGGCACGGGGTCGCGTGCGGGCGCGGGGCACGTGATCACGTTGTGACCGCGCCACAGCAGTTGCCGAGCGTCGTGACTAACGCGTTGCGCGGCGAGGGTGTGCTTGAGGTCGCCATTCCCCATGCCATGCACCTGAAAGTCTTGACGCAAGTGCCGGCAAGCGCTTCTACTCCTCGAATGGCGTCAGCGGTGCGCCGATCGCGCGAGGGGCGGCAACCCGGACGCGCGGTCCCACGCCTGGTACCGCGGCAGCCGCCTAACGAAGTCGAAGACCGGGTCCACCCGTACCGCGTGCAGATAGCTGTCGTGGCGCGCGACGATGGAGTCGAGCCAGTTGAGCGTCGACGCCGTGTCGCCCAACGTCGCGTACGTCACGGCGTATCGAGACGCGGGCGCCCGCTCCCCGTTCCGCGCCGCGCGATCCAGTCGCGCGATCGTGCGCCGGGCGTCGGCGGCAAGCAACCGGCTCGCCTCTGTATCGGATGAGGCGTCCGGAAGCGCCGCCGCACCCGCGGAGTCCCCCGCCGCCGCTCTCGCTCGGCGAAGCCAGCCTACCGCATCGCGCGGACGACCCATCGCGCTGTACAGTTGGGCGAGGTCAGTGTACCCGCGCGTCCAAGTCGCATCGTCGCGCACCATTTGCGTGAAGATCTTCCGCGATTCCTCGTAGTGCCGAGCGAAGAAAAGGGTCTGTGCCACGAGGCGGGCAAAGAGCGGACTCAACGGATCGATCTGGTGCGCGAGCCGCGCTTCGGCGATTGCGCTATCCATCTCGCCGGAGAACTGGAACCAGACCGACTGGATGCCCGCGACGTCCGGATCGACTGCGTCGATCGCGCGAGCGCGTGCAATACTCGCCTGTGCTCGCGGCAGGTCGAGATGCCAGTACATGTCCTCGGCGGCCAACGCGAGCCATGCGCTGGCGGCCGTGGTGTCGAGCGCCAGCGCACGTCTCGCCGTCACGTCGATCTTCGGCCACGTTTCATCGGGATCGGTGAGGTCGTTGAGGGCGGTGAAGATGTAGGCCTGCGACAACCCGTAGAGCCCCGGCACGTACAAAGGCTTCCGATCGACGAGCGACTCGAACGTGTCGCGCGATGCCATGAACCGAAACTGGAATCGCAGCGTTAGGCCGCGAAGGTAGGAGCTGTACGCGGACGTGTCGGCGCGATCGCGTGCGGGCAGGCGCAGGACGGCGCGGGCCGCCTGGGACTGCGCCGTCGATGCCGGCAACGAATTGCGCGCCAGATACAGAAAGACCGCCAGCGCCGCAAGGCCGATACTGCCTAACGCGAGCACGCGGCGCGTGCGACGCTCGGACCGACTCGCAACCGGTGCGTCATCCGCCGCGGGCTCACTGGCGCCCATCGGCTCGGAGGCCGGGACGGTCGCGGGCACCGGCGCGCGCACCGGCTCGTCGGGAGCGCGCGACCGCACGTCCGCCGCGAGCCGTCGCGTCTCGGCGGACGGCTCGGCTTCCAACTCTCGCGCGAAGAACGCCGTGAGATCCTGATAGACCTGCAGCGCCCCGGCACGATCGCCCGCCGCAGCGAGGAGACGCATGAACCGCCGCGCGCCGGGCTCGTCTCCGGGGTCGAGCCGGTACGCAAAGCGCGTCGCGTCCAACTCCGCTCGTCCCGCACCCGCGAGCGCCGCGCTTCGCTTCCACGCCGCTGCGCGCACCGCGTGCAGCAGGTCCTCACGCTGTTGCTCCAACCATCGCTCGAATTCCGGCACATCCGAGACGTGGAATCCGGGCAGCACCTCACCCTTCCAGAGCGTCAGCGCGTCGTCCAACCGGCCCGCTGCCACGTGCGCGCGCAGCTCGAGCGCGTCGCACCGCACCAGCTCGAAATTCAAGCCGACGAACGCGTCGCCTCGGGTGACGATCGCATCGTCGCCTAACGCCTGCCTCAACGCGTGGAGCGCGTTGCGGAGTGAATGGCGCGAGGAGCGATCATCGGCCTCGGGCCAGAGCAGCGCGAGCAGACGGTCACGCGCGTGAAACCCCGACGGCTCGGCCAGCGCGAGGTAGACCAGCAACGCCAGCCGCTTGGGCTGCGTGACCAGGTGCCGTGTCCCATTGGGACGGCCCGCACCCACCTCCAGCGCACCGAGGACCCGCAAGTCGATCATGGGGACGGCCAGAGGACGCGATGGTGACAGATCGTGGACGGCTTGAACATACGATCCTCCACCCCGCTGCGACATCCCCTTGCGAGAGGAGAATCTGGAATGATGCCCAACCTTCGGTGCCCCGTCTTCGGGCTGGCCTGTTTCGCCCTCGGGCTGGCCGCCTGCACATCGGACGTGCCGACCAGCAACGCGCGTCGGCCCATTGACGATGCGTTAGCGCCTTACGGTACGGTGGCGGTCTGCCACAAGCCTGGAATCGCCGACACGATTATCCATATCCCGACGCAGGCGCTCGCCGCGCACCTCGCCCATGGCGACTACATCACCACGCTGCTCGTTAGTCACGCACCCGACCAACCGGCCGACGGCATCCACTTCGGCCGCATTGGCGATGCCCTGAGCGCCGCCCGCGCGGACCGCATGGCGCGCGGCGAGCTGGCGTCGGGGTCCTGCCGCATCACGATCGTCGTCGCCGATGGTACGTACCGTGGCACCGCGCTAACGACCGCCTCGGGCGACATCGAGCAGTTCCCGATGATCGTCGACGTACCCGACATCACGCTGCAGGGTGCCCTGGTGATGGGCCTCGACGACGCGGGTCGCGCTACCGGCGATGGCGTCGGTCCTGCTGTCAGCACGCTTGCACCCGTCGAACCGATGCCCGTCCTCAACGGCGTCTCCATTCCTATCATCATCGACAACGCGCATCCGAATGGCTCCGCCGGCAACGGCCTCGTGATCGAGGGATTCGTCTTCCAGTCGGGGCACGACCCCGCAGTCGACGCGGGCGGTCAGGCGATCCTCGGATTGCGCACGACTGGCCTAACGATCCAGGGCAACCGGTTCGAGGGAGGCTTCACCGAGTCGATCGACCTCCGCGGCCTGAGCGGCGACGTGCTCCAAAATCATCTCAGCGGCACGGCAGGCACCTGCGACATCTGCTTCGCCGGACCCGGGAACTATCGAGGCGAAGGGAACCGGCTCCTCGCCGGCGGCATTCCTGGCATCACGGTAGATGGTCCCGTTGGGCTCGGCGTCCCGAGCGGCATCGAGCCGTTCGTCCTACCCGCCACCGCCGAGACGTTTGTCGACTTGGAGAACAACTACATCAGCGATCACAACCGGACGCCGGTCGGCGTCGGCATCCGGCTGGACGCTCTTGGCGTGTCCGGGCCTAACGTGACGACCACGATGCACGCCATCGTGCGCGACAACCTGCTGGTCGACAACCGGTTCGGGATCATCATCCACGCGGCGTTCCCGGTAATAAATACGGCCCTGCGCGGAGACATCGACGCGACGCTCGACGGCAACGTGATTCAACAAAGCTGCGAGACCGGCTTGCTCGTTTCGTTCTCGCGGCACGTGCAGACGCTCGGTGTGTCGCCCAAGCCGCAACCGTTTCTGCAGAATTCCACGTTCCGGTTGACCATCACTGGCGATCCGGATTGGAGCACCGCGTGGTTCGGCAATCCCGATGGGTTCGGGAACACCCTGATCGTGAATGGCCAGGAAATTCCTAACGGCACCGTGCAGGCGTACGACCCAATCGGGTGTCCGGGCCGTTGACCGTTAGCTGCTCTTGGGTTCCGTGAACAAGAACAGCAACGGCTTGAAAGGACAACAAAAGTGAAACAAGGGATAACGAACGTGATCGTTCTGCGCGGAGGATGGGGCGTTGCCTAACGGGCGAGAGAAGTGTTTTGTTGTTAAAAAGCACCTCGCCAAACAATGAGCCACCGTACTCTCCTCCGCGCAGAGGAGGATATCGCCATGGCATCGATCAACGGCTGCGGGTCCGCCTCCACTGTCTGACAAGCATCGACGAGTTGAGAGCGGACACACCCGGACAACGGCGGACAAGGCGGACTGTCTTGGTAACTGCTCGAGATGGCAGCGCTCGAAACCAAACAACACGTTCTTGTCGTGCCCGTTCGTGTCCGGCCTTGTCCGCGCGCACAGTCGTGAGACGCTCATCATTCGCGGAGGCGGATTCACGAGAGCTCAGTCGTGCTCGCGTGTCCGCTGTCTGACACGCGCTGCCTCTTCCCGGAAATTCCTGAAGAACCTTTTTTTTTCGATGCCAGATACCGCACGGCTCACGCTCGCTTCCGTTTTCCTCGCTATTCCTTAGTGCGAGCGCGTATCGCGAATCGCGATCGCCCCGGTCGCTGTCCGGCGTCGCGGATCCAACCTCGGCCACAGTGCCTGGAGCGTCGTCACAGGCTGGGTCGACACGAACAGCGGGACGTCCTGCTCTTCCGGCACCGCCAGCGTGTCGACGAGGCGGCCCGCCGGCGTGACCGTGCCATAGAACAGGCGCAGGTCCGCGGCCCGCGTGCCGATGGTGACGAGGACCGTGCCCGGTTTCGATCCGGGGCCGAAGAACCAATACGAGCCGCAGCCGCAAATGGCGTTAGGCAGGCCTAACGCGCGCCCGTAATAATCGATCGCGCCGGCTTCCCCGTAGTTGTCCGCGCCGATCACCGCTTG
>DASVAC010000167.1:0-4432 GCA_036376535.1 Gemmatimonadaceae bacterium | reverse complement strand
TTCAGCGCCTGGTACAACGACGTCGTGCTGCGGGCCGAGCTCGCCGACTACTCGCCGGTGCGCGGGTGCATGGTCATCCGCCCCGAGGGCTATGGCATCTGGGAGCGCATGCAGCGCGCGCTCGATGACATGTTCAAGGCCACGGGCCACCGCAACGCGTACTTTCCGCTCTTCATCCCCGAGAGCTTTCTCCACCGGGAGGCCCAACACGTCGAGGGCTTCGCGCCCGAGACGGCGGTGGTGACGCACGGCGGCGGCAAGGAGCTCGAAGAGCCGTTGGTGGTTCGCCCAACGTCCGAGACGATCATCTACGCGATGTTCGCCAAATGGGTGCAGAGCTATCGCGACCTCCCGCTTCTCATCAACCAGTGGTGCAACGTCGTGCGCTGGGAAATGCGCACGCGCCTCTTCCTGCGCACGCTCGAGTTCCTCTGGCAGGAAGGGCACACCGCGCACGCCACGCACGACGAAGCAGAAGCCGAAGCTCGGCAAATGTTAGGCATTTATCGCACGTTCATGGAAACCTTCATGGCGATGCCGGTGGTCACCGGCCGCAAGACCGACGCGGAGCGCTTTGCGGGCGCGTTGCGCACGTACGCGTGTGAGGCGATGATGCAGGACAACAAGGCGCTGCAGGCCGCGACGTCGCACAATCTGGGACAGAACTTCGCGAAGGTGTTCGACCTCACGTTCCAGACGGAAGGCGGCGGCACCGACTTCGCCTGGAACACGAGCTGGGGCGCGTCGACGCGCCTCATCGGCGGACTCGTCATGACGCACGGCGATGATGCGGGACTTCGCGTGCCGCCCAAGCTCGCGACCACGGAAGCGGTGGTGGTCCCGATCTGGCGCTCGGACGAAGAAAAATCGCGCGTACTTGGCGCCGCGCACGCGCTGCGCTCCGAGCTCGCGGGTCGCGTGCGTGTCCACGTGGATGCGCGCGATACGATGAAGCCAGGCGCCAAATACTACGAATGGGAGATGCGCGGCGTGCCCGTGCGCATTGAGCTTGGGCCAAGAGATCTGGACAGGTCGCAGGCCGTGCTCGTTAGGCGCGACACGAAGGCCAAGCAGCCCGTTGCGTTGGACCATCTCGCGAGCGAGCTCGAAGCGTTGCTCGTCACGATCCAGGACGAGATGCTCACCGTGGCGCGCACGCGGCGCGAGGCGCACTCGATCCGCGGCGGCATCACGTACGACACATTCCGCGAAGTGATGGACGGCGACGGCGCGTTCGTCTACGCGGGATGGTGCGGCGACGGCGCGTGCGAAGCAGCGATCAAGGAAGAAACCAAGGCCACGATCCGCGTGCTGCCCGACGAGGAGTTTCGATCACCCGAAGCGCCGCGCTTGTGTCTCAAGTGCGGCCGTCCGTCTATCAGCGAGGCCGTGTGGGCGAAAGCGTATTGACCACCGGGTTCGCGCCGGCCGACGGCGCGCTGGCCTGCGAGGGCGTCTCGCTCGAGACGATCGCGCGCGACGTAGGGACGCCGGTGTTCGTGTACAGCGCCGGCGCGATCCGCGACGCGTACACGCGGCTCGACCGCGCGCTCTCGCCCGTGCCGCACCGCCTGCACTACAGCGTGAAAGCGAATGCGAATCTCGCGGTGCTCGCGCTGCTGCACTCGTTAGGAGCGGGCGTCGACATCGTGTCGGGCGGCGAGCTGTACCGCGCCCGGAAGGCCGGCCTAACGGGCCCCGACATCGTGTTCAGCGGCGTCGGCAAAACGGAGCGCGAGTTGCGCGAGGCGCTGGCCGCCGGGATCCTGCTGTTCAACGTCGAGTCGGAGGGCGAGCTCCGGCTGCTCGACCGCGTCGCGGGCGAGATGCACCTCACGGCGCCGGTCGCGCTGCGCGTGAATCCCGAGGTCTCGGTGGACACGCCGCACCACTACACGCGGACCGGCGAGCGCGGCGACAAGTTCGGCGTGCCCTACGGCGACGCGCTCGCCGTTGGGCGCCTCGCCTTCTCGCTGCCCCACACACGGCTGCTCGGTCTCGACATGCACATCGGGTCGCAGGTGTCGAGCGTGGACCCATATCGCGATGGCATGCTGCGCCTGCTCGAGCTGATCGATGATCTGCGCGCCGCCGGCGCGCCCGACCTGCGCTATCTCGACATCGGCGGCGGCCTCGCCGTGACATACGACAGCGAAGATCCGATCGATCTCGAGTCGTATGCAGCGACCGTGCTGCCGCACGCGGCGGCGTCGGGACTCAAGCTGCTCATCGAGCCCGGGCGCTACCTGGTGGGCAACGCGGGCGTGCTGCTCACGCGCGTGTTGTATCGCAAGGAGGGCGGGGGCCGCGAGTTCGTGATCACGGACGCGGGCATGAACGACCTGCTGCGCCCGTCGCACTACAACGCGTACCACCGCATCGATTCCGTGAGGCCGCGCGGCGGCCGGACCCGCGCCGACATCGTCGGTCCCGTGTGCGAGAGCGGCGATTTCTTTGCGTTAGGCCGAGAGGTGGATGACGTGCGGCCCGGCGACCTGCTCGCCATTCGCTCTGCCGGCGCCTACGGATTCGCCATGTCGTCCAACTACAACGCGCGGCCGCGGGCGGCCGAGGTGCTGGTGGATGGCGACCGCTTCGCCGTGGTCACGGCGCGCGAGCAGTACGAGGACCTGGTGCGGCACGAGACGGCCCACCCTTCGTGGAGGACAGCCTGATGCTCGTCGGCGTGCTGGCGGACACTCACGATCGCCTGCCGGCGATCGCCGAATTCACCAAGCGGTTCCGTGAGGCAGGCGTGGGCCTCGTCCTCCACGCCGGCGACTTCTGCGCATCGTGGTCGCTGCGTCCCATCATCGCGGCGAATCTCGCGCTGGCCGGCGTGTACGGCCGCAACGACGGCGACCGCGAGGGCCTGCGCGCGGAAGCGGCAAAGGGCATGGGCACCGAGCTGTACGAGGGCCCGCACAGCGTCGAGGTGAACGGCTCGCGCATCCTGCTCGTGCACGACATCGGCGACGTGGGCGATCGCTCCGTGAGCGGCCACTCCGTGGTGATCCACGGCTACACGCACAAATGCCGCCGCGATGTCACCGGCGACACGCTGCTCCTCAATCCCGGCGAGGCGTGCGGCTGGTTGTACGGGACGCCGGGCGCCGCGCTGCTCGACCTGGACACCAAAGCGGTCACGTTCATCACGCTCGAGGGCGAGCAGTGGCGGTGGTAACCCGTTCCGTTAGGCCATGACGCAGCCCGGCGCTTCGCGCATTCTGATTCTCGACTACGGGTCGCAATTCACCCAGCTCATCGCGCGCCGCATCCGCGAGGCGCGCGTGTACTGCGAGATCCATCCGCCCACGCGCACGCTGCAGTGGATCCGCGACTGGCATCCCACCGGCATCATCCTGAGCGGCGGTCCAGCCTCCGTGTACGGCGACGACGTGCCCACCGCCGACCCGGCATTGCTCGACATCGCGCCCGTGTTGGGCATCTGCTACGGCATGATGCTCATCGCCCAATTGGAGGGCGGCGGGGTGTCGCGCGCCGGCCGCCGCGAGTACGGCCGCGCGGAGCTCGAGGTCGTGAAGCCCGAGGGCGTGTTCGCCGGATTCACGCCCGGCGAATCCATCACCGTCTGGGCGAGCCACGGCGACTACGTCGAGACGCCGCCGCCTGACTTCGAGGTGATCGCGCGCAGCGCCAACGCGCCGATCGCCGGCATCCGCCACCGCTCGCGCCCCATCTCGGGCGTGCTGTTCCACCCCGAGGTGCAGCACACGCCGCGCGGCGGCGAGATCATCGCGAATTTCCTCTTCAACGAGTGCAAGGCCGAGCCCGGTTGGACCACGGGAGCCTTCATCGAGGACGAAGTGGCGCGGATCCGCGAACGCGTCGGTTCCGCGCGCGCGATCTGCGGACTCTCGGGTGGTGTGGATTCGTCCGTGGCCGCCGCCCTCGTGCACCGCGCGATCGGCGACCGGCTGACGTGCATCTTCGTCGATCACGGCCTGCTGCGGCTCCACGAGCGCGAGCAGGTGGAGCGCACGTTCCGCGCGAACTTGGGGATCGACCTGGTCACGGTGGACGCCGCCGACCGGTTCCTAACGGAGCTGGCCGGCGTCGAGGACCCGGAGGAGAAGCGCCGCCGCATCGGCCATACATTCATCGACGTGTTCGAGGACGCCGCGGCGCAGGTGGGCGGGGGCGTGGAGTTCCTCGTGCAGGGCACGCTCTATCCGGACGTGATCGAATCGATCTCGCCGCGGGGCGGCCCGTCGGTGACCATCAAGACGCACCACAACGTGGGCGGCCTCAAGCCGGGCATGTCGTTCACGTTGATCGAGCCGCTGCGCGAGTTGTTCAAGGACGAGGTGCGCCAGGTGGGCCGGGAGCTAGGCCTTCCCGAAGAAATGGTTGGGCGCCATCCTTTTCCGGGTCCGGGCCTCGCCATTCGCATTCTGAGCGACGTCACGCG
>DASVAC010000166.1:0-2061 GCA_036376535.1 Gemmatimonadaceae bacterium | reverse complement strand
GCGACGTAGCCCTCGGCCGTGCGCAGCCGGATCAGGTCGGCGCCGGCGGTGCGCAACCGACGGGCGACGGCCGCGTCGCGTGCGGCCGCGGCGCGGCCGAACGCGTCGCGGACGTCGCCGCGCGCGCTGTCCACCCACCGCCACTCGTCGCGCTCCGGATCCCGGAGCGCGACGAGTCCCACGTCGGGGAGCTGCACGTCGCGCTCGTCGACCAGGTGCACGCCGATCGTGTCGTGCCGCCGCGCCACCATCTCGAGCGCACGGTCGTATTCGCTCGCCATCCAGTCGGAGAACACGAACACGACGGCGCGGCGCTTGAGAATCCGCATCGCGAACTCGAACGCCGCGGGCAGATCGGTCCCTTTCCCGCGCGGCTCGAACGACACCATTTCGCGAATGACGCGCAGCACGTGCCGCTTGCCCTTGGCCGGCGCGACGAACTGCTCCACGCGATCGGAGAACAGGATCGCGCCCACGCGGTCGTTGTTGCGCACGGCGGCCAGCGCGAGCACGGCACTCACCTCGGTGGCCAACTCGGCCTTCGTGCGCCGCCGCGTGCCGAACGCGTCGGACGCGCTGTGGTCGATCAGAAACAGCACCGTGAGCTCGCGCTCCTCGGTGTACCGCCTAACGTAAGGGGCGCCCGTGCGCGCGGTGACGCGCCAGTCGATCGTGCGCACGTCGTCGCCGGGCAGGTACGGCCGCACGTCGGCGAACTCCACGCCGCGGCCCTTGAACACGCTCGAGTACTCCCCAGCCAGCACATCCTGCACCAGTCGCCGGCTCCGGATCTCGAGCTGGCGAACCTGTCGCAGGACGTCAGGGAGACTCACGGCACGCGCAGGGCGTCGAGGATGCGGTCGAGGACTTGATCGGCCGTCACGCTCTCGGCGTCCGCCTCGTAGGTGAGAATGACGCGGTGGCGCAGCACGTCGTGCGCGAGCGTCTTGAGGTCCGATGGCGCGACGTAGCCGCGTCCATCGAGAAAGGCCTGTGCCTTGGCCGCGCGCACCAAGGCGATCGCCGCGCGCGGACTCGCTCCGTACGCGACCAACGGTGCTAACGGAGCCAGACCGGCCGCCGCGGGATCGCGCGTGGCGCGCACCACGTCGAGCGCGTACTCGCGCGCGCGCGGGTCGAGATAGATCTCGTCCACCATGCGCCGCGCGATGAGAATGCGTTCGGCGTCCACCACCGGTCGCACGACGGGTACGGCGCCGCCGGTCATCCGGTCGAGCATCGCGCTCTCTTCGTCGCGCGCCGGATACGTGACGAGCAGCTTCATCATGAACCGGTCGACCTGCGCCTCGGGCAGCGGATACGTGCCTTCCTGCTCGATCGGATTCTGCGTCGCGAGCACGAGGAACGGCTCCTCGAGCGGATACGTGACGCCCCCGATCGTCACCTGCTTCTCCTGCATCGCCTCGAGCAACGCGCTCTGCACTTTCGCGGGCGCGCGGTTGATCTCGTCGGCGAGGATGATGTTGGCGAAGATCGGCCCTTGCTGCACGCTGAATCCGCCGCTCCGTTGGTCATAGATCATGGTGCCGACGAGATCGGCGGGCAGGAGGTCGGGCGTGAATTGCACGCGACGGAACGACGCGTCGATCGACGCCGCAAGCGCGCGCACGGCCAAGGTCTTCGCCAACCCGGGCACGCCCTCGAGCAACACGTGTCCATCCGCCAGCAGCCCAACGAGCAAGCGATCGAGCATCGCGCGCTGGCCGATCACGACGCCGCCGAGCTCGTCCCTCATCTGGTCGACGAAGGAACTTTCGCTTCGCACGCGCGCGTTGAGCGCGTCGAGCTCGGTGGTCGTGCGGATGTCCAGGGACATGGAAGAACTATAGAACAGGGAAGCGGCGCCTGGCGGCGCCTTGGGGAAGCGCTTCCCCCGGTTAATACGCTATATTTCACCACGCTGGGAGGGTTCCGCACCGCGGAACCAAGGCGTTTCCCAACCGGCCCCCCAGCTCGGTTCCACTCATTACCAATGGGAGATCAGATGAACCTACCCGCCGCAACGCTCCGTCCGACCAACCCGAACGCATAGACCCGACG
>DASVAC010000165.1:0-10266 GCA_036376535.1 Gemmatimonadaceae bacterium | reverse complement strand
CAGCACGCTCTATCTGGCAGTGGCGTCCGTGTTCGTGGCGCAGGCTGCCGGCGTCCCGATGAGTCTGGGGAGCCAGCTGCTCATGATGCTGACGTTGATGTTGACGAGCAAAGGCGTGGCCGGCGTGCCGCGCGCGGGTCTGGTCATTCTATCCGGCGCGCTGGCGACATTCGGACTGCCATTGCAGGGTGTGGCGGTGATCGTGGGTGTGGACGCGCTCATGGATATGGCGCGGACATCGATCAACGTCGTTGGAAACTGTCTGGCGTCGGCGGTGATGGCGCGGTGGGAAGGGGAGGGCGCGCTCGGATCGGCGCCGGTGGTCGCCACGCGAAAGGCAGAGTCCCTCGCCTGACCATCGGGCGCGGGCAGGCATCCCCTTCCCGGTTCTCACTGTTAGGCATTGCCGAGTACGCCGGTAAAGAAAGACGGCAGGTCGATCTCCAGCTGGGCGATCTGCGCGGGATTGGGCGTCCACTCCAGGCGGTCCGTAAGGACTTCAGGCCGTTGATCGTTAGGTCGCCACCGCTCGACCACGCGTCCATCGAGATCGACGATCCAGTATTCCGGCACTCCGGCGCGCTGGTATCGCCGGCGCTTCAGTTGGCGGTCGTAACGCGCCGTAGTCGGAGACAGCACTTCTATGACGAGGATCAGCCGTGTAATGTCCCGCCACTCGTGAATTGGTTGTGCATCGGCCGTTGCATACACGAAGAGGTCCGGCTGCAGAATCTCGTCTTCGCCCAGCGAAATGTCCGCGGGCGACATCAGTACCTCGAACGCGCCGGTCTGACCTAGCCAGGGGTCAAAGAGCCGTAGCAGTCGAAGCACGGCCCGCTGATGGGTATATCGAGGTGCCGGCGTCACGACGAGCTCACCGTCGATGAGCTCGTAGCGGTTGCCGTCGTCCGGAAGGGCTCGAACAGCGTCGGCCGTCCAGGCCTCACTCGCGCGTGGCATGACCATAATCTCTCGCTCGGCAGAGGAAATGAGCAAGGGATCATGGAGGACGATACGACAAGCAGCCTCCGTGATGCGGATCAATCGCCTTCGCATCGTACCAACTTGTTTCGCTCGACGTTCACGACCGCTCACTCTTCACATCGCACTTCATGATGACCACGATGGCTGAGGCCACAGAGGCGGTGCACGCGCGTCCGCCGCGCGTCCTCGGCCTCCGCGACGTCGTGTTGTTCAACATGGTGGCGGTAATCGGGCTCCGATGGCTCGCCACCGCGGCGAAGGCCGGACCGGGCACGCTTGCGCTGTGGATTCTCGCGGCGGCGTTCTTCTTCATCCCGCAGGGCCTGGCGGTGCTCGCGCTCTCGGCGCGGTTCCCGAGCGAAGGCGGCATCTACACCTGGACGCGCGAGACGTTAGGCGAAGGCCACGGCTTCCTGTGCGGGTGGTGCTACTGGATCAACAACGTCCTGTACTACCCGAACCTGTTGATCTCGACGGCCGTCATCGCGACGTGGGTCATCGGCAAAGGCGAGAGCGGGTTGGCGGACAATCGCGCGTACGTGCTCACCGCCACGCTCATCGCGTTGTGGGTCGCGGTGGCGGTGAACGTCGCCGGCGCGGGCCGGGGGAAGTGGCTGCAGAACGTCGGTGCGTTAGGCACCTACATCCCGGCGACACTGCTCGTGATCGTCGGGGTGGCGGCAGCGCTCACCGGTCCGCCGGCGAATGCGCTCACGCGCGCGTCGCTCACGCCGCACCTCGACAACCTGGCGTCGCTCAATCTGTGGGCGTCGATCGCGTTTGCGTTCAGCGGACTCGAGCTGTCGTCGGCGATGGGCGACGAAGTGCACGACGCCGCGCGCACCATGCCGCGTTCGGTGCTCATCGCGGCTCCACTGATCGCGGCGGCGTATCTGCTTGGCTCGGGCGCGATGTTGTGGTTGGTACCGAGCGATCAGGTGAACCTGACCGCGGGGTTCATCCAGGGCATCTCGATCGGCGCCGCACGCTTGGGGACTGGACTCGCGTGGATGGGCGCGGTGGCCGCGGCGTTCTATACCATCGGGAACATCGGAGGCGTCGGCGCCTGGCTCGTTGGGCCGGCGCGGGTCGCGTTCGTGATCGGACTCGACCGGTACTTCCCGCGCGCGTTCGGCACGCTGCACCCGAAGTACGGAACGCCCTACGTGGCTATGCTCGTGCCCGCCGTGCTCGCGAGCATTCTGTTAGGCATCTCGCTCCTGGGGAAGGGCACGACGGTGGAGCGGGCCTATCTGATTCTGCTCGACACGCAGATCCTTCTGTACTTCATCCCGTATCTGTATCTCTTCCTCAGTTTGATCCTGCAGTTCGGCGTGGTACAGAAATCGGCGGCAGGATCGCCGTCCACGGAAAGCGCAGCTGGACGGGTGCCGGGTGGGCGGCCGGTGGCGCTCGTGTGCGGTGCGAGCGGCTTCCTGATGACCGCGTTCGCGATGATCCTCGCCGGGATTCCGCCCGAGGGCGGCGAGCAAGCGGTGCTCTTCCTGGTGAAGGTGTTGGGCGGCGCGGGGGCATTCCTCGTCCTCGGCGGCATCCTGTACTGGCGCGGCCGTCGGTCTGCACGGGCGTGACCACCGTTAGGCGCCGCGCCGGCGTCGGTCGTTAGAATTTGGCCCCGATCGAGAGGACGATGCGGCGCGGCAGGCCCGGCGTGAAGAAGTTCGCCAGCTCGCCCTGGCCGCCGCCCTGGTTAGGCTGGGGACTTCCCGGCGGCGCGCCCAGGCTGTTCTCGCCGATGATGCCGAACGTGTCGAAGCGCCGGTCGAACAGGTTGTCGACCTCGAGCTGGATCTGGTAGCGCTCATACTCGGCGTGAACACTGAGCCCGGATACGGCGTAACCCGGCACCGGCGCGTGCCGGTTTGCTTCGTCGCCGCGCAGGTACTGGCTGGAATACGCCCGGACATCGAGTTGGGCATCGAGCGCGAGCGGTCCCATGACGCGCGTGATCCCCACGCCCAGGCGGCCGCGGTGCCGCGGCGATGAGGGAATCTGGTCGCCAGGCCGCGCCGGAACGGGATTCGTGTCGGCGGTCGAGATCTGGATCGTGCTCTGATACGTGGATGCGACGTAGCTGTACGACCCGAACAAGCGGCCGCCCGCTGGGAGCGCGGTTTGCGCCGTGATCTCGATGCCGGCACGGCGCGACTTGGGGATGTTGACGAAGTAGACCTGGGTCAGATTGGGCGCCGCGAACACGATGTCGTTGAACACATCCGTCCAGAAGCCGTCCACGTCGAGCGACGTTCGGTTAGGCAGCTCCGCGTCGAAGCCGGCCTCATAATCGTGCGTGGTGACGGGCGCCAGCGCGGGATCCGCCCCGAGCGCGGAGGGGAGCGAGCAGGGAGCGTCCGGGCTCGCGCACGCCAGCTCGAGCGGCGCCGGCGCACGGAACGCGCTCTTGTAGGCCACGAACCCGCGCAGGTCGTCCGACACCTTGAGCGTCAGGCCGATGAACGGCGACAGGCGATCGTACGTGTTCGTGCCGTTGTTGGCCGGGTTGATCTCGTCGCGGAATGGAATGCGCACGTAGTCCTGGCGGAGCGCAGCCGTCGCCGAAAGCGCGGGCGTGATGTCCACGACGGCCTGCGCATAGGCGGCCGCGTCATCTTCGTGCACGACCGCGTGCGTCGCGACGGAATCCGGCGCACCGCCGCCCGTGTTCGTGAGGCGGAATTGCACGTTCTGCCGTGCGTATTCGGCGCCGATCGTCAACGCGGTGGGCAGCGACGCGAGCAGGAACGGGCGGGTCCATTCCGCTGTGCCGCCCCCCGATTTGTTGTCGATGAACGCGTCGGTGCTCGGCGGCGGCACGTTGACGTTGAATTGCTCGATGTCGTTGCGGCGAAAGTACACGGTGCCGCGGAGCGTGCCGCCTAACGCGCCGCGGAAACCGCGGAGCGCGACGTGAATCAAGTCCGGCTTGAAGAAGTCGCCCGGCGTGTAGTTGAGGCGCGGGTTGGATTGAATCCACGTCTCCGGCAGCGAACCGGCCTCGGCGATCCGGTTGTGCGCATAGAGCACGCTCAGCGCGATGTCGCTCGTGTCCGAGCCGCCTGACGTCGAGCGATGCCCAACGGTCGCGAACAGCTGCCGGGTCCGCGCGGGCGTCGCTTGCCTCCAGCCGTCTTCGTTGGACGCCGAGCCCATGATGAAGCCGTCAACGCCATGGCTCACGCCGCCGGCGGAGATTGTGCCCACGTGTTCGCCGAAGGATCCGGTCGTCAGTTCGATATGGGCCGATGGGGTCGGCATGCCCCGTTGCGTGAAAAACAGCAGCGCTCCGCCTAACGAGTTGCGCCCGAAGAGCGCCTGCGACCCGCGCACCAGCTCGGAGTGGTCGATGGCCGCCATCGGAAGCAGGTCGAAGTTGACCTCCTGCGCGTCCGGTTCATTGACGCGAACACCGTCGAGGAACACGCTCACGCCCTGCGGCGTGCCGACGATGGGTGAGATCTGAAAACCGCGCACTTCCAGCTCGGGCTGGAGACGCGTACCCTGGTCGTCGTAGAAGGTCACGCCGGGCAGCTGCTGAAGCGATCGAAACGCCGCATCCGGTCCCTGTGAGACGTGCTGCAAGTCCATGGACTCGACCTGCGACGGGATGCGCTCGTCGACATCGGTGAGGCGCGTGCCGGTCACGACCACCTTCGCCAGCCGCCGAGCGGTGCTGTCCGTCTTCGTCGTATCGCGTTTCGTCGTATCGGGCTGTTGGGCGGCGATGGCGACATGCCTAACGCAAAGCGCCGCGAGAACCAGGGCGATGCCGGCGAGCCTCATGTGCCGCGACGAAAGATCGGCGTCGCGGTTTGGAGGTCGGCGAGAAGCGAGGGCCCGCACCGCGCCGCCGCGGCCTCGCCGCCGGCAAACCGGAGTGGGTCGCGCTGCGCGAACCGTTTGATCCCCGCGCGGTCCTCGTACAGCAATACGCAATCGACGACCTCGCCGGCGCGACTCACCGTCAACAAGCCGTCGTCGGCGTGCTCGCCGCCGTCGAGGTTGAAACAGCACACGTCGTGCATCCGATAGACGCCGGACGCACTCGCATGCGTCGTGGGCGTGTTGCCCATCCACAATCCAATCGCGGCCGCCGACGCGAGCAACGTGGCGAGTGCGAGCCCGAGGCCGTGCCGATGTCGCACGTGGCGCGGTGTCTCGACCGGCATGAACGCGCGGAGCAGCGATGCCGCACGCGCATCGAGCGCGCGCAGCTCGGCCACGGTGTGCGCGCACGCCTGACAGCGGCGGGTGTGCAGGGCGATGCGCATGGCGGCGAACGAGGCCAACTCGCCATCCAGGTAGGCCCGCAGGTCGCGTTCGTCCGGGTGCGCGTTCCGGTTAGGCGCGGGCCGATGTGTCCGCTTGGTCATGTCGACTCTCGTAGCAGGTGACAAACTTCCGGTGGGCGCGCGTGAGCAGCGACCCGACCGAACCCGGCGCGATACTCAGCGTTTGCGCGATCTCGCGATACGACGCGCCGCCATGATGGAGCAGCAGCAGATGCTGATCGCGCGGCGGTAGCATGGCCAGCACCACTTGCACCGATCGCCGGCGTTCGGCCTGCAGCAGCTCCAACTCGGGATCGGGCGACGCATCCGCAAGGCCGTGCGCGCGAATCAGCGACGCCCGGCGACTCGCGCGCCTTGACCGATCACGCGCCAGGTTGCTGGCCACCGTGTACAGCCACGCTCGCGGGTTCCGCGGATTCGCGTCCAACAAGCGCACGAACGCCTCCTGCGCCGCATCCTCGGCGTCGTCGCGGTTGGCGGTGCGACGGCCGAGCGCACGCACGAGTCGCGGATACCACGAGGCGAAAAGCCGGTCGACGGCGTTCACACGAGTGGCCTACAGTCGAGAGTGACGAACCGACATCCCTGATGTCGTATGCTCCATCAGGGTAGTGACGTCCGGAAGGGGAGATTCAGGACAGGCCGCCGGGCGGGCGGTTTATCACGCCGTGGCGAGCGCCCGCAAGGCTGCGCGAACCGCGCCGCGCTCGGGCTTCACTTCCTCAGCGCGGAGCGCCGCGCCCGGTACCGCCGACTTGAGCCGCTGCTCGATGCGCTTGCGCAAGAGCGCGCCGGGGGCGAGCAAACCGCCGCCTAACGCAACGGGCACGGAGGCGCGCTCGTCCGTGAACAGCACACGCGACAAGGTGCGCACGTGCAGCGCCAGCTCTTCGCACGCGAGCGCGAGCAGTGCATTGGCGCGGCGGTCGCCCTGATCCGCTACGGCGACCACCACCGGCGCGAGCGCGGCCAGTTGCCCGGGCGTGGCCGACGCGGCCCACGCGATGAGATCCGTCGGATCATCGGTCTGCGCGGCAGTTAGTACCGCGCCGACGAGCGCAGTGTCCGGCTCGCGGCCGTCGATTGCCGCGGTCACTACCGACAGCGCGCGGCGGCCGAGCCATGCGCCGCTGCCTTCGTCGCCGCAGACGGGTCCCCATCCGCCGCACCGCGATTCGTTGCCTGCCGGTCCGCGCCCGAACGCGATCGAGCCGGTGCCTGCCACGAGCAGAATCCCGGGTCCGTCGCCGAAGGCGTCCTCGAGGGCGACCGCGGCATCGGGCTGCACGATCACTTCTTCGGCGAGGCCGTGGGTCTCCAGCGCGCGTGCGAGCGCATCGCGCGGCGCGGCGCGTCCGGCTCCGGCAACGCCGGCGCACAACACACGCACCGTGGGCTCCTCCACTTCGACGAGCGCGAGCGCGCTCCGCACGGTTTCGGCAATGATGCCGGCCGAGCGCTCTTCCTGTCCGGGACGGATTGCGCTCGCGGGCCCGTCGGCTG
This sequence comes from Gemmatimonadaceae bacterium, assembly GCA_036376535.1. Taxonomy (GTDB): domain Bacteria; phylum Gemmatimonadota; class Gemmatimonadetes; order Gemmatimonadales; family Gemmatimonadaceae; genus JADGGM01. Next base: position 3,469 of record DASVAC010000165.1, on the reverse strand, counting down.
CGCCTAACACAGTGCCTTCGCTGTCCGCCACGAGGGCGCGTGTCTTGGAGCCGCCACCATCAACGCCGATTACGAGGGTCGTCATACGCGCCCAGAAGTGCCCGCGGGAGCGGGATGTGTGTACGAGGAGAGAACGCCGACGAACAGCGTGATCACGGTCCCGATGAACACGTACCAGGGCCACGCGATGCGCGCCAGCGGGCCGAGCGAGCGTGCCACCGACGGCACTGCGTCGGCGATCTGCTTGGCGAACACGATCAGCGCCATCGCGACGATGCCGACCGACATTCCGATCATCGCGTCACGCTGCACGGCTCGCGCCCAGAAGATACCGAGAAAAAAGCCGCCGAGTAGTCCCCCATAGGTGAACGACGCAATGCTGAGTGCTACGACGACGACAGGCGTGCCTTGCTCGCGAAAGAGCAGTGCGCCCACGGTGAGCACGATGCCCCACGCCAGTGCGAAGTATTTGCCGACGCGCAGCGTGCGAGCGTCGTCGCTCGAGCGCTTGGTGAGCGGCAGATAGATGTCATGTGTGGTCGACGCGGCCAGCGAGTTGATCGCACCAGAGTGCGTGCTCATCGTGGCTGCGATCACCGCCGCAAGCACGAGACCGAGCAAACCCTGCGGCATGTGCTCGACGATGAACGTCGGAAACACGGCGTCGGGGGTCGCAAACGTGCGCCCGCCATAGAGCCGCCACAGTCCAACGCCGATGACGAGAAAGAGCGCGAACTGAAAAAACACGGCCACGCCGCTGCCGATGATCGCGCGTTGGGCATCGCGCAGGCTGCGCGCCGACAACAGACGCTGCACGATCAGTTGGTCGGCGCCGTGCGATGCCATCGAGAGAAACGCGCCGCCCACGAGGCCGGCGAGTAGCGTATTCGCGCGATCGATGCCGGTATACGTGTCGATCAATCGCAGCTTGCCGGCCGCGTGCGCGGAACTGAGGATGTCGCTCCAGCCGCCGGGTACCACGCGGCCAATCAGCACGATGGCGGCAATTCCGCCGCCCACGTAGACGGCCGCTTGCAGCAGCTCGGTCCACACGACGGCCTTCATGCCGCCGCGATACGTGTAGACGATGGTGAGGAGGCCGAGCAGGAGAACGGCGGCGGGCATCGCCTGACGGCGCGGCAGCACAGACCCGACGATGATCGCGATCGGGATTGCCGTGGCGAAGATGCGCACCGAGTCGGCGAGCGCACGCGTGACCATGAACACGATCGACGCGAACCGCCTCGCGCCTAACCCAAACCGCCGCTCGAGCAAACCGTACGCGGTCACGAGCTCGCCGTCGTAGTACCGCGGGAGCAACGTGAATGCGATCACGATGCGGCCGAGGATATACCCCGCCACGATTTGCAGAAATCCGAAATCGCCGAGGTAGGAAAACGTCGGCGCGCCGATGAACGTCAGCGCACTCGTTTCTGTGGCGACGACGGAAAAGAGAACGACCCACCAGGCAATCGAGCGGTCGGCGACGAAGTAGTCCTTCGAGTCACGCTGCCGCCGGCCTACCCAAATGCCGAGCGCCGTCGTTCCAGCGAGATAGGCTACGAGGACGACGGCGTCGAGGAGAGAAAAGCGTGACAACTTGGGAAGGGGGAAGAGGGAAGGGGGAAGAGGGGTGGAACAACATCGATGTCTGTGGCGGGAGAGTTCAAGGACTTACTGCTCCCCAGACAGACGCCAGACGTTGTTGCGACCCTCTTCCCCCTTCCCGCTTCCTTCTTCCCTATGCAGTGAAGGAGCTTCCGCACCCGCAGCCGCCGGTGGCGTTCGGGTTCTTGAACGTGAAGCCCGAGCCCTGCATGGACGACACGTAGTCGATGGTGACGCCGTTCAGGTACTGCGCGGAGAACGGGTCGATGAAGACCTTGAAGCCTTCTTGATCGACAATCAGGTCGTCCTCAGCGGACCGCTCTTCGATGAGCAGGCCGTAGCGAAAGCCGCTGCAGCCGCCGGGTTGCACGCTCACCCGGAGCCCGCCCTGGTCGCTGGACACGCCTTCCTGCTCCATGAAGCGCTTGACCTCGACGGTCGCGCCCGGAGTGACAGTGATCGTGACTGCGGGTTGCTGAGTGGTGCTCATCGATACCTCTGTGTAAGTGGCGGGCCTGTCCCGCTTTCCAGAAAATTAGTCCACTGTATACGACGATTCAATGGAGCAAGCACACGGCCGAACGAAAGTTCAGTCGTCGCTTCCCGCCGCAACAGGCGACGCGGCTCCCACGGGTACCGGCTTCGGCGTGTCCGCGCCTTCGGACCGGAACGATCGCGCGATCCAGAGAAACGCAGCCAGCGCGATCACCAACAACACGGCGCCCTGACCCGGGTAGCCGAAGATGATCTTCCCCGTGCCGAACAACGTTCCATACACCGCGACGATGCCGGCGAGCCAGTTGCCCCAAGCGCCGGCGCCGCCGGGGATCGACTCCCGGCCCAAGCCGAGTGCACCCGAAATCCGGGCCCAACCGGGGCCGCCGGGGCGAACTCTGGTGTAGAACGCCTCGAGCACGGCCTGGGGTTCCGGGGCCGTGAGGAACGTGACGGAGACCCAGACCACGGTGGTGATGGCGACGGTGATGATCATGACCCACGCGTCTGCGTTAGGCCCGCCTTGAGCGACCACCGCCGGCACGAACGCGTCGGGCCGCGAGACCAGGCCCATGGCGTGGAGCAACTGGCCGGCGTAGCCGAGCACGATGATCGCGACGACGAACGACGTGATCATCGCGCTGATCTCCGACCACGCGTTCACGCGCCACCAGTACCACCGCAGGATGAGCACGAGGCCCGTGCCGGCGCCTAACGCAAGCAAGAGGCGCCACGCTTGCTCGACCGACGACAGTTGCCACGTCACGACGATCGACGCCAGGAACAGGAAGACGGTGGCCCACCGCGACACGTTCACGTAGTGCCGGTCGTCGGCGTCGCGCTTCACGAAGCGCTTGTAGAAATCGTTCACGAGATACGACGCGCCCCAGTTGAGCTGCGTCCCGACGGTCGACATGTACGCCGCCGCGAAGCCCGCCAGCATGAATCCTCGCCAGGGAGTCGGAAGCAGGTCGACGAAGGCGTGTACGTAGCCGGCCTCCTTGTCCTGCAGGTTGGGATAGAGGATAATGGTCGCGAGCCCCGTGATGATCCACGGCCACGGGCGAAGCGCGTAGTGCGCGACCTGGAAGAACAGCGTCGCGAGCACGCCGTCCCGCTCCGTGCGCGCGGAGAAGATGCGCTGCGCGACGTAGCCGCCGCCGCCCGGCTCCGCGCCCGGATACCATGCGGCCCACCACTGCATGAAGAAGAACACGCCGAGCGCCGTGAGCGGCATCCATGGATACGCGGAGAGGTGGCCGTGCTGCAGCGACACGGGAAGCACGGACAGCCCCGCCGACTCGCTGCCGAAGTGCGCGCTCACGCCCGCCTTGAGCGCGTCCATGCCGCCGACGGCGCGTACGGC
>DASVAC010000164.1:0-32825 GCA_036376535.1 Gemmatimonadaceae bacterium | reverse complement strand
CAATACCTTACGTCGCAGTCACGGCGCGGTAGCCAAGTGGTAAGGCAGCGGTCTGCAAAACCGCTATTCGCCGGTTCGATTCCGGCCCGCGCCTCTCTCACGGTTTCCCATGCTGTTACCGCCTGTCCGAGCCGGCCCGCGGGCCTTCGACACGGAACGTTACACGCGGTCGCTAGACGCGAAGTAACCGGCCGCGTCCACGACGCCAGACGGCTGACCTTGCCTCCGCGCGTGCGTTAGCACAAAGTTCAGAACACGATTCCCCACGCCTAACACTGGGCCACGCGCGGGCGTTGCCTAACCGTAGCGGATCGTTCACTGCGCGATGCGGCGACGTCGGATGCCTCCGCGTGCACCGTTCGATTCTCCCCCTATCCCGTCATGCTCGCACAACGGATCTCCGCGCCGCTGGTCTCTGGTTGGCGCTCCGGCCGAATACTTCGAATCGCCGTCGTATATTGCCTGGCGATCGCGATGTTCGCGTGCAGCACGGAGACGACGAATCCGGGTTTCGGATCCGGGGCCAGGCTGACATCGATCACCGGACGAACATATCTCGTGATCGGCGGCGATACGCTTCGCTACACCGTTCGTGGAAGCGACATCGATGCTTCGCTGCTGCGCTGGGCGATCCTCGACACGTCGATTGCCACCGTTGACGCCCGCGGACTCGTGACCTCGCGCCGGTTGGGAACAACCACGCTTCGCGCGGCGATGCGCGCCGATACGCTCTCGACGTCCATCGGTGTCGTTGGGCATCCGATCGTGGATGCGCTGCAGGACGACGTCGTGCTTCACGCGACGGCGAGCAACATGCTACTCGCCCCATCGGGTGATGGCTATGTCCAGGTGGCGGGGACGTGGCGGAGCGAAGACACATCGATCGCGACGGTCGATACGGCGAATGGCGTAACGCCAACCGCGGTCGTCACTGGAACGGGCCTTGGACATACACGGCTCTGGGCGCACTACGGTCCTGACAGCGCCTCCGTTCTGGCCAGAGTCGCCCCGATGATCACGATCGACTTGGCCACCGACACGCTGCTCATGGGCGCGACGCGGACGCTCACGGCGACCGCGCGCGATGTACGAAACCAAGTGATCTCCGGCGCCCAGTTGACCTGGACGACATCGGACTCCGCAGCGGCAACCGTAGCAAGCACCGGCGGCGGCAGCGCCGTAGTAACGGCTCACCTTCCCGGTCCGGCGCTCGTGAGCGCAGGTTACGAATGGGCAACCGCTTCCACTGCGTTCGCCGTGACGCTCAAGTTGACCTCGGTCGCGACTGCAAGCACGCAAGCGTGCGGATTGGATACTGCCGGTACCGTGTGGTGTTGGTTCGCCGATGATCCCATCATGCTCGGTACCGGACCAGAGGACGTGGGGCGCGGTCTCCAATCGCCGCGTCCGGTACAGGACTCGCCGACGATGGTTGCAGTCGGCGGCGGCTATACGACCGCATGTGGCTTATCGGTGATTGGTCATGCATGGTGCTGGGATCGTCCGTACCCGACGTCTCCAATCACCGCGGCTGCCACGGAGGGTCCGGCGACGTCGTTCGTGCAACTCGCCGTGGGCTGGAACCACCGCTGCGGCCTAACGAGCAGCGGCGCGGCGAGTTGTTGGGTTCTCGACAACAGCGGCAATTTTGGACAGGGTGCGAGCGGTGCTCCGCACACCTTCTCGGTGCTCACGGCGGGCGTCTATCACACGTGCGGAATCGATGGAGGCACCGTGTACTGCTGGGGTGCCGGAGCACGGCTTCGCCTCGGAAGCGCTACCACCGATACGTTGTGCGGCGGCTACATCTATGCTCCGTGCAGTGCGACGCCGCTCGCCGTGCCCGATCTGCCGCCCGTGGTTGCCGTGAGCGCGGGAAACGAACACACCTGTGCCCTCACGGCGGATGGCAGCGCGTACTGCTGGGGCAGCAATGAGTACGGTCAACTCGGCAGCGGTGATCCGGCGGAAGACCTGTCGCCGCGGGCCGTGGCCGACGGTCTGCACTTCAAGCTGATCTCCGCCGGCTACTATCACACGTGCGGCCTGACGACCGCGGGCGAGGTGTATTGCTGGGGGCAGGCGGACGTCGATGTCGGACCGTCGGTCGCCCCGTACGAGGCCTGTACGGATCGTCTGACCGGCAATGCGCAGCGATGCTATCGCACTCCGACTCTCGTGAACGGCGTCGAGCTGACGACGCTCAGCGCTTCGTGGGACCACACGTGCGGAATTCGATTGGACGGTCTGCCGTATTGCTGGCGCAGCGGGAAGGGGCAATGACGCCGGCCAGCGGCGGATTCGTCATTCGTCGCGAGATGCTCGAGCACTCGACCCTGCTCGTTAGGCGGATGTGGGCTCACCCGCCGGTCCGGGCGCGTCGTCGGGGTCGTCGGCGGGCATCGCGGCGGTCGGTGACTCGCTCGCCCGCAGCAGCGTGAGCGTGAATCGCGATCCGCTCCCGACCGCGCTGCGCACGCGGAGGTCGCCGCCCATTCCGTGCGCCAGATCGCGGCTGATCGCGAGGCCGAGGCCTGTGCCTTCTGTTGGGTGCTTGAGGTTGCGCTGCAGCTGAATGAACGGCTCGAAGATCACGCTCTGCTTCTCGCGCGGCACGCCGACACCGGTGTCGGCCACGCGGAGAAAAATCACGCCCGCGGGCGCGTCGTGACCACGGCCATCACCGTCCGCGCCCGGCTCCGACGCAGCCCGTCGCGGCGCATCGATCCGAACGCGCCCGCCGGTGCCGGTGAACTTTACCGCGTTAGACAACAGGTTGAGCAGCACCTGTTCCACCTTGTCGCGGTCGGCGCGCACGATGAGGTCGCGCGCGACATCGACGTCCACGCCGATGCCTTTGGCGCCGAGCTGCGGCTCGACCATGGCCAGCACCTCGGCGACGCTCTCCGTTAGGCTCACGTCGCCGATGGTGTACTCGACGCGGCCCGCCTCCAGCTTGGCGAAATTGAGTACGTCGTTGATGAGCGCGAGCAGGTGCTGCTCGCTGCGTTGGATGCGGGCGAGCGCTTCGCGCTGCGCGTCGGTCAGGTCGCCGTGGACGCCCAACTCCATCAACTGTGCGTGACCGGCGATGGCGTTGAGCGGCGTGCGCAGCTCGTGGCTCATCGCGGCGAGAAAGGCGCTCTTGCTGCGGTTGGCCGTCTGCGCCGCCGTCCGCGCCTCCTCGGCCTCGGCGCGCGCCGAACGTTCGCGTTGCAGCAGCGACTCGCGCTCGGCGTCATTTCGCTTGCGTTCGCGAATGTCGCGCGCGACGGTCGCGAAGCGGATCGGTGCGCCGCTCTCCGGGTCGACGATGGGGAAGATGACCTGATCCACGGCGATTGGAGACGCCGTCCGGACGTGGCGCAGGTCGATCTCACCGCGCCACACGCCTTCTCGGAGCGCCGCCGGCATCGCGACCTCGAGCAACATGTCCTTCGAGGCGCCCGTGCTGAAGTCGGCAATCTGCATCGCGCTCACCCGCGATGCGTCCGTTAGGCCGACCAGTTGCCGGCCGGCCGCATTCAGGTAGAGCAGCGAGCCATCCAGCTCCGCGATGGCGACCAGGTCGGCGCTGTTCTCGACGAGCGTCACGAACTGTTGGCGCACCTCTTCCGCGCTGCGGCGCTCGGTGATGTTCGTTTCGGCGCCGACGTATTCGCGCACGTCGCCGTGCGCGTCGAATACCGGAAGGGCGTGCATCTCGAACCATTCGAATGCGCCGTCGTGGCGGCGGAGGCGATACTCGATGTGGCACGGGGCACGCGTCGCGATGGCGCGGTGCCACGCACTCCTCAGGCGGCTGCGATCCTCGGGGTGCGCCGCGTTCATCCATTCCCATCCCGCATACTCGTCGAACGATTGGCCGGTGTAACTCGACCAGGCCGGTTGCTCGGAGGCAACGGATGCATCCGGCCCGCGCACCCACACGATCTGCGCGGATGCGTCGACGAGCGCGCGATAGCGCGCCTCGGCCGCGGTGATCTCGCGGACCGCGCGTTCGCGCGCATCGCTCTCGCGCCGCAAGTCATCCGAGGATTCCTGCAGCGCCGCGCGCTGCGCTTCCAACTCGAGCGATTGTTCCTCGAGCCGTCCGTTAGTCGACACGAGCTCGACGGCTTGGCGTTGCAACTGCTCGTTCGCGCGAGCGAGGTCTTCGCGCGCGGCGTCGGCCTCGGCGAGAGCACGGCTGCGTGTCTGCGCGAGCGTGAGGTGCGCGCTGACACGCGCCACCAATTCGCGCGCCGAGAACGGCTTGACGAGATAGTCGTCGGCGCCCGCATCGAGACCTTCGATTTTCGCTTCTTCGCCGGCGCGCGCGGAAAGCAGGATGACGGGGATCGTCGATGTCGACGCATTGGATCGCAGCGCGCCGAGCAGCTCGAATCCGTCCATGCGGGGCATCATCACATCGCTGAGCACCAGGTCGGGCGCGCGACGTCGAGCGGCGGCGAGGGCGGCCGCGCCGTCGGCGACGACTTCGACATCCCAGCCGCGGCGCCGGAGCAAGCGCGCGGCGTAGTCGCGCAAATCCGCGTTGTCATCCGCGAGCAGGATGCGCGCCCCGGCGGTCGCATCCGGCGCGCCGAGCGTCGCCGCATCGGTGTCGGCGGATTCGAGGTCGAGATCGGCGTTAGGCAGCCAGCGCATCGCTTCGGAAGCGTAGGCCGTCACGGCGCGCGCGCGGAACCCACTCCACGATGCCGGGTTCGCATCGCCCGTGTCGCGCACACGGTCCGGCGGCAGATGCGCCGATCCCGCGGGGATGCGAACGGTGAACGTCGATCCTTGGCCATCGAGGCTCGATACGGTGATCGTGCCCGCGTGCAGCTTGACCAGCTCCTGGACGAGCGCGAGGCCGATGCCGGTGCCTTCGTGCGTGCGGCTTCTCGCGTTAGGCACGCGGTGAAAGCGCTCGAACAGGCGCGGCACCTGCGTCGGGGGGATGCCGACGCCGGTATCGCGGACGACCAGCTCCATCGCGTGCCCGTCGGTCGCGGGATGGACGGCGACCGCGATCTCGCCCTCGAACGTGTGCTTGAGGGCGTTCGAGAGCAGGTTGAGGACGATCTTCTCCCACATCTCGCGGTCGACGTACACCGGCCGGTCGGACTCGGCCGTTGTCTCAACCGTTAGGCGAAGCCCCGCGCGCTCGACGGCCGATCGAAACGTGCTCGCGAGCTGCTCGGTGAACGCCGCCAGATCGGTGCGCACGTACGTCGCCTCGATGCGACCGGCCTCGATGCGCGAGAAGTCCAGCAGCGTGTTGACGAGCTTGAGCAGGCGCAGTGCGTTGCGGTGGATCATCTCGATGCGATTGCGCGCCGGCGCGTCCACCTGCTTGTCCTCGAGCGCGTCCTCCGACGGGCCGAGAATCAGCGTGAGCGGCGTTCTGAATTCGTGACTCACGTTCGAGAAGAACGCCGTCTTCGCCCGATCCAACTCGGCGAGCGCTTCGGCGCGCCGCTTTTCCTCCTCGTACGCGCGGGCGTTGGCAATGACACTCGCAACTTGTGTCGTGAGCAGCTCGAAGAATGCACGGTGCTGGTCGTCGAGGGCGAGGAGCGCGCTTACTCCCGCGACCAGCACGCCGGCTGGACGGCGGCCGATGGCGGACGGTATCGGAAGCACGAGCGCTCTCCCCGGTGGCACCTTCCATGGACCCGGCGGCAGCGGGCCGAATCGTCCGGCGAGATCTTCGACGACTTCCATGCTTCCGTTAGCAATTGCGCGCTGCACGGCGGACATAGCGTCGCCGGAGGTCGTGTCGCTCAGATCGATGACGCGCGGACTCAAAGCGGTGTCCGGCCCGATGCCAGCGGAGCCGGCGAGGTGGGCCCGCTCGCCACCTTCGTCGAGCAGGTATAGAAGCGCGAACGGCACGTCGCGCGCATGCCGCGAGAGAATGTCGGCGGCAACGACGCACGCTGCTTCGGCCGTCTGCGCCCCGGTTACCGAACGCACTCCGAGGTCACGCAGGAGCGCCACGCGTCGCTCGGCGACAACCTTTTGCGTGATTTCATGGACCGTTGCCAGGACACCGCCGATGCCGCGCGGTGCCGTGACGTCGGGCACCGGGCTGTAGGCGATGGTGAAGTGGCTTTCCTCCGTGTATCCGTGCCGGTCGACTTCGAGCTCGATGTCTTCCATCCACGTGGATGGACCGCCGTTGTAGGGCGCGTCGATGAGAGGTCCGATGATGTGCCAGATTTCCGGCCAGCATTCACGGGCGGGCTGCCCCATGGAATGCGGGTGCTTGGAGCCGAGCACCGGGCGGTAGGGTTCATTGTACAATTGGACATACTCCGGGCCCCACCACAGCAACAGCGGGAACCGGTTAGCCAGGAGGAACCTGACCATCATGCGAAGGCTGTCGGACCAGGTCTCGACGGCGCCAATTGGCGTGCGCGACCAGTCGACAGCGCGCATCACCTCGCCCATCTCCCCGCCGTCTGAGAACGGATCGACAACGGACGGCACTGTCTTCGTTGAACGGACGGTGCGAGACGGGCTCGGATCGTTCAGTTCCAACGTCATTCCTGGTGCACCTCACGCACCCAGGGTCCGAGCCATGCGACCAGCGGCCTCGACAGAGGGCATGGCGACACGCTTCAAAATTGCAAGAAGGGGTCCAGGGAGCGGTCGCGTCTTGCTTCCTCAGTCAGGGCTGAGGCTGAGTCGTATGACGGGTCAGTCTGGAGTGGCGCTGTGGTCAGTCGGATGGCCCATTCCGGGCATCGTCGTGGAGCGCATTGGGCGGGGCCGGAAGCGCAGGTACACGGCGAATCCGGTTGGCGTGCGAGCGCCGTAGGCCGCCTCGAGGGATGCGGGAACCAGGTCAAGCGCGAGGCGGCCTCCTACGCCTAACGATCCACCCGGATAGTGCGCGATCTCGCGGATGTATCCGATGGCGAGCGATCCGAGGTCGAAGCGCGCACCGGCTGGCCGGTCGAGAATGTCGAGGTCTGCCGCCGTTTTGTCGACGTACTCGAGGCGGGCGAACACGGAGTTCCACGCATCGAAGGCCAAGTTGGACTCGGCGAGCAGACTGTTGGACCATCGGTCAGTGTCCTCGTGCTTGTTTCCGCCATAGATGAGCGCGCTCGCCCATTCGCCCTGCGACCACATTGGCCGGGTGTTCAGGGCGGACGCGGTGATTCGTTGTTCGGAGACAGATGGCTCCAGTGCTTCGGGACTCTTGAGATAGGCGTAGGACGCGCTGAGGCTCCACGTCGTTGCCGGGTTCGCGGTGAAGCGAGCTGAATACGAGTCGAGGCTCCGTCCTTCGTAGTCGAAGTTCGTGCGGTCCTGGTCGGGCTCTCGGCCGTTGAAGATCGAGGTCTCGAGTTTCCAGGAGCGGGAGAACAGACCGGCGGTGATGACGCCGTAGGAGATGTGCGTCGCGTCCTGCCAGTGGTGGCCGAGGGGCGCGAACGGGTCTCCGGAGGCGGACGGCCGGTGGGGGAAGGCGACGGGTCCGCTCGCGGGCTCACCGACGGGCGCGAGGTAGGCCTGGATCCCCAGGTTGGTGCCTAACGGATGGGTGTAGATCGCGGCCAGCTCCATGAAGAGATCGTGCGGGTGTTGCCGATCGTGGAGCGGCTGTCCGTGGTATTCCTCGCCGGATTGGAGCAGCAGCGGGTAGCCTCCCGCCCCAACGGTCCACGGCTCGGCGCTCATCATGCCGCGGAGCTCGAGGCGGCCGTGGCCCAGGTCGCGGCCGGCCATGAGCATCGCCCAGTTGACGCTGCCAAACTGGTCATCGCCGCGGCGGGCGTGGTCGGCATCATTCTGCCGATCGTAGTAGACGAAGGCGCGGTAGTGGAACATGAAGTCCCACGCGCCGGCCGAGAAATGGTTGGCCAGCATGGGCGACGCATCGGGCAGCCACGATGTACCGGAGCCGTCGCGGCTCATGGGGATGCCGAGCACACCTGTCATGTGCATGGTCGAGTCGCGCATGCCCGGCATGTTCATGCCTTGAGCGTGGGCGCTGGCGGCCCGGCCAATCATCGTAATCAGAAGGAGCGTTAGGACTGGCCGGGTTCTGCAAAACATCATATGTCTGATGATATGCGCAATTAGGCTGGGTTATCTGGCTCCTGGCGCAAATCGGGCCGCCTCGTGTGGCTGGTTCGCGGACCGCGCCTGATTTCCGGAGCAACATACTCCGTTCGCGACTGCTCCGGCGCAAGCGCGGATGCTCTGGCCGCGAGCCAGAGCCGAACGTGGCGGTCGGCGGATTCCGAATCGCGATCGATGATGCCGCGCGCGCTCCGCACGAGATAGGCCGCGCTCGCGAGCGGTGGCTCCGTGCGATCGCTCGGCGCTGCCGCCGCATCGAGCGATGAAGAAACCTGCCCCGCGAAGTCGGCGAGAAGATCGCTGTGGGCTGCCGCCGCAATGGCCGATTCGATCGCGGCCGTCCCGCGCCGAACGTCATCGTCCCGCTCAGCCTCGATTGCTTGGGTGAGCTCGGTGGCGAGCCGGCCAAGATCGCTGGCCTCGGGTTCAGTCCGACGCGTGGCCGCCAGTCGAACGAGACCGACGACAATCGGCCGTTGGGCTTCGAGGAGCTCGGCCATCGACCGTTTGGCCAGTCGGCTGACCCCGCGCGCGTCGGCCTTCACATACGTGCCGTCGCCTTGACGAACATCCACCAGGCCGTCGTGCGAGAGGACGATGATGGCCTCGCGCAGCGTGGTGCGACTCACGCCGAGCTGTGCCGTGAGCTTGGCTTCGGGAGGGAGCCGCGAGCCGGATGTGAGCCGGCCACTCGAGATCTCGGTGCGAAGGTGGTCGATCACCTCATCCACCAGGCGCCGGCGCGCGAACGAAGTTGGGTTAGTCATAGGGTGATACTACGTATGATGACTCGAACCAGCAATACGGCGATCGCGCGCCGGCAACGACCCCCGCTTCTGCATCGACTGCAGCGCGACGCCGAGCTTCTCGCTCGACCGCACCAAGGTCGACGGCGCGAAGGCCGCGTACCCAAGGAGTAACGCGCCACGCGAAACCGGACCGAGTGTCATGGCCGACAGCGGCTGCGTTTCGATGCCGGCGTCGAGTGCACGTGCCGAAGCTCGGGCATCGTCGCGATGATGGCGCAGCCACCCAACCAGGTGCATCCCGGCATCGGATGGACCGGTCTCGACGTGCTCGACCAACGGACCCTCGCGGATTCCGCGGAGCAGAGCATCCTGTCGCTCCGCGTAGAGTGCGCGCATGCGCCGCAGGTGGCGCACGAAGTGGCCCTCGGCGATGAACTCGGCGAGCACGGCCTGCTCGACGGTCGGCGACTGCCGGTCGATCACGGCGCGCGCGGCGGCGAAGGCATCCACGAGCGCCGACGGCACGACCAGGAAACCGATGCGAAGAGCGGGAAACAACGTCTTGCTGAAGGAGCCGATGTAAATCACGCGAGCGTCGCGATCGCCGTCGCCCGCATCGAGCCCTTGCAGCGAGGGGAGGGGCCGGCTCGTGTAGCGGAATTCGCTGTCGTAGTCGTCCTCGAGAATCCATGCGCCCGCTTGGCGCGCCCACTCCAACAGTGCGAGCCGGCGTCCGACGGTCATGGTGACGCCGAGTGGGTACTGGTGCGAGGGCGTGATGTACGCGATGCGCGCGTTAGGCGCGAGGCCAAGTCCCTGCGCGAGGTCGAGCCCCTCGCCGTCCACCGGAACTCCGACGATGCGCGCGCCGGCGGCGGAGAGTGCGTTGCGCGCGCCCGGGTATCCGGGATTCTCGGTCCACGCCGTGTCGCCCGGCTCGATCAACAGGTGGGCGGCGAGATACAACGCTTCCTGCGAGCCGCCGACGATGATGACCTGCTCGCTGGTGCAGCGCGCGCCGCGCGAGACCTCGAGATAGTCGGCGATCGCACGGCGCAGCGGCTCGTAACCGTTAGGCACGCCGTAGGCGAGCAGTGCGCGCGGCGCGCGCCGCCAGAGGCGCGCGGCGATCTGGCCCCACACGGCATGCGGGAACGCGTCGAGGGCCGGAACGCCGGTGCGGAACGCGCGCGGCTCGAGTCCCGATACCGAGAGTGACGGTGTGGAGAGCGATGCGAGCGCCGCGCCGCGTCGGGACGGCGCGGCTGCGGCGGGCGCGGGTCGTGAACGCGCGGCGGCGCGACCGTGCGTCGCAGACCGCGATGGCGGATGCGGTGTCACCAAGAGGACGCGATCGGGAATGGTCGCGGCGACAAACGTGCCGCCGCGCTCGCGTGCCTCGAGAAATCCTTCGGCGCGCAGCTGATCGAAGGCGAGCGACACGGTCGTGCGCGAAATCCGGAGCTCGCTCGCGAGCAACCGCGTGGATGGGAGTTGGGAGCGCGCGGCGATGCGACCGGAGAGGATCGCGTCGCGGATGTCGGCGTACACCTGATGGTGGAGCGGCTCGTCGCGCGTCGCGTCGAGCGTGACGAGCAGGCTCGGCGCGCTGGGCACGCGGCGGCGGGTAGCGCGCGGGTCGTGGGCGGGTTCGTCTGGCATTGTCTAACAGTGAAGTTCTGGCACTTTTGATAAGTCCAGCTGTCAGGTACGATACGGTCGCGCGACGTCTCGCGCCAGCGCCACCCGAACCGGTGCCAGGCCATGATCGCATCGCCAGCCGTCGACACGCCTCAATTGCCATCCACGCATCCCGATGAACGCACCACCGCTCGCGCGATGGTGCGCGTCCATCCCGACCGCGGCGTTCCCGATGAGGCCGCGGCGATTCTCGCCGAAGGTCTGGTGGCGCACGTGGCGTTCGTGATGGATGGGCAGCCCTACGTGATGCCCATGTCATATCACTTCGACCCGGCGCAGCCGACGCATGTGTATCTGCACGGCGGGCACCACAGCCGGCTCATGCGACATCTCGCGACGCGCGCAGCCGTGTGCATCGAGGTCACGCTCGTGGACGGGCTGGTGTACTCGCGCACGGCGCTCTACCACTCGGTGAACTACCGGTCGGTGGTCGTGTTCGGACGTGCGGCAGCGTCACCGCCGCCGGACGAGGTACGGCGTGCGCTGCTCCACGACATGGTCGCGCGGTATCATCCGGGTCGCACGGTGGGTCGCGACTACGAAGCCATTCCGGATGTGCATCTCGCGGCGACCGCGTTCATCGACATCGCGATCGAGGAATGGAGCGCCAAGTCACGACGGGGCGGCCCCACCGGTCCGCACGATGCCGATCCGGCGGCGCCCGGTACGGCCGGTGTGACTATGCTCCGCTAGCCGGGGTCTCTTCGGGAACCCGCGCGGCGCGCGCTCTCATGGTGTAGGTTTAGCGATTGATCCGGCGCGGCGCCGTCCGCGCTGGTCGCTCCTCCGCCGATCTCCATCGTCTGAGGCGCGCGAGCGCTGTACCACGACGCAGCCGGTGCGGAGATTCCGCGAGGACCCATGCAGCGAAAGCCGACCGCGAGCGAAGGCGCGCCTGCCGAGCCGGAAGATGTGGGTGAGGGCGAAGAGGCCCGGATCGACGAACTCTCCGGTGTCGGAGCGAGCGAGGCGGGATCCCGCCTAACGCCGCAGCAGCGCGCGGCCGCGCGGCGCGAGCTCGAGCGACTGCTCGACAAGCTGGTGGCCGACATCAAACACCGCATTCCGGGTCCCGGGGCGCTCGCGGAGCAGAGCGAGTCGGCGCTGCTCCCGTATCGCTCGCCCGACCGCTGCGTGGTGCAGGGCGCGGAGCGCGCGGTGAGCGTGTCGTGGTTCCCCGCCCAGTTCACCGACGTTTCGTTAGGCGAGCTGCAGGTGATCGAGTGGCGCGGCGTGGTCGCCGTCCGCGGTGCGGCGCGGCGTCGCGAGTCCCAGGCGGCCACCATCCTGCGCGCCGACGTCTACCGCCAGGTGCAGACGGCGGATGGTTGGGGGTGGCAGCCGTCGTCGGGCGCCGACGACGCGCTCGTGCTCAGCACGGAAGATCTCGCGGCGGCCTGTTTGGCGCCGCTCCTCGTTCCGCCGCCCGAAGGCTGACCGACGCGACGTGGGCCCGGACGACGCGAGGTCGCCCGGGCCCAGGCCTAACGCCAGCTCGCGACGCGCGACGCCTTACGGATCGAAGTCCAGGGCGTCGTCACCCACCGCGGCGTCGTTGTCGCCGCTCACGCGGTCGACGCGCAGCACCTGCTTCATCGTCTGCCCGTTCGCCGTAATCGTCACCAGGTAGTCGCCCGTCTCGACGAGCGGCGCCTGGTTGCGCCGGGCGAATCCGCCGCCGGGCAGCGCGCCGCTCGACCGAAGCGCCGTGAAGATCTCGCCTAACACGGCCTGGTCGATGGGCGGTTCACCACCCGGTCCGGCACCCGGCGCGCCACCGCCTGCCGGGCGCTGGGCGACCGTCGTGTCGCGACGCCCTTCCGCACCGCCCGGAGGACCGCGACGCGCCCGCGGCAGCGGGCTCTCGCCGGGCCGCTCGACGAACACCCCCGGAGGCGCGCCGCTGCCGCCGCCGCGGCGGAACAGCTCGCCTAACCCTTCGCCGCTCGCGATCGCTTTCTTGACGCGGTCGATCACCGGCTGCGGCGCGACCTTGGCCGTCGCGAGCGAGTCGAGCACGTGGTCGACCTTGCGGGCCGCGACGATGCTGTCGCGCTTCGCGGCGGGCGACAGCGGCTTCCCCTTGGGCGCTTTGCCGCGCATGTCCCACGTCGCGTGCTGCACCCCTTCGCCGCCGGGGCCGCGCATCGACGCGACGGTGTCGCCCTTGGCGTCGGTGACGACGATGTGTACGGTATCGCCGCGTTTGCCGTTCGTTAGGCGATAGGCGAACTCGGCGCCGTAGGGCGCGTTGCGTCCCTGGAAGAGCTGCTGCCCGGGGTTCAGGTCGGGACCCGGCGCCTCGCCGAACTGGTACGCGGTGCCCGGCTTGAAGAAGTACTCCGATTTCGCGAGCACCGTATCGGTCATCTGCTCGAGTGGACCGATATTCACGATCCAGATGCTGCGGCCGTGCGTCGCGGCGATGAGGTCGTGGTCGCGCGGCTGGATCTTGAGGTCGTTCACCGGAACCGTCGGCAGCCCCGTCATGAAGCGTTGCCAGTGCGCGCCGCGGTCGATCGACGCGTAGGCGGCGACGTCGGTGCCGACGAACAGCAGGTCGCGGTTCTCCGGATCCTCGCGGATCACGTGGAGGAACGCCGGACCATCCTTGGGCAGGTCGTTGACTAACGAGCGGAAGGTCTTGCCGCCGTCGGTCGTCACGTACAGGTACGGCGCGAAATCGTTGGTGCGGTGTCCGTCGAACGCGACGTAGAACGTGAGCGTGTCGAAGTGCGAAGGCTCGATGCGCACCACGTAGGTCTTGGGCGGGACGCCGGGGAACCGCGTGGTGATGTTCTCCCAGGTGCCGCCGTCGTTAGGCGAAAGCCACACGTTGCCGTCGTCCGTGCCGGCGTACAGCAGGCCCGGCTTGATGTACGACTCGGCCAGCGTGGTGATGGTGCCGTACGTCTCGGCGCCGGTGGCGTCATTGGTGATGCCGCCCGTCGTCTTGATGCTGATGCGGATCTTGGCCGTGTCCTTCGTCGAGAGGTCGGGCGAGATCGGATAGATGTGATCGCCGCGGTCCGTCGACTTGAGGACCCGGTTGCCGCCGATGTACAGCGTGCTCGCCGAGTGCGGCGAAATGAAGTACGGCGTGTTCCAATTGTAGCGTAGATCGAGGTCGATCGAATCTGCCTTCTCTTTCACACGGAATTCGGCGATGCGCTTCTTCATCGCCGCGGTCTCGGGCTGCGTGCTGTCGCCGCGCACGGCGAGAATCGAATCCTCCCACGCGAGGTGGGACTCACGCCACGTCGGCTTGTCGAGGAACGTGCGCTCGCCGGTGCTGTAGTCCACGCGGCCGATGGCGCCGCCCTGCGATTCGGCGTAGATGATGTTCGGGTTCGTCGGATCCTGCGCGGTGTAGAATCCGTCGCCGCCACCTACCGTGAACCAGTCGCGATTCATGATCGCGCCTTCCTTCTTGGTGCTCGGTCCGCACCAGCTGCCGTTGTCCTGCAGACCGCCGCACACGCGATACGGCACGGCGAAGTCGTAGCTGACTTCGTAGAACTGGCCGATCGGGAACGTGTTCAGGAAAACGAAATTGCCGCCGCGGTCCCACGTCTGCGACACGCCGCCATCATCACCGACGACAAAGTGCTGGCCGTCGTTCGGATCGATCCACATCGCGTGGTGATCGACGTGAATGCCGACCGTCGCGTTGCGCACGGTCTTGCCGCCATCGTCGGAGAAATTGACGGGCGTCGACGACCAGTACACGCGATCGGGATTCTCCGGGTCGACGCGGACCTGCGAGTAGTAGAAGGGGCGCACGTCCTTGTCGTTCATCCAGTGCCAGGATTCGCCGCCATCCTCGGAGCGATAGAGACCGCTCAAGAGTCGCGTGTGCTGCGCTGCGTTAGGACTCGTGTCGCTGGCCGGCACCGGGAACGGCGGCTTGCCGCCGCGGATCGAGTCGGCCTCGACGACCGCGTACACCATTTTCGGATTGCTGCGCGCAATCGCGATGTTGATGCGGCCGAGCATGGTGGACGGCCACCCGTTGCCCTCGATCTTCTTCCACGTGGCGCCGGCGTCGGTGGTCTTCCACAGCGCACTCCCGGGTCCGCCGCTCTGGAGGAACCAGGGCCCGCGCACGCGCTCGTAGCTCGAGGCATAGAGCGTGTTCGGGTCCTTGGGGTCCATGGCGACGTCGATGAATCCGGCCTTGTCGCTCACGAACTTGATGAGCTTCCACGTCTGCCCGCCGTCGGTGGTCTTGTACAGGCCGCGGTCCTTGTTGGGCCCCCACGCGTGGCCTAACGCAGCGACGTACACGATGTTCGGATCGGTCGGGTGGACGACGATGCGCCCGATCTGCTGCGTGTTCTCTAGGCCCATCAGCTTCCACGTCATGCCGCCGTCGGTGCTCTTGTAGATGCCGCCGCCGGGCAGGATCGAGTTGCGCGTGTTCTGCTCACCGGTGCCGGCCCAGACGATGTTCGTATCCGATGGCGCGATCGCGAGCGCGCCCATCGAGACGACTTTCTCGTGCTCGAAGATGGGGCGGAACGTGATGCCGGCGTTGGTGGTTTTCCAGATTCCGCCGCCCGCGGCCGCGACGTAGAACGTTTTCGACGGGCTTGGAATGCCGGCGATGTCGGCAACGCGGCCGCCCATGTTGGCGGGTCCGATGTTGCGCCAGCGGAATCCGGCGATCGTGGCGGAGTCGAGCTGCGCGGGGTGAGCCGCTTGCGCGGCGGCCGCGGGCGCGATCAGCAGCGCGGAGGCTGCGAGGCGAAAGAGAGAGCGCATACGGCGAGGGAATGGGGAATGGGGAAGTGGGGAATGGATGCAGGCGAAGCGTGGGTCGTGTGTCACGTTAGGCATGGATCACCGAGCGGTCGCGCTGTCGATGAACGTCGTGAGGTCCTGGCGGAGACGCGCCATGCTCGGCGTGTCGATGTAGACCATGTGGCCGGCGCCGAAGTGGTCGGTGGTGATGTCGGCGCGGGCTTTGTCGCTCACGGCGAGGTGGTCGAGCGTGTATTCCACGGCGTAGTACGGCGTGGCGGTGTCGTAGTAGCCCATGGCCACGAACAACTTCATGTACGGGTTCTTGGCGAACGCGCGCTCGAGGTAGGGCGTGACATCGAGGAATCCCTCGCGCTGCGGGTAGCGCCAGCGGCCGATGCCGCCGCCTAAAATCCAGTACATCTGGTCGTCGCTGAAGCCGAGGTCGCGGCGGACGTAGTCGTTGAGCACCGGCGTGAAGGTGTTCTCGATATTCGCGTCGCTCGGATCGAACGCGCCGCGCTCGGAGCCGGCGTCCGTTGCGTACGCGGTGAAGCGGCCGTCGAGGCGTCCCACCGTTTCGTGCTGATCGCGCAGGAGCTCCTGGTCGAAGCGGTCGAGCGGGATGCGCAGATCGTTGTGGTCGATGAATGCGGGCGACAGGCCGGTGAAGCGGGACAGCGTGTCGATGACCGCCTTCCGTTGGGCGGCCGTTAGGCTCCCGCCGCGTTCGAGCGCCAGCGTATACCCGGAGCCGGCGAACTGCTCCGCTTCCGCGGTGACCTGTTCGACGGTTTGCTGCTGGAGGTCCGGCGGCAGCTTCTTGTGGTACCACGCAATGGCGGTGTACGACGGCAGGAATCCGACGAAGCCCAGGTCATTGCCCTTCTGATCGGACAGGGTCTCGAAGTTGAGCACCGTGGAGATGAGCACGATGCCGTTGAGCGCGATGCCGCGATCGGCGAGGACGCCGGAGAGACCCGCGGCGCGGGTGGTGCCGTAGCTCTCGCCCGCGAGGAACTTGGGCGACAGCCAGCGCTCGTTGCGCGTGAGGTAGAGCCGGATGAACTCGGCGACCGAGCGCAGGTCTTCGGTGACGCCCCAGAAGTTAGGCCCGAGCGCCGGCTTCGAGGGACGGCTGTAGCCCGTGCCGACCGGGTCGAGGAACACGAGATCGCTCTGGTCGAGCAGCGTGTACGGATTGTCCTCGAGGGTCGGCGGCGGCGCCGGCGGTGAGCCATCGGCGTTCAACTTCACGCGCCTGGGGCCAAAGGCTCCGAGGTGCAGCCAGACCGTGGACGATCCCGGGCCGCCGTTGAAGACGAACGTGATCGGGCGTTTCGCCGGATCGGCCGTTCCATCCTTGGTATAGGCGACGTAGAAGATGTAGCCCTCGGCGACACCGGTGGTGTCGTTGCGAATGGGCAGCATGCCGGTGGTCGCGGTGTAGGCGAGCGATGCGCCCTTGAGCTGCATGGTGTGGTGCGTGACCACGGGCGGCCGCGTGGCGATGTCGGAAATGCGGATGGAATCCTCGCCGGCGCGGGCGGAGTCGTGCGAGGGCCGACCCGATGGCGCGGATGCGCGGCTCGAGTCTGGGGTGCGGGCGCCGCGGCGGCCTTGCTGGGCGTTTGCGTTAGGCGCGGCGAGCGCGGTGAGCGAGAGGGCGGCGATCGCCAGCAGCGCGATCAATCGGCTGACGCCAACGCGGCGCCGCGGGGTCCACGTCGAGTCCAGCGTAGCAGGCATCGGATGCGCTCCACGCGTGTCGAAAGCATCTGTCGGCTTCGCCAGGGAAGCGGACAGGACGGGCAGCATACGTGTCAACCGCGTTACGCGGTGGGTTAACGGAACGCTGACAGTACGTCGGTGATGTCGAGCTCGCCCGGGCGGATCAGTGCGTGAAGTACCAGGCAGCGAGGACGGCGAGGGACATCGCGGCGAGGGTCAGCACGGGCAGCCAGACGCGCGGGCGGAAAGAGAACGTGCGGAACAGGCGGCGTCGAGGGGAGCTCGCCGGTTGGGTTCGCGTGGAGGCCTGCGGGACGGGGTCGAAGATGCGCTCGATCGACAGGGCCGCCGGCTCTGGCGGTGCAGGCTCAGCCATCCCCGCAGGCAGCGACTCGGGGGCGGGGGCGGGGGCGGGGGCGGGAGCCGGCGAGCTCGGGATGGCGCGCACCGGCTCGAACGGCTTGGCTCGGCCGGATGGCGGCTGGCTGGGAACAGCCGGTCGTGCACCAGGTGTGCGGCGCATGCGGCGGGCGTCGAACAGCGGCAACGGGGCGTTGGTCAAAACCGGCGGCGAAACATCAGTCATCGTATGATATGATGACCATGCGATTGCCGTTCGAGGCCGCTCACCCTCGACGTACGCCTCCGCCGAGAGCTGCTCGTAAAACGGAACTGGGTACGGCTGAGTGCGGTCAATTAGCCTGACGAACGCCGCCATCGAATCCACGATGAGCGCGTCCCTCACCAAGGCTACCGTCCAAGCTTCCGGGAAGAGCGCGGCGTGCATTCTCGTGTCCGCCGACGAGAGATGCAGACCAATCGCTGCCCCGGCGCGATACCATCCCACCGCGCGGACACCGATGGTGCGCAGGCGATCGATCACCGCTGCCAGCGTCGAATGCAGATCTCCGTTCGGCGGGGCGTCGTCGAGACTGCCACGCTGCACGCCCTCCACGAGCACGTAGTTCATGTGCAAGCGCGGACACCGGTAGATCTCGCCGTAGAGCACGCCGAACGCGAACGCTCTCGACGCCGCGGCGTGCGCCTCGATATCAGCGAGCGCGTGGTGATGGACCACCAGCGGCTCGACCGCCGAGATGGCGCCGAGTGGTACCGAGACCGATGACACGACGTGGTCCGCCGGTTCCCAGCGCACCGCGCGCTCGAGCGCCAGCGTTCGCAGCTCCGGCACTGGCGGCGAATCCGGCGCGTGCCAGTCGGAGCCGTCAGGTGAAGAATCGGAAGCGGGAACCATGTGCGGTGTCAGATGTGATGGCGCGAGGGGCGCGCGGCGTGCAGCTTTCGCGTCATTCGCGCGCCAACTCTAGCTATGACGACCTTGGAATGTACGCAAGCTTCATCATATGATGCGCGTCCGGCCCCGCATGCCTTACGGATGAGAACCATGAACCGTGCCACGCATCGGTCGCCTGTGGCCTGGGCGGTGCTGCTGTACGCGGCGCTTGCCTGCGCGTTGTGTGTCGCGCTGCCGAGCGTGGCGTCGGCGCAGATCATCCAGCAACTGCTCGGCAAAAAGCAGGCAGCCGCCGATAGCGGCAAACAAGTCTCGGTTACCGCGCCTGAGTCGCCACGCGCATCGCTCTCCGCGTTTCTCGAGTACGCGCAAGGGGGCGACTTCGCGCGCGCGTCGCAATACCTCGACGTGCCCGAGGCGGAGCGCGGGCAAGCCAAGCAGCTCGCGCAAGAGTTCTCCATTGTGCTCGACCGGTACGTCTACATCGACCTCGATGCGATCTCGGGCGCACCACTCGGCGACACGACGACCGGGATGCCGGCGGGCATGCAGCAAATCGGGACGATTCCGAGTCCCGGCGGCCGCACCAACCCGGTGCGGCTGGTCCGGATGGCGCGCCCCGGCGGCGAAGCGCGCTGGGTGTTCTCGCGCAGCACGGTGGCGAACATCCCGAGGTGGTACCGGCAGCTGCCGGACCGGTGGACGCTCGACCATCTGCCGTCGTGGCTGCTCGGCGCCGGTCCGTTAGGCATCCTGTGGTGGCAGTGGATCGCGCTGGTGCTCGTGGTCGTCGTGTCGTATCTGGCCGGGATGCTGCTGGGCCGGCTGGCGCGAGGTGCGTTAGGCCTGTTGGCGAAGCGGACCAAGACGCACTGGGACGACAGCATCAGCACCGCGCTGCGGGGGCCGTTCCGCCTGGCGGCCATGCTGGTGGTCGCGCTCTTCCTGCTGCCGTGGCTGTCGCTCAGCGCGAACGTTTCGCGACACGTCGACACGCTGATCAACGCGGGCTTCACCATCGCGCTGTTCTGGGCGCTCTGGCGGGTGATCGAAGTCTGGCGCCAGGTGATGTCGGTGTCGGGCTGGGCGATGCACGGCACGTCGCGCGGGCTGCTGACGCTGGTGTCGCGCCTCGCCAAGATGGTCATCGGCATCTTCGGCTTCGTGTCGTTGCTCGCCACGCTCGGCTATCCCGTGGCCGCGATCATCGGCGGGCTGGGTATCGGCGGTCTGGCGGTTGCGCTGGCCGCGCAGAAGACGCTCGAGAATCTGTTCGGCGCGTTCGCGATCGGCGGCGACCGCTTGTTTCGCGAGGGAGACCAGGTGACGATCGACACGGTCACGGGCACTGTGGAGAGCATCGGGCTCCGGTCGATCCGCATCCGGACCGCGGAGCGCAGCGTGGTCTCGATGCCTAACGGTAAGGTGGCGGACTCGCGGATCGAAACGTTCGCGCCGCGGGACCGCATCCGCTTCGCGTGCGTGCTCACGCTCGTGTACGAGACGACGGCCGACCAAATGCGGACGGTGATTACGGAGGTCGACACCATGCTGAAAACGGAAGAACGCGTGGCGCCGGAATCGGTCACGGTGTTCTTCCTCCAGTTCAACGCGTCGTCGCTCGATGTCCAGGTGGCAGCGCAGGTCCTCACGACAGATGGCAACGAATTCAATCGCGTCCGGCAAGACTTGTTACTGAAGATCATGGACGTTGTGGAGCGTTCGGGCACGTCCTTCGCGTTCCCAACGCAAACCGTGCAACTCGAACCGCCGCCGGCCGGCCCAACCGCTGGTGCGGCCCCGGCCGGCGAACCCACATCGCCGGCGCCCGCGTCGTGAGCGGCCGGCTGCTCATCGTTTCGAACCGCTTACCGGTGACGGTGAGCGCATCGGAAAAGGGCGGGCGTCCGCTCGTACGGGCCAGCGTGGGCGGGTTGGCGACCGGACTGCGCACGCCGCACGAGCAGTCGAAAGGGCTGTGGTTAGGCTGGCCGGGCGACGTGAGCGCGCTCGACGATGCGGGTCGCGCCGAAGTGCAGCGCCAACTCGAGTCGCGACGGCTCGTGGGCGTGGAGCTCTCACCGGAAGAAGTCTCGGTCTTCTACGATCGGATCGCGAACAGCGTGCTGTGGCCGGTGTGTCACGACCGGTTAGACCAGCTGCCGTTGCGCGTCGAAGGATGGGATGTCTACGAGCGGATCAACGCGCGGTTTGCCGACTGCGTGGCGGCCGTCTGGAAGCCGGGCGATCGCATCTGGGTGCACGACTATCATCTGCTGCGCGTGCCGGCGCTGATTCGCGAACGGATTCCCGAGGCGCGCATCGGCTTTTTCCTGCACATTCCCTTCCCGACGCCGGAGATCTTCTTCGCGCTCGCGCGGCGGCGATGGCTCGTCACCGGCATGTTGGGCGCGGACCTCATCGGGTTTCACACGCGTCGTCACCGGGGGCACTTCGCGGCCGCGGTGCATCGATTGTTAGGCGCGGATGCGCACGGGAACGACTTCGACTATCGCGGGCGTCGCGTGCGGGTGGGCGTGTTTCCCATGGGTATCGATGCGCTCGACTTCGCACGGCGCGCGGAGTCAGAGGCGGTGCGCACAGAGGCGGCGCGCATTCGGCGCAACGACACCGGCCCGTTGTTGGTCGGCATCGACCGCCTGGACTACAGCAAAGGAATTCCGCGGCGGTTGCTGGCGGTGGAGCAATTGTTAGTCAAGCACCCCGAGTGGCGCGAGCGCATCCGGTTTCTGCAGATCGCGGTGCCGTCTCGCGAGGGCGTGCGGGCGTACCGCCAGGTGCGCGAAGAAGTGGAAACGCTCGTTGGGCGGATCAACGGCATGTACGCGGTGCCGACGTGGGCGCCAATCCATTATGTGCATCGCGTCGTGTCGCGGTCGCTCCTGGTGGGCTTATATCGCGCTGCCGACGTGATGGTGGTCACACCCGTTCGCGATGGCATGAATCTCGTGGCGAAGGAATTCGTGGCCACGCGGACGGATGACGACGGTGTCCTGGTACTGAGTGAATTCGCGGGGGCGGCCGAGGAGTTGAGTGAAGCCCTGATTGTGAATCCGTACGACGTGGACGAGACCGCCGAAGCCCTGCACACGGCCCTGGTGATGGCGCCGATCGAGCGCGCGCAACGGATGCGTGCGTTGCGCGAGCGGGTGACGACGCACGATGTAGCGCGCTGGGCAACGGAGTTTCTGGATGCCCTCGGAGCATGACGGGCGGGTGGTCGCGGGCACGACGCGTGCAATTCCACATGCCGCACTATCGGTGTAACAGCTCGGAACGACCGCGCGTTGGCGATCGTTTATCCGGTGACGGGGTACAACAACGCGAGGGATGAGGAAGCGGGAGGGTGAGTGGATCTCGACCTACGTTGACCGGGAAACGGGTCCCGGTACGCGGGTCCTGACGGAACCTTGCTTCCAGGAGGGCGCATGCCACGCTTTGAGTTTTCGCTCAGCGGTCCCGACGAAACGCTGCGCCTGGCCGGCGCAGTCACGAGCCCGACGTTTGCGCAAGCGATGGAAGCCATAGTCGAGCAGGCACGCGTGGGCCGTGGTGATTTGCTGGAGATCGGGGTGAGCGGCTTTCCGCCGGCGCATTTCGAGGCGTTCATGGAGGGGTTGAACGACCAGGTGAGCTGGCAGCAATCGGGGAAGAAGGCCGCCTAAGAGCGAGCACGGACGAGGACGAGGGAAGGCATTTGGCGATGCGCGCCGACTGCCTTCCCTTTTTGTATGCGGGAAACGCTGACGATTTCTGACGTCACCGTGTGGGCAACGGAAACTCCATCGCCGTGTCGACTAGGCTACTTCCCACACGAACGGTGGTCACGTTGCGCACGGCATTTTGTGTCTTGACCGATTCGGCAGGGTAGGAGTACCTTAACGGCAGAGGGTGATGGAGTTCACCCAGGGCAACTGCCGCGGAGCGCGGCTGATGACTCCTGTCCGGCCTTTCGAGGTCTGACAGGTTTTTTTTGTCCAAGTCGATACGAAGACGGAGACGGTATTCGTGCTGCGTCGAGCGCGATTCACATCTTCCCCAATTCCCATGGTCTGGTTCGTCGCGGTCGGGAGTGCCTTAGGCGGCGTCACGCGGTATCTGTTGGGCGCGTTTCTGCAGCAGCGAGCCGGGACATCGTTCCCGATCGGCACGCTCATCATCAACATCACCGGTTCGTTCCTGCTGGGATTGCTGCTTCGCTACGCGCTGGGGACGACGGCGATCTCTCCAGAAGTTCGCGGTTTGTTGACGACGGGGTTCTGCGGCGGCTACACCACGTTCTCGACATTCAGTTACGATACCTTGACGTTGGTGGAGGACGGCGAGATGACGCGCGCGGCGCTGTACGTCGGCGCGAGCGTCGTCGTGGCGCTCGTCGGCGCGTATCTGGGCATTGCCCTGGCGCGCGAGCTTCTGGCGCTGCGCGAGGGCGCCTAACGCGAGGCACTACACATGAGCGGCCTGAACGAGCACCAAATCCGCCGCGTGCTTGCCACCTTCACCCACGTGGACGGCCTGCTGGAAGAGATCGATCGCCTCGCCGGCGAGGCGCTGTCCCCGTTCGCGAAAGAGCGAGCCGACCTCGCGCCCGACGAAGCACGGCTTCTCCGGGCGTTCGAAGCGCAGGCGCGCGCCCGTATGCTGACGGCGTTGGATCGGCTGCACATCCCGCGACCGCAGCCGACGGCATCGGCGCGGTGGAGCGTGACCACGTCGCTCACCTTTGCCGACATCACGCTCTCGGAGCTCACAGAATCGGCGCTGCGCGGCTATGGCGCAGTCGACCCGGCCGCATGTGCGGAGCTGCTCGCCCTCGTGGCCGATTTGCGCAAGCTCATGGCTCGCGGCAAGGCGCTCCTGCATGAGCACGATCCGGGCGGCTTGTCCGACAAGCTGGCCGGTCTGCCGGGACTCACCGGCGAGGTGTTGCGCGGTGTGGACCGTCTGAGTGCCGAACACGGACTGCCTGAAGTTAGGCCGCTCATCGCCGCGGCGGCGGATCGCGCGGGCGCCACGACGTTCGACGTCGGCATCTTCGGGCGCGTGAGCGCCGGAAAGTCATCGCTCATCAACGCATTGGTCGGCGTGGCGATCTTGCCCGTCGGCGCAACGCCGGTGACGGCCGTGCCGATCCGTATCGCGCGCGGAGAACCGGGTGCATCGGTCACCGACATCGATTCTCAGTCGCACCGCATCACGCTTGCGAAAATTCCAGAGTATGCGACCGAGGCGGGGAATCCGCAGAACACGAAAGGTGTGCGCGCGATCGACGTGCGGGTTCCACGCATGCCGGAGGGCTTGCGGCTCTTCGATACACCAGGCGTCGGTTCGCTTGGCGCGAGCGGTTCGGCACAGGCCTTCGCCTGGCTGCCCCGCTGCGATCTCGGTCTGGTGTTGGTTGCCGCGGGGAACGCCGTCGGCACGGAGGACCTGGCCCTCATCGTCGGGCTCCGTCACGCCGGGATCGGATGTCGCGTGTTGCTCAGTAAGGCAGATCTCTTGCGCGAGGATGATCTGGCCCGCGTCATCGCGTACGTGGACCGCGAGATCGCGCAGGTGCTCGGCCCCGACCACGCGCTCGACGTTAGGCCGGTGTCGACCGTGCCTGGTCACGAAGGGAGTTTGGCGTCGCTTCGCGCGGACGTGCTCGCGCCGCTCGCCGCCGACCACAGCCGGATGGCGGCCGAGGCGTTCACGGCGCGCCTCCGCCACCTGATCGCGGCGACAGACGCTGCACTGTCCGCGCGCGGTGCGACCGGCGCGGTGCGCGTCGACGTGCACACCGCGCGGGCGGCGGCGGAGCAGGTCATCCGTCGCGAGGCCGACCACCTGGCCGAGAGCACGACCGATGTGCTCGCCCGCGCGGCCGACGCCCTGCTCGCTGCGTGGCTCACGGATGCCGATGGTCGCGCCGCGGTGCAAGCGAGCGTCCTCGGCGCCGGCGGTGCGGCGCTGGCCGCGGTTCGGGAAGCCGTCGAGCTCGCTCTGCCTAACGGGGGCGGGGCAACGGGCCCGGATGGCCGGCGACTGCCCCCGATGTTCGATCCGGCGTTTCTCGAGCAGCTTCCGCCACTTCCGGCTCCCGTGATCGCGCGCGGCGCGATCGGGCGGCACCTCGCGGCGGCGCGCCTGGAGCGCCTAACGGCACCGCTGGGCCAGGCGCTGTCGCGCTATGCGGGGCGCCTCTACGCGTGGGGCACGGCGCTCCTCGACGAGCACGCGGAGCTTCCGATGTCGATCGAGCGCGGGCGCGGCTTGCACAACGCGGAGCTCGCGCGTCTCGACGAGGCGATCAGCGCGTCGTAAGCGTCTGCACGCAGTCCACGCCGGTCGCATGCTGCCGCATCACGGGTGCTTGGGCTCCGCGACCTTGAGCTGCATCGTGTCCTCGCGCGCGGCGAGCTCGCGCACGATCAAGCCGTAGATCCAGTTACTAACGGTACGATTCTCGGCGCTCGACACGCGCTCGATACGGAGTTTTTCCGCAGGAGTCACGCGGACCTGAACGACTTTCTTTTTCGGGTTTCGTGTCTTGGCCACCGTCTGCTCGCCTGCGCCTTGAGGGGATCGTGGCAGGCGAACATACGGACCCGATTCGTATCATGCAGTCATACAACGTCATCTCTCGTCATACACTTCGGATCGCAGGCGACGCGCACGAGTCACGTGCGGCGATGACGCGCGTCGGCGGCAGAGCGCGCGCGTGCACGCGCCGAGCAGCTCGTCCGCGCTGAGCCGTGCGAGATCGAATGTCGATGACGCGCCGAGCAGCGTGCGCACCTGGCGGCCGAGGACGCGCGGATGCACGTCGAGGCGCGCCGCGATCTGGCCTAACGAACGATGCTCGTGCTGCAGCAGCCGGAACGCGGCGATGGTGCGCGCGATGATCAAGAGCTCGCGGCACGACGCAAACCCCACCCGGCGTGTAACGCGCTCGAGGTGTCGCCGCGTCACGGCCGAGGCGCGCGCGATGTCCTCCACGGACTGAAATCGCCGCGGCGCCGCGAAGAGCGTATGAATGGCGCGCACGACCGACGTCGGCAGCTCGGCGAGTTGGTGATCGACCGATGCGAGGAACCGTTGGGCGAGCGCATCCATGGTCATGCGCACGGCGAGCGCGCGCGTGGCGCCGGGTTGGTCTTCGACGCCCGCTATGAGCAATCGCCGCGTGCCGCCTGGCAGCAGCTCGGCGGCGAGCGCGATGCTCGTCGTGGTGAGCGGCGTATAGAGCAGCACCGGCACTGTGGCATAGCGGGCGAGCAGCGCGGTGAGCGTGCGCGCGCGGTGCTCGAGGCGGCGGTCGCCGGGGTCGAGCACGACGAGGTCGATGTCGCCGCGCTGGAGTGCGGGTGCCAATCCCTCGTCGTCCTCGACGCTGGTTGCGGCGATGATGGTTTCATCGGCACCGAGTGCGGTGCGCAAGCGACCGAGGAGGAGGTCGGGGAGGAGGGCGACGACGATCACGAGTCGACGCGAGAGCGCGGATGTCTCATCCGTGCACCAACAGGTCGCGGTCGTGCGCAAAGGGCACCTGATGTGAGCGCGAACGTGGGCGCGTCGCTTCATGACGACGCGCCGCGATTGGAGACCGGCCGGTGGAGCGACGCAGCTCACACCGGGAGGTTCCATGCTTCGTCGTCACACACTCATCCTCTTGCTTGTCGCGGCGGTGGTTGCCGCGTGCACGTCACCGACGGCGCCGCGGCCGACGGCGCACGACGAACAGATCACGATTGGGCCGCATCCGGACGTGACGGTGCGGGACCACGCGATGCCGGGTCGGTGAGGCGGGTGGGCGTGTGCGCGGCGCATCGTTAGTCGTCGGGGTTGGCGTCGGCGTTGCGCATCACGCTCTCGCGCATGCGCGCGAGCGCACCGGCGATGCCTGCCGTCGCGGGAGTAGGATCTCGTGTCGGCGGGGCATCGGGTGGTTCGCTTTCGCCATCGAGGGCGCGCAGCGCGGCGGCCGCGTCGCGTGCGAGCGGGCCGAGTCCAGCGCGCATGGCGATGCCAAGTGCGCGCCGATATTCGTCGCGAGC
The DNA here is from genome assembly GCA_036376535.1 of Gemmatimonadaceae bacterium. Lineage (GTDB taxonomy): Bacteria > Gemmatimonadota > Gemmatimonadetes > Gemmatimonadales > Gemmatimonadaceae > JADGGM01. Next base: position 6,501 of record DASVAC010000164.1, on the reverse strand, counting down.
GGCGGGTGTGTCGCCGAAGGCGTGTGCGCCGCCGCCCGAGTAGTAGTGGAAGTATCCCGCGAGCCGCGGGGGAAGGCGTTCTGCGACGAGCGCGCGGCGATACTGCTCGAACGCGGGGCGCACGCGATCGCCCGCGGCGAGCTCCATGAGATTGATCAGCGATGTCCAACGGACGTACGAGTCTTGCGTGGTCGCGGAGATGATGAGTTGGGCATCGCGTGCGGCGCTGCGCACACCGAGCTCCGCGAACGCGGCGGCGACATCGGCCAGGGCACGATCGCGTTCGCGCGGATCGGGCAGATGCTCGAGCGCCTCGAACGCGAGGCGCGCCGCGAGCTCGACGTTCCCGCGCAGAAACGCGACGTGTGCGCGCCCGTGTCGTGCGAGCGCCAGCAGGTCGACACGACGCATCTCGACGGCTTCGCTCTCGACCTCGGACAACTGCGTGTCCGCGTCGTCCAGATTGCCGCGCTCGGCGGTTACAGACGCGCCATAGCATCGCGCGCGCAACGCCGCCGTGTAATCGCTTCCGTTAGCCGCGACGTCGGCCGCCGTCGCAAACGCGTTCTCCGCCTGCTCCCACTCGGCGCGGTGCCGGTGGCACTCCGCGATTCTGATGTAGGCTTCGACTTCCGCATGGGGCGTGCTGTGATGGCGCAGCGCGAGCAGCGACGAGTACACGTCGAGCGCCAGCTCCCATCGCGCGCGTGCCTCGAGCGTGCGACCGAACACGAGCAGGCGGGACTCGAGCGCCTCGACCTCGTCGCGTTGTCCAACGGCACCGATGAGCGTGCGCAGTGCCGTGCGCAACTCGGCATCGTCGACTGCGTCCACCACCGGCGCGATGGTCTCGACCCTGAGCGCGAGCTCCTCGTTGGTCACCGCACCCGGTTGCGCCCACGCGTCGACGACGCGCAGCACGAGCAGCGCGGCCGACATCGTGGTCCAATCCGGATCCGAATCCGATGAGAGCGCAGACAGTGCTTCGACGAACGGCAAGTGCGTCGGAGGCGAGGCTGCGCTTGTGGAGTCCGGGATGTGCACGTGAGCACTCCTCCCGCGGTTCGCCGTCCTGCAACACGCGCTGCACAAAGCGAGCACGACAGGACTCTGATTGCAATCATGCCGCATGAGCCCGGTTCGTCAAGGTGCGCGTCAGTCGACGGGACAATCGGCTGCGATGCTCCAATCGGAGAGTGCGGACCACCATGCGTCGGCGCGTTCGCCGCTCGGCTGGACGCAGCGACGAACGGCCGCGACGCGCTGCAGGTCGTAGAGCCAGATCGCGGGCGCATCGCCGGCGAGGGTTTGCCACGCGCGGGACATCGCGGAGCGCGCGACTCTCGAGTCGATTGCCTCCGCGGCGGATTCGATGTCGGCGTCGAACGTGGCGTTCGTGTAGCCGCCAAAGTTCGCGCTCTCACCGGCGGCGTCGGTGGGCGTGCCCCAGAGTTGGCGGGCACTGAGGGGACTCGGATCCCAGTCCAACTCGATGAGTGCCGCGTCGAAGTTGTGCGCGGCAAGTCGCGCAGTGAGGGCGGCGTTGTCGATTGGTTCGATGTCTATCCCGACGCCGACGCGGCGGAGTTGGTCCTGCACCAACACCGCGGCGCGCTGTCCGGCGGTGGCCGTCGACGGAACGAGCAGCCCGAAACGGAGCGCGATTGCGCCGCGGTGTCGGTGGCTCGCGCCGTTTGCCAGGCGCCACCCGGCGCTGTCGAGGAGCGCCGCGGCGGCGGCGACATCGAACGCTGGAAGCGGCGACCGGATACCGCGCAGCAGCGGCGCAGGGAGCGGGCCCGAGGCGGGCAGCGCACCGTCGCCCAACGCGGCGCTGGCGACGCGCGCGCGATTCACGGCCATCCCGAGCGCCCGCCTAACGGAACGGTCGCCCAACACCGGGTGCGGATGCGAGCGGCGCCGTGGATCGCGCAGGTCGAGCATCACGAGTGCGTTGGACAACGACGGCCAGTGCAGCGTCTCGAGCGTGCGCGACCGCGCGACGCGCGCGAGATCCGTGGCTCGGACAGAGGGCAACACATCGATCTCGCCCTCGAGCGCGCGCACGAGCGCAGCCGTCGGGTCGGTCGCGATCGTGAAGATCACGCGATCGAATTGGACGTGCCCGCCGCGATTCGCTGTATCGGCGGCCAACTCCACGAGTTGGCCGGGAATCCATCGCGCGAATCGGAACGGGCCACTGCCCGTGGGCGCACGCGCGAATGCACTCGTGCGCAGCGACGCTCGCGGCGTGGCGCCGAGCGCGTGCTCGGGCACAATGCGCATGTGGTACGTGGCGTCGAAGAATTGTTGCGCGTGACGACGGTGAAACCAGAATACCGCCACGCGTTCGTCGCGCACCTGCACCGAGTCGATGTTGGCGAGCAGCGGCGCGGCGGGCGATGCGACCGCAGTGTCGGTGTAGAGCGCGAAGGTGAAGCGGACGTCGCGCGCCGTGACGGGCGGGCCGTCGTGCCACCGGGCGTTCGGGTCGATGCGGAAGGCGATCGAGAGCGAATCCGCGGACCATGCCCAACTTTCGGCGAGGCGCGGACGAAACGCGCGGTCTCCCATCGTATCGAGCGTCGAGTCGGGCTCGGCGAGTCGCTCGAGGATTTGGTCGGCCACGACGAACCCCGGCGTCTCCGCGATGAGCGGCGGGAGGAGCAGCGTGGGCTCCGCGGCGAGCGCGATCACGAGCGTGCGGTCGCGCGCGGGATCGTGCCGCGTGCCGCAGGCCATGCCCAACGCAAGGATCGCGCAGCCTGCGACGCGACGGGACGCGCGATTTCGTTGGGCGAACGGCATTGGACGCCTCACCTGGTATTTGGTTGGCGCTGGTTCGAGATGCATTGCGCGGCAACGTACCGAGCCAAGGCGGTCTCGTCCATGCTTCGTTGTACGACGTTGTAGTGCGCGCGTGATGCAGCGATGGTGGCCGCGTTGATTCTCGACGACGGTGATCGCGCCGCGATCCATCGCGCGTTGGGCCGACGGATGCCGGTGCGCGTGTGCGAGCGCGCCGACGTTTTCCGATCGATGCTCGCGGCTGCCGACGTTCGGTTGGTTGCCAGCGAGTTGCGCGACTGCATCGGGATCTCTGTCGTTCCCGTACTCGCGTACGCGGCATCTCGTGCAGCGGCGCCGAGCCTAGTGGTGCGCACATCGGTCGCGGACGCGGCGGCCGACGACATCGTGCGTTTCGCCGCGGCTCGCGTTCTGGCGAGCGTGAGCGTACGAGGCGTAGCGTCCCTGGACGACGCGCTGCTCGCTGCGTTAGGCGGTCGCAGCGACCCGAGCCCCGCGCTCGTCATTCTCGAGCGTGTTGGGCCGTTCCTGCCGCATCCAGTGCGCTCCTTCGTGGTCCTGTGCGCTATCGCGCCATCGCCGCGGCTCCACGTTGGGCGGGCGGCGGCGCTGCTCGGCCTCGCGCGCCGTTCGCTTGAGAATCGGTTGGCGTCGGCCGGCATGCCGCCGGCGTATCGCGTGATCGGGTGGTGCGCGGCGCTGCATGCGGCGTGGCGATTGGATGTGCTCGGACACTCCCGCAAGCAAGTGGCCACGGACCTTGGTTTCGCGACCGACGCCGCGGTCGCGAATCTGCTTGCACGATACTGCGGGTGTTCGCCGACGTCGCTGCGCAATCACGGCGGTTTTCAAACGCAGCTCGAGCGATTCGCCTCACTCGTGCGACCGCCGCTGCGCATCCCGTAACGCCTTCGCGCGTGGCGTAACGATTTCGCGCGTTGGGCGGCTGTCGCAGATACAGGGTTGAGCGCACCTTAGTCGCGCACCAACCAGGCAGGCCGAGATGTGGAACCGACGCACGGAACGAGAGGGCACCGCGATGACTCGCACGACGAGGCTCGGGCGAACGCCACATGTACGCGCAACGAAGCAGGGCGACGAGACGGTGCTTCTCGACGTGGAACGCGGCCGCTACTTCGCGTTGAACGAAGTCGGGAGCCGCATCTGGGCACTGGTGTGCGAGGGCGTGCCGTTCGGCGAGATCGTGGATCGCGTGTGCGCGGAGTACGATGTGGCGCGGGAGCGCGGCGAACGCGACGCCGAAGTGCTCATCCGCCAACTGCTCTCGGCGTCACTGGTGCGATGCGAGCCGTGATGCCGACGGTACTTCGACTCGGTCGCGGCACCGGCGTTGGCCCGGCGAGCCTGTGGCGCGAGGTCGGCGCACTCCTCTGGAGCGAGCGCGCGCTCGTTGCGCGAGCTATTGGTCTGGTGACGCTCAATCGCGCGGCGGCGCTGGCGATGCCCGTGGCGGCCAAGGTCGCGATCGATACCGTGATCGGCGCGCATCGCCCGCATCTCATTGCTCCGTTAGGCGGCGGCGTGTTGCTGGCGTTGGCCATCGAAACGGCCAGCGCCGCGCGGATGACGATGCTCACCGGCGAAGGCACACAGCGTACGGTGACGACGTTGCGCACTGAACTGTTCGCGCACGTGATCCGGCTGCCGGTGCGTGTCTTCGATGCCGCGCCGGCCGGTGAGCTGTCATCGCGAATCATGGACGACACCGATCAGGTGCGCGGGCTGATCGGACCGGTCGTGGTCACGATGAGCGGCGCGGTCATCATGGCTGTGGGCGCGTTTGCTATCATCGCGTGGGTCGCCTGGCCGCTTGCGCTCGGCTTGGGCGTGCTGTGTCTGATCGCGGCGGCGCTGGTCGCTCGCGCGTATGACCGCGTGTCGGCGGCGCTTGGCCTGGTGTGCGAGCGCCACGCGGCACTCGGCGCACGAGTCGCGGAAGCGTTGGTCGGTATTCGCACGATCAAGAGTCGCGGCGCCGAGCGGTGGGAGTGCGCGGAGTTCGAGCGCCGATCGCGGGCGCTCACCGACGCGGTGCTCGGAAGTGTGCGACGCACAGCGCGGCTCACAGCGGGAATGACGGCGGCGACGGGTGCGGCTGGAGTGCTTCTGCTCGTGATCGGCTCACGCGCGATCACCGCCGGTGCGTTGACGTTAGGCGACCTCGCGATGATCGCGTATCTCACCGGGCTCTTGGCGACGCCGTTGGTGCAGGCGGCGGCGATGAGCGGCGAGGTGGGCAGGGCGGGAGCCGGATTGGCGCGCATTCGGGCGCTCCGCGCCGTGCCTAACGAGGAGGCCGAGGACCGTGGCGCGTGTCCGGTGCAGCGCGTGGTCGGTGCAGTCGAGATGGAACACGTGAGCTACGCGTACGACAACGGCGCGTTTGTGTTGCGCGACGTGAGTTTCTTTGCGGCGCCGGGATCGACGGTGGCGATCGTCGGCGCGAGCGGCGCCGGTAAGAGCACGTTGTCCGCATTGCTGCTTGCATTCGCCCGCCCAACGGACGGTCGGATCCTGATCGATGGGCGCGACCTGGCCGGACTCGAGCGCCGCACCTACCGCGCGTTCGCGGCAGCGGTCCTCCAGCGCGACGTGTTGTTCTCGGGCACCATCGCGGACGCCATCCGCTATGGGCGCGACGGGGTCGCGATGGCGGACGTGGAGGCCGCCGCCGCATTGGCGGGCTGCGATGGGTTCATCGCGGACATGCCTAACGGATACGCCACGGCCGTGGGCGAGCGGGGCGTGCGCCTCTCGGGCGGCCAGCAGCAGCGGCTGGCGATCGCTCGCGCGTTGATCGGTGCGCCGGCGATTCTCGTCCTGGACGAGGCGATGTCGAGTCTCGACGCCGAGAGCGAGGCCGCGGTGCAGGATGGACTCGACCTGCTGCGCCGAGGCCGGACCACGTTCGTGATCGCGCATCGATTGTCGACCGTGCGATCGGCGGATCAGATCATCGTGCTCGAGCACGGACGTGTGGTGGAGCGCGGCACTCACGAAGAGTTGATCGCCGCGCGGGGAGTCTATCGGCGGTTGTACGAGCGGCAATGGCGCGGCGAACGGAGAAGCGGTTCGCGCGGTTCAACGTTGCCGGTGCCGACGGCTGCGCACATGCTGGAGGATGAGCTGTGACGGGCGCGCCGAGCGTTCGGGTCGCGCGAGTCGGCGCGCCACGCCGCGAGCCCGGCGTGTGGCGGAGCTTGTTGACGCTGTCGCTGGTGCGTCTGTCACTCGTGCTCTTTGGCCTCGGCCGTACGGTTCGAGTCATCCGCCGGCTGGATCGCGGGCGCGCTGCGGGTGCAGCGCCCGACGCGGCGACGACACGCGACATCGAAGCGTCCGTCGCGAAGGCCGCCGCCCTCTTTCCCGGGCGGGCGCTCTGCCTCGAGCAGTCGCTCACGCTGTACACGCTGCTGCGCCGGTCGTCGGTGCCGGCGCGGCTCCGGTTAGGCGTGCAGGCGTATCCCTTCGCGGCGCATGCGTGGGTCGAGGCCGACGGCGAGCCGCTCAATGATCTCGCCGAGCACATCGCGTTCTACGCGCCACTCGAGGACTTGCTGCCGTGAATTTCTTCGCGTGCTTCGTGCAGTCGCGCGGGGAGCGCGTGGCGCCGGCGGCGACAGCAGGCGTCGAGCGTTTCGGCAACCAGCGAGCGCTCTCGTTGGATCGGAC
>DASVAC010000163.1:0-18889 GCA_036376535.1 Gemmatimonadaceae bacterium | reverse complement strand
GAGCTCGCCCTCGGCCTACTTCGAGCTGGCGCCCACGCCCAACGGGCCGGCGGCCTGGAGTGGGAGTCTCATCGAGGGGCAGCGGGATGCGTCGGGGTTGCTCTACAAGCGCAATCGGTACTATGATCCCGCCAGCGGGCGATTCACCAGTCAAGACCCGTTAGGCCTCGGTGGCGGGCTCAATGTCTACGGGTTCGCCGGCGGGGATCCGGTCAACCAAGATGACCCGTTTGGGCTGTGCCCGTACAGCGGAAAGGAGCGAAATACCAACCTTGACGACTGCCCCGATGACAAGCGAAGGGATGCCTTTAAGCTTCTAAATCGCAACGCCCTGGGGCGCAGCTACATCAAGTTCGTTGCCGCGAGCGGAATTGACATTAATCTGCATCACGGACCGATCTCGTGTGGTGGCAGTCAGGCGGAGGGGTGTTCGGAATACATTAACATGAGGACGACCGTTGACGACGCGCTGGGAGCGGCGGACTTGGCATCTGTGATCGTTCATGAAACTCAGCACTTTATAAATAACCTCAATGCCTTAAGTGATCGAACGATCCACGTTGGCAGCTTTTCGAGCGACGAGATTCACGCCTACGCGGCTGGATTTACGTTTCTGAACACACTTCCCGCAGCGATGCGCGCGACATCAGAATATGGACCGTGGGCGTCGGCCTACATGAAGAACCCACGTGCGGAGTTGCATGCTATATGCATCGAAACCGGCTACACGGACTGCAAATGACTTTCAGAGCTCGCTACGCTGTTCGAGCGGTCGCTGTCGCTTGTATCATCGGCAGCGGTTGTCGTTGCACCGGCACTGACCAGTCCGCAAGTACGCGCGCGCATGACGACTCCGTACACGCGCTGCTGCTCCGTGAACTGAACAGCGAGCTCGCTCGCTCCGAAGTGCCCGATAGCCTCGATCAGCAGCGCGTAACGTTTACGAGCGATGCGTCTGCCGCCGTGCCGTCGCTAATGTATCATCGGGCTGTGTTTCGTTCGCGCCGGGTTACACACAGCGTTGCTAGCGCTGTGGTTGGCATCCGAGGGGGACGCGTCCGAGTAATCAAAACGCCAAGTGATTGGGCGTATTTGGTCGCTGGCTGGTCTGCGGCGGATTCTACACACGCGCTTAAGGCGTGCTTAGAGCTAATTGGTGTTACGAGAGGACAATCGTCTACCGTACTGCCAACTTATTATCAGCCAGGCCAGGCGTTCCCAGGGTACGTCGGCGGCGACAGCGATTTTATCGCGTTGCATATTCGTGATCGCTTGACCGTTAGTACCGCCGGAGCCACTTGGCACATTGAAGGATGGGTGGCCGACCCAGCTTTGACGGTCCTCGCACACAAGTATGATTGCCGTGTTCCGGCTACGGCGCTTGGAGCGGATTCGGTGCGACTCGCCGTGATTGACTCGCTACCGAGACCGCGTCTTGGGCAAGGTTCGTGATCTGGCCAAGTATGGCCCCACGAGCGCGCACCAAATCCGGAGCCTGGCCCAAGTCCCAATCTGGATAGCGCTCTATGACCGGACTCAGCGTGTCTCCGTTAGGCGCTCGAACAATAAAATGGTAGAAATCCGGATCGTTGCGAATGTGCGAATACTTGGGGTCGCCTTTACTATTTTGGTGGCTCTTATCGGAATTACGGGACATGCGGCTCCACGCCGTAGCTGAGTTGGAACGACGCGTGGTAGAACCCAGCAAGCGAGCGATACCCTCAGAGGGAACCGGAGGTCACACAGCATGCGACACAAAAGGCTCATGTGGGCTGCGACATCGCTGCTTGTTATCTTGGCCCTGGTCTATGTCGTTATACGGTACCTTGTGATAACAGAACCGCGGCCGAGACTTTGAAGCTCCGACCCCAACTTGCCAAGCGCAACGCTCGAACAGGAGACCGGCGGGGCGATTCGGACGCGTGGTGTAGTTGAGCGGCGGCCCCTAGACCGTCCGTCAGACGGGATCAAGATGGATGGCGCCGCGAGCTCGGCGACCTTTGCGCCGCGCTATACCGGACGCAGTCTAACCGCGAGAGCCGCGCGTGCCGGCTCACGCGCGTATAAGTACGATTGCCAACTTCCGGCTACGGCGCTCGGAGCGGATTCGGTGCGAATAGGGGTGATTGACTCACGACTCAGGCCCCGTGTTGGGCAACGCGGTGATCGTTCGAATGATGCCCGGCACGTTCTTCAAGCCGGCTCCGTTCGCTTCGGGTCCAAGTGCTCAGTCCATGCGCCATGGCACGTGCCGCCCGGTTCGGTAAGGCCGTGCCAGCCGCCGCCGACGCCGTCTAATCGGGAGAGCCGTGCGCCGGCTCATGCGCCCGACAGGACACCATGACTCGCGTTCCTCTCGTTAGGCCGTATGCCAAGCCGCCGCATGCGCCGATAGACCGTCGCCCGATGCACGCCAAGAATCGCAGCCGCCAAATCGACGCGGTACTCCGCCAGTTCCAGCGCCTCGAGTAAGCAGCGCACTTCCCGCGTCGAGGGTGCTGGCGACGAAGAACCAGTACCGCGTTCGATGGCAAAGACGATATCTCTCCCCTCGATGCGCCCACCGTCAGCGAACACAAATGCGCACGCGACCACGTGCCGCAGCTCGCGAACATTGCCCGGCCAATCATGCTTGCGTAGCGCGGCAACCGCGCCGTCACTCAAGACAGCCGTGTGATCCTCTGTTAGCTCGCGTAGCACCGCTGCTCCGATGAGCGGGATGTCGTCGATCCGATCACGCAGGGGTGGCAGGCGAATCGTCACGCCACACAGCCGCTCGGCCAGGTCACGCCGAAACCGCCTCTCTCGCACGAGTGCCGTCAACTCCTCGTTAGACGCCGACACCACACGAAAATCGCTGCGCTGGTCTCGTTTCGCACCGATCGGGCGAAATTCTTTGAGCTCGATCGCCCGGAGAAGCTTCGCCTGAAGGGCATAAGGCACACCCGTGATCTCGTCGAGGAAAAGCGTTCCACCGTCGGCCTCAACGAGATAGCCAGCCGCGTCCGAGCTCGCGCCGGTGAATCCGCCGCGCTTGTGCCCAAAGAGCGCGTCCTCGAACAGGCCGTCACCAAGCGCACACGCATTGAGTCCCACGAAGGCCCCGGAGCGACCGCAGCCTTGGTGCAGTGCCCGGGCAACGAGTTCTTTGCCTGACCCAGTCGGCCCCTGAACGAAGACAGGCAGCCGGGAAGGCGCGAGGCGAATGATGTCGCTCCTCACTCGTCGCATAAGGAGGGATTCGCCTATCAGGATCTGAGCGAGGGTCTGTTCGTTCATGGTTTGTCCTTGTCGGCTCGTTTGAGCATTGGCTGTGTGAGGCTGTCGGCATCCTGGTCGGTCCGGATGACGTGCGGTGTCAGAAACAGGTAGATCTCATCCTCGGTGCTCTGGCGACTCGCGTGTCCGAACAGACCACCCAACACCGGAATGCGCGACAGAAATGGAATGCCACCCTGGCTCACCTCGTGCTGCGAATCCGTCAACCCGCCTAACGCTACGGTTTGGCCGTCTTTGAGCAACAGTTGCGTTTGCACCGAACGCGTGGATATCACCGGCGCATCGAAGGCGACTTCCGTCGTCGCGTTGTCGATTTCCTGCGTCACGTCGAGTCCGACGTAGCCATCCGGGCTAATCGTCGGAACCACGGTCAGCTTCGTGCCGACGTCTTTGTACTCGACCACCTGGTCTCGGGCGCTGTTGTCGGTGGCGAGCGTTCGCGAGACCTGCACGAACGGCCGCTGGCTGCCGACGTTTATCGTGGCCGGCTGATTGTTGGCGGCGATGACCACCGGACGGCTCAGGATTTTCACGTCGCCCCGCTCCTCGGCCGCGGTAAGCGTCGCACCGATGTTGAGGTTGGTCACATGCATGGCCTGCACGATGACATCGGTTAGCCCAGCGCCGGTTTGCGACCCGCTTATCACAGTGGACGTGCCGTCGATCTTTGTCGGAGGCAGGGTGGCGTCGATGCCGTACCCGAGACTCCTGTTGCGCTGGACCTCCGCGATGATGACTTCGATGAGAACCTGCAGCGGTCGCGTATCGAGCTCATTCACTGCGGCCTGAATCAGAGCGAAGTCATCGGCGTCGGCGCGAACCAGGAGGCTGTTGCTGCGCGAGTCCGGGACAATGGTGACGTCCCCGGTAAGCGTGGCCTGACGACCCGCGATCGCGGCAACCGCATCCGGAGACTTTGGAGTTCCCGCGGGCGGCACTTGCGTCGCGCTCAATTGCTGATCGAGTGTTTGCGGACGATTCGCTCCGATCTCCCCGAATGAACTCGCCCTGCCGTACAGCGTGTTGACCGTTGCAGCCACATCGGCGGCTCGTGCATGGCGCAGGTGAATGACATAGAGCTGGACGACTCCGGGCGGGCGCGCGCCGGCGCTGAGCGTCGATGTCGGTTGCGGCGGAGCTGCACTCGATTTGGTTTGCACCCGGTACAGCGTCGAGTCTCGAACAAGTTCGAGGTTTTGACTCGCGAGCAATCCCACGAGCAGGTTGAACACATCGCGCCGCGCAACCGGATGCGGCGTTTCGAGCGTTACGCGGACACCAGGAACGTTTCCGCCGAAAACGACCGGCCTGTCGAGGTAGGGCGTAAGCGCGTCGACGGCGCCGCGCAGGTCGACGTCCAGGAACCGCACGCTCACGCTGTCGTTGCGCAGCGACACGTCAGGCGGCTTGCTCTGCGCATCGCAGACGCCTAACGGCATGATCGCCCACAGGGCGACGGCAAGCACGAGTCGCGTCATCAGGGCCATGGCACGTGCAGTGTGAGGCGCCACGTCGTATCGGCCATGCTGAGCGTAACCGATGTGCGAGCGACAGCGAGCACCTTCGTTCCCGCGATGGTGTCGCCGGCGCGAACAGATGCGCTGCCGTCGCGGCCCGGTACTCCGTTCATGAGCGCCGTCCACGGCGGTCCACCGACGATCCCGGCGACGACGAGAGGCGGCAGGCTTCGGGCAGCGAGCGCGGCGGGCGGCGGGTCGGAGGCGCGGGTCGGATCGTACGCGACATCCGCAGGCTTACGCGCCATCCGAAACGGATCCGATTGGCTAATGCGGTCCGCGAGCGCGGCAAGTGAATCTGAATCCATGACTGGAACGATGGTCGGCGGCGGCCACACCGGGAGCGATGCCGGCGCCGCCGTGCCTAACGCCGAGCGCGCCCGAGTCACTCCGATGGCGATCATCAAGGCCGTCACGGTCCATACGCTTACCGTCAAAGCTCGCGCCCTCACTTTACGGACTCGGTGTGCCAGGTTGCTACCAGCGCGGAGAGTGTCACGTCGATCCGCAGCGCTTCCATGCGCGAGTTGGGCGCGGCTGGTTCTGGTTGAGCAATGGACAGTGCACGAATGGCGATGCGAGCCGGACTCGCCTCGCAATGACTGAGGAACGACGCCACGCCATTGACGTCGCCGATTCCACTCATGTGCACTGTTGCGATTGCCAACGGATGGCTCTGCGCCGAATCGACCTGCACATCCATGCCGCTCACCACGAGTGACGCAGCTGCGCTCAATCTCGACACCAGTCCGGCGAGCGCTGGGCCCGCGGCAGCGCGGGTGTCTGCTGTCAACAGGTACCGAGTCAGACCTCGAAGGCGCACGCGGCGCGACCGGAGCGAGTCTCGAAATGCCGTTGCACCATGCACCAGCTCGACGTCGTGTCGAAGTTGGGCGCGCGTTCTCTGGCTGGCGAAGTGCGATCGCAGCGCCCAGTCGCGCTCCGCTCGACGACCTGGTCCCACCAAGAGCAGAACGCCAATTGCTACCGCACCGATCGCCAAGGTGCGACGCTCACGAGAGGAAACTGAGAATTGGATCATCGCGTGCCGACCACTCTCATTAGGCTGAATCGCGCGGTCACTCGCTCGAGCGGTGACGCACCTGATTTATCGGACTCGATCGGACCAACGACGCGAAGGCCAGAGATGTCGGGGACACGTTGCAACCCCTCCAAAATGGCGTCCGCGTGAGGCCCGACCACCGTGAGCTGTCCGCCGCCGACGCTGTCGATCGTGATCCGCTGCACGGCGGAGCTGTCAGGCAACGCGCGAGTGAGCTCGGCGAGCAGTACTGTAGTTGGCTGATGTTCACCGACGAACGACGCGACCTGCGCGAGCTGCGCGGTGACTACCGACAACGAGTCGTAACGTGCTTGCGCCACCCGCGCGGCACGTTCCACGCGCGTGAGCATGTGCGCATCGTGTCGCGAGACTATTGCTTCAGCGATTGTCGGCGCCGCCATCGTCATTCCGCAGGCCGTTAGGCACGCGGCGGTCGCACGCATGAGGCGCCGGCGCCACAGCGTCGCGACCGCAGGATCTGGAGCGGGCCGAATGGCGAGGTCGTGACGACGTCGCACCTTCGTGGCACCGAACGCGTCGGCGATAGCCACATCCGATCCCGCGTCACGAAGGGCGTTCACTGGAGTGAACGACGGCGCTGCCTCACACTCGGATCGTTTGCAACGTAGTGCGACCAGGTCGCGCCGTTCGTACTGCGCCTGCATGCATACAGCGCCGTCGTTCCATTCCAACGCCGTCTCGTCGGACGCGTAGCCAAGAGCGATAGAAGTCGGGACTATCGAGCGAACCCGATATCCGCATGCGGCACACGCGTCGACAATTTCCCTGACGGCCAGCGCGCTCATTGCCGCGGCCCAGGCGCCAGACTGCATGTCGAGGTGCACTCGAGACGTTACGAACGAACCGGTTTCTCCAAGGAAGAATCTCTCGGGTCCCTCGGACACGATCGACGCGAGGACGCGCTTGTCCTGTGACTTCGGAAGGCCGACCACCGGCTTGAGACGTAGTAGCGATGGGCCGAGCGCTAGCACAACGCTGCGAGACCGGAACCGCGCGCGCGGGCACTCGGCGAGCAACGGCGCCAGGGTTTCGCCTAACGCGGCCCCGGCCTCACGTTGGGCCGTCGCTTGCCACAGGATCCGCGTTCGTGTCGCAAGCACCGCACTCACACGCGTACTCGCGACGCCGATGCCGATGGTTGGCCTCATTCCAGCCATGACCGTCGCCTAACGATAGCGGCACGGGCTCCGTCACGCCGCAGGACGAGCTCGAGCACAAACGTGACTGGCGGCCGACCGGCGCTGCTGCGAGCTGTCAGAATCCACGCATCAGGTTCGTTCGTTGTCATGGCGGCCACCTGAGCGTAGTGCGCCAACAGTGAGTCGTGTGCCGGAGGAGAGAGCGAGGAGGTGAGCGTGGCGAGATCCGGTACGTGACCGACCGTGAGCCTATAGGAGGCAACCCGAAGCGCCGCTTCGGCACCGAAGCCAGGTAATGCGCGCAAGACAGGCAGCGGAGCGCGATCGATGAGCACGCGTGCGGGATCGACGCCTAACACGGAGTCGAGTCCGCTAACGGAGTCCAGTCCGCGAACACGTCGGAGCTCCGCCGCGGCAGCAAACGGCCCGTTGCGCGGGTCAGGCCGATCGTGCGCGCGGTACCATGCTCGTTCGGCTCCATCCAGCCTGCTCGAATCGTCCGCGTCACGCCAATCGAGAATGGCATCGGCAATTGAGTCTGCCTGTGGCTCCATCGCTCCGAGCGCAACGAAGAGTCGTTGCAACGTCTCGCGGTCGGCCGTGTTCACATCGATCGTGGTGCCTTCAGGTCGTAGGGCCACCGTGCACTCGCTGTCGGCGCCCGCGTCCAGGGACATCACCGCACTGTCGAGCGTCGTCCACGAGTAGCCCAGGTGCGGGCTATCGGAGTTGCGGTGATCGAGGACCATCCCGACTACAGCCCTCGCTCGCTCCGCACATCCGTCTGCCTGCCATGCGGCGCGTTCGATCTCGTTCCGGTCGATCGCGACGCGCGTTGCCCTATTACTCAAAAGCGTTAGGCCAATGGCGATGGCATCCGCAGCCACCAAGATCCAGAGGACCGCGAGCAACACGAAGCCGCGACGCATTTAACCGCGCGCTCCAAACCGCACAACCGTCGTGTCGGCACCGATCACCACGCCCACAGCAAGCGGGGCGCTGAGCTCGATGTCCCATCGCGAGAACCATTGTCCCCCATGCGCAGCGCTGTTCAGGTAGAGAAACGAGGCTGGTCCCGAACCGCTCATGAGCAATACCGGTCGGCGCGACGGCACCCGTTCCCATAGTTCGCTTCTTCCGTCATGCTCGACAAAGCCAAGGGTGACCACACAGCGCTCGAGCCAGCCCGACGGAACGTCACACCACGATGCGAATCGCGTTTCTCGTGGCAGCCCAACAAATGCGAGCGAATCACCCGCCCCAACTTCCAAGCGTCCACTCAGCTCGCGAAGCTCCCGAGTGCCATTGATGCGATCGTCATGGGCTTCAGCTTGCCGTCGCACGCTGGCAATCGCATTGCTCAACGCTGTCAGGATTCCGTGCGCAGCGGCGATCACGCACGCGCCGATGGTGAGTGCGACGACTATTTCCATCAGCGTGAATCCTTTACTGGTTCGCACTGTCGGCGATGGATCGGTAGAGCATGGTATGCAGCATGGCCGTATTCCCTGTGGAATCGGCGATCGACACGTCGTACAAGGTCGCGTCGGGCCGATCGATGCGGAGCAGCATGTCGCCTTGCGCGTGCATTCCGAGGTGGCGGTCCAAGTCGGCACGCGGCCACATTGACACAGCCGTCATCAGTGCAGTCGCGCGTTGCACCGCATCTTCGTCCCCCTCGGCGCGTCTCACGCTGTCGAGTGATGCAACGGCTACGGCGGCCGTCGAAGCAATACTGAATGACAGGATGGTCACCGCGACGATGACCTCGAGCAGCACGACTCCACTGGGCTTGCCTCGCCTAACGCGTCGCATCGTCGTCGCCAGATAATCGGTCAATGGCCAATGCGCTGTCCGCGATGACCCTCCCATCCGGCAGTGCCGTGAGCGCCTCGCCGGCGTCGCGGCCACGAAGGCGTACGGTAACCGGACGGCCCGCTCGGAGTGCCGAATCGCGCGCGACGGTCACCTGGTCATGGAGCGATGTGACAGCGGTCGGCGCTGTCCTCGTGTCCAACGCCAGTCCCACCACGGACGCGGAGAGCCCGATCAAGACGAGCACAATAAGCAGCTCGACGAGCGTGAGACCACGAGCCGGGAATGTCATGCGGGGCGTATACTATAGATGGCTTGCAGCAGGGCAGCGGCTACAAACGCAACGACGCCGGCAAATATGAGGATCAGCGCCGGCTCGAGGAGTCGCACCGCGTTCACGACGCGCTCCCGCGCGCGCTCGCCTTCCACACGCGCTGCGTGCGCGAGCATGGCGGCCAGCGTGCCGGCCTCCTCACCTACTCGTAGGAGTTGGGTTGCAACGATCGTCATGGCGTCTTGCTGTTGAATTGCTCTTGACGGTCGTTCTCCAGCGATCACCGCATCCCGTGCGCGGAGTAGACGCGCTTGGATTGCGGCGTCGCCCGATGCGCTCGCCGCATGGGTGAAGGCCGCTGCGGTGGGAACACCACTCATTAGTAAGGCAGCCATGGACTCGCACGCGCGCGACGTCGCTATGGAGCGGCGGACGGCCCCGACGAAAGGGGTGCGTAGCAGTAGAGCGTGCCACTGAATGGCGCCCGCGCTCGTCGCTTTCCACGCTCGGAGAGTTACGACGGCAACAACACCGAGCAAGACGGCAGGAAGGACACCGACGCGAAACATCGCGGCCGCATCGAGGACCGCGCGTGTCGTGGGTGGAAGCGATTGACCGAGATCGCCGACGATGCCCGCGAAGCGTGGGAGCACGACGGTGACGAGCAGCCCGATGGAAGCGGTGCCGGCTAACGCAAGCACCGCTGGATACGCGAGCGAGGACCGGATTGCACTCCGCGTCGCCGCGAGTCGCTCGCACATCTCCGCAACTCGGCTCGCGCCAGCGGCCAGTGCTCCGGCTTCTTCACTCGCGCCTAACATTGCAATGGCGACCGGTGGAATCGCCAGGTCGCACGTCGCCATTGCTCCAGCAAGCGATGATCCCTCTCGAACCGACAGGGCCATCTGCTGGAGCGCGGCGTGCCATGGCGCCGGCACGAGCTCTGGCATCACCGTTAGCGCGCGCCCCGCGGTGAGCCCGCTGTTCAACAGGGTCGCGAGAACACGCATGCCCAAGGCCAGATGCTCGGTCGACAATCGGCGACCGCGTGACGCGTGCGTCTCCTTCACCTCAACCGGCCAGAGTCCTTGCGCAGCGAGTGAGCGCCTCGCGCGAAGTACGCTTTCTGCGGACACGATCCCTCGCTCGATCGCGCCATCAGGGCGTGCCGCACGGTAGGCGAATCGCGACAGTCCGGTCGTCACGGTTGTACCGCTCCGCCCCACGACGTGATATCCGCATCTTCGCCGTCACCGCCGATCTTCCCATCTCGACCGAGACTGTACAGGTCGTACGATGTTTGATTCACTGTCCCCGGACTCAGATACGTGTAGGCGTGCCCCCAAGGATCCAACGGCACGTCCTTTCGGAGGTATGGGCCGCGCCAATTGCGCGCGGTGTCGCCGATCGTAGGCTTCTGCCGCAGTGCGGCAAGACCCTGTTCCGTACTGGGATACCGATCGTTGTCGATGCGGTACGCGTCGAGAGCGAGCTCGAATATTTCCACCTGGCTCTTTGCGGCCGCCACTTTGGCGTCGCCGACGTTCTGAAACAGAGACGGCGCGACGACCGCCACGAGCGTCGCAATGATCGCCAGCACGACGAGCAGCTCGAGCAGGGTGAACCCGCGCCGAGCGCCGTCAGCCCTCTGTCGCACGTTCGATCTCCTCGATGGTCGTTAGGCCTGCGGCGACCTTGCGCCAGCCATCCTGAACGAGCGGGCGCCAGCCACTCCGCAATGCGGCGGCCCGCAGGTCATGCAAGCTTCCGCCTCGTGCAACGATCGCCTTCAGTGCTTCGTCGACAGTTAGAAGCTCGAAAACGCCAAGACGTCCTTTATAGCCCGATCCCCAACAGGCAGCACATCCCACTCCGCGAGCGATCGTCGACGGCGCGTCGTCGCCATCGCCTAACAATGCAACCTGCTGTGATGTCGGCTTCTCGAACACTCGACACGCAGCGCATATCCGCCGGACCAGCCGCTGCGCAACAACGGCGTCGAGCGTCGCAGCGATGAGGTACGCCGGCACGCCGAGATCGAGCAACCGTGGAATTGCGGAGAGCGCGTCATTCGTGTGCAGCGTCGACATCACGAGATGCCCCGTCAGTGCGGCCTGCACAGCGAGGGACGCCGTCTCTTCGTCTCTCATCTCGCCAATCATCAGCACGTCGGGGTCCTGCCGCAGGATCGAGCGCAGCGCAGTCGCGAATGTGACGCCGGTGGTGGCGTGCACCGGTACTTGTGCGATGCCCGGCAACTGATATTCGATGGGGTCTTCGACCGTGATGATCTTCTCCGCCGCTGCGTCACGAAGGCGGAGTGCCGCATACAACGTCGTCGTCTTGCCAGAACCTGTTGGCCCGGTCACCAGGACCATTCCGTGCGGTCGCTGTGCGAAGCGCCGCAGGGGCGCCAACATCTCATCAGGAAGCCCGAGGTCTTCGAGCGCTACCGGCCGCCCGCCGCGGTCGAGCAACCGGAGCACGACGCTCTCGCCGTGAATCGTGGGCACCGTCGATACGCGTACGTCCACGTCGCGGTCCGCAAGGCGAACACGAATTCGTCCGTCTTGCGGTCGGCGTCGCTCGGCGATGTCCAAGTCTGCCATCAACTTGAGGCGCGACACGACAGCGGCTTCGAGACCACGCGGAGACTCGGGTGCTGTCGTTAGGACACCATCGATGCGAAAGCGAACGTGCAACCCGGCGCGCCCACCCTCGAGATGCACGTCGCTGGCACGAGCGCGAAGGGCCTCACCGAACAGAAGATTGACGTACGCGGCAACGGGCGCCGAGTTGGCCACATCGCGCACATCAGCGACGATCGTGTCGGTGTCATCTACCTGCTGGACCGCGAGCGACTCACCACGCGACGTGGTTAGGCGTGCGATCAGCCGATCGACCTCTCCGCGCGGCGCAGGTACCTCGACGATCGAGCAGGCATATGCGATTTCGAGGTCATCGATGGCATCGGGTAGTATGGCATCCGGCGCGACCAATACGCGCAGCGCGCCGTCCAATGTCGCGAATTCCGGACAAACTCCGTGGTGCAGCAGGAAGTCGCGTGAGACCCCTGTCGGCAATGCCGGCAAGACGCCCGGTTCGTGTAGTGACGCCGACTGCGACGCGACTCCGCCGCCGACTTCGGCGTGGTCTGGTTCACAAGTCGTACGTGCGTTCGGCGCGGCTTCGTTCGGCGTTGGGCACATGGCCGATCACCGTAGCGCGCCCAACGCAATGACGCAATCATCCTACCTGACAGTCGCTATCACGCCATCTGACTCATGCGGCAATTCGGTGTGCCACGACGCCGCTAGTCGCCCCGAGCTTTCGTTGCACAGCGCGCCGCTGCGAAGGCCGCTTCAAAAAGGTGGCTCGCGGTCTTGATAGCTCCGCTGCAACGGAGGTCTGTCGGTGTCATACCGGTATAGCGCATGAGTTGACCGCGTAGGGCGCTCCCAGATCCGAATTGGAACTCGAGCGCAATGGCATCAACGCGCCGCTCCCGCTCCTCCAACCGGCGAGCCACGGATAGCAAGCGCGCCCAACCGATCAGCGCGCGCGGGCTTGGCAAGGCGGCTCGCTTCAACTTGCGGGCGAGTGCCTCCGGTGAGATGCTGAACGCTCTTGCCAACGCGGCCACCGTAACCTGCTCGCGCCCAACGCGTTCAAGACACCAGCGCAGCATCGCGAGTATGAGCGGATCAACGCTGACGGTGCTCAGAAAGTCGAATTCGCCGCCCCGGCAATCACTCGGATCGGCGCCGAGAATTCTATCGCGTACGGTTGCGAGCGGCTGGAGGTCGAAGAGTACGATCCCCGTTGGACGCGATCTGCCGAGGTAGATGAGGTCATCGGCGGCATCCGATGTCAGCGATGTGCAGATCAAGACGCGCACAGCCGCGTGCTCGCTGCGGACGGCGCGAATGTGGTCCTCGACGAGAAGGCCACGCCCATCGCGGCGCTCGAGAAGCACCGCCGTTGGGCGCACGCACCTCACCGATTTCGCCAAGTCTCGCTCGTCCGCAACGTTCCGCAGTTCTGCGTGGCCGTCAAGCGCCCGCGACACCAGTTCTTGGCAACGCGAGTTGCGGATCATCGCGACTACGGAGAGCATGGATTGGGAGCAAGCAAGGATGGCGGGAGACACTGCGGCGGAGCACTGCGGAGGCAATACGTAATGCGGGCCTTGATGTTAGCATCAATCACGACTGGCGCAATACCAGTCATAAGTACCGTCGGAGGGCCCTTGCTCGTTGCTGGGCACACGGCCGCCTAACTGGTGCTGCGTGCCGCGTCCGACGCCCGCGTCCGAGGTCGCCAACGGGGCCCAGTCGCCGCGCCTCTCACGAGCTCAGCAATGCGGGATCAAGTGCAGTCGCGTGTCCGATCGTGTGAAAGGACGCCGCACGCCGTGGAGGGTCGGAGTCAGGACGAAAGTCGAGCACCAATTGAGTGCCGTAGCATACTCCGTTAGGAGCAGACGGCGACCTCAACCGTTATCCAGGCCGCCATCATCCCGTCCAGGGTTCTCCACAGCAAGAAGGTCGCGCTGCAGACTCCGATCATCCGCGCCAACGTCCACGCCAACGCAAGCAGGATTGCGGCACATATGACGTTCTCTCGCCTGTACCAGGTCGTCACCGCGACGAGGAGGGCGGTGAGCACGGCCGCAACCAACGCGCCGACCCGGACCAGATGATCGTCGTGCGCGTTTGCACCGTACATCACAGCGCCCATCGCGGCACCGGACGTCAGTCCGTACGCAATGACCAACCGTGCGCCCGAGACCCTGCCCAACCACTGCGCGACAACACGGAACGAAATCACCTGACGTCTACCGTTAGGAATGGGCCGCCTTCTACGCGGCGATCGCCAGACCGATGGCCACGACCATGGTGGCGAGCATGAGATGAGTCTTGTCCGGCACTGTTCGGCCTTGTCCGCTCTCCTAACTGATCCAGTTGCCCATCGCCAGCGCGAACACCCCGAGCGCCAATGCCACGCCACTGCAGAGGCCTAACGCGGCGGCCGCCACTCGCGTAACTCGAAGGACACGCTGGGTCGATGACGCCGACTCGGGAGCTTCGTGGAGCACCCGGTCGGTTATTCCCCAGGTCCCGAACGACAAGAGACAGACGCCGGCCGCGAGCAGCGGGAACCACGCAGGCGGCTTGAGCACTATCGCCACGAGCGCCGCCACGACGCCCACCGCGGCCGCGACAACCAGCCGCCCGTCCGGCGTCCGGCGCGCAAGTTGCGCCAGAACCGTCCCGAGATTCTCTTCAGTCGACTGCATACCCGCCACCCCTGCGTGCTCCGCGACCGGGAGGCACCATGACCGAAATGATGCGGTTGGACATTCGCTTCCCCATCGGCGGCCTCTTCACCGTACTCGGCGTCCTCGTCGCCGGCTTCGGCCTCGCGACTCGCCGCAACACGGCCCTCTATGAACGATCCCTGTTCGTGAACATCAACCTGATCTGGGGCATCGTCATGATCGTCTTCGGCCTCGCCATGTTAGGCCTGGCGTGGCACCACCTGCGCCAGGAGCGCGGTACGCCTCCCGCCTGAGCCGCATCACTTCAGACACGCGGTCCGGTCCGTCGCCGACAGTTGCGTCACGAACGCGTGCTGCGCCGCCGTCGCGACACCCCGCACCTCCAATTCTGCCATGTCCCGCTCGATCGCGCACGGGAACGGAGTCGCCGGCGTTTCGACCATGCGGCCCGAGTTCGTGGCGTAAAACGCACGCGCTTCGTCAGGCAGCCCGGCCAGCACCATCGAGTTGAGCTCGTTCACCAGGATGTACGTCTGCTTGGGCGACAACCGGAATCCCTCGCGCGCATGGCCTAACGCGCTCTGCCCGTTCCCCGACAACAGCTCCTGCCAGGCCAGATTGCCCAGGTCGATCGCCAACGCGTTGCCCTCGTTCTCGTCGAC
The DNA here is from genome assembly GCA_036376535.1 of Gemmatimonadaceae bacterium. Lineage (GTDB taxonomy): Bacteria > Gemmatimonadota > Gemmatimonadetes > Gemmatimonadales > Gemmatimonadaceae > JADGGM01. The sequence continues at coordinate 3,838 of DASVAC010000163.1, read as the reverse complement.
GTGAGCGGAGTCGGCACGCGTCTTGGCCTGAAGATTCAACTGCCGATAGAAGAATCGAGACACGATCACCTGCTGCTCGCGATACCGGCGGACCAGGCTCGCCATCGCAAGGAGCCGCGCGGCCTTCGTCGCGGGATCTTTTCCCGCCGTGTCGGTCGTGATCCAGCGCGCTGCTTGCGTCGCGAGATGGTCTAACGATCCGTGGTAATAGTGGATTTGCGGCCACGACGCCGCCGGGTTGAACGCGATCGTCGAATCTTGCACGTACTCGTCGGCGTACGCGGAGTCCGCGACCGTCAGGTCGCCCGCCAGATGCGCGATCGCGGCCAGGGAATCATCCATGTCGGCCAGCAGGTACCGGTCGCTGGTCGTGCCCTGCGCGCGAAATAGCGATGCCGCCGTGTCGCGCGCTGCATACGCGGCCGTCAACGCCTCGTGCGGGCGCTCCAAGCCTAACAGCGCGTGCGCCCGCAGCGCGAGCGCGTTGCCGATCCCTCGCATCCCCTGGCTGGTCCACATGGTATCGGAGCTGCTGCGTCCGACCTTCACCAGCGCGCCCCAGTTCGCGATGCAGCTATCGACGCTGCCGAGCGCGGCGTCGTAGCGGCCGAGGGCGAGGGCAAAGGTCGCGGTCCAGCCGTGCATCTTCGCCACCCAACTCTGGGCGGTCCGATAGTGGCTCGCGTTGAACCGCCGCCGTGCCGCGGTCACCGCGCGCCCCATGTCCGTTAGGCTCGCCGATGGATCGTGCCGCGCGCTGTCGACCTCCGCCATGTCGTACCAGAGCTGCGACTCCGTGAACAACAAGTTGTCCGACGCCTGGTCCGTGCGGCGCAACCCCGACGCGACGACATCGAACGCGTTCGTGATCCACTGGCGCGCCTCGTCCACACGGTGCAGCTGGAAGTACGCATTCGCTCCGTAGTGATAATTGCGCGCCAACCGGTCGGAAGCCAGCGAGTCCGTCTTCGGGTCGATTCCGCGCGCGAAGGGCAGCAATAGTCCCGCGGCCACCACGGCGTCCTTGTAGTCGTTGTCGAAGTAGAACGCGTGCGTCAAATCCGTGAAGCTCTGCGTGGCCACCAGGCGGGAGACGGAATCGTTATGCGGCAGCAACCGCCGGGCCGCGGCGAGCCCATGGCGCCCGTACGTGATCGACGACGCCGTGCTGTCCAGGTTGTACAGGAGATCCGCCATCACGCTGCTCACCCGCGCATCGATCTGGAGCGGACACACATCGTCCGGACTGCGGTTGATCATCTGGTCCGTCGACGTATCGGACAGCTGGAGCAGACTCTTGAACGCGAGCTGCAGCGAGCGGTTGCCGCTGCTCGTGGTCGAGTCGCCGAACTTGTTGACCACCGCCAGCGTGTAGGCGCAGAAATCGCCTAACATGGCAACGGACCGGCCGCGCTCGATTTTGGCGGTGTCGAGGGCCTGCTCTTGCCGCTCGCTCGCCCTCGCCGTCATCGAGTCGGCGTGGATCGCACGCTTCGCTTCCGACTTGGCATTCTTCTCCGAGACCACCAGGCGCTGCGCCGCGCGCCGCGCGTTCACGCCGAACCAGGTGGCCATGGCCGCCGCGACCAGCGCGACGCCTAACAGAAACGCCGTCACGCGCTGCTGCCGCCGCGCCTTGGCCAGCTGCGCCGCCGCACTGGCGGCCTCCTCGCGCGCCTTGCGCTCGTCCTCCTCGGCCCGCCGCGTCTCGAGCAGCCGCCGCTGTTCCGCGCGACGCAATTCGTCGGCGTGCATCCGCTCCGCGCGCTCGCGGAGCGCGATCGGCGCGAGCACGTCGTGCGTGAGCTCGATCTGCGGCGTCTTGCCCCGCTCTTCCACGTGCAGCAGCCGCCGGTCGACCAGCGTGTCGAGATCGTGCGGCGAGCCGTGATACGTGTCGGCCAAAATCTCGTTCGCCCGTTCTACCGTTAGGCGGTCGCGGTAGCCCTTGGACGTGAGCAAAAAGTCCTCGACGAACGCTTTCACGCCGCCCTCCGGCGGCGCCGCAAGATCGCGGAAGCAATCGAGGTAGAAGTCGCGGAGCACGGACTCCTTGTTGCTCGCGACCAACTCGAGAGAGATCGCGGCTTCCTCGCGCTTGAGCCGCAGTCCGTTCAACTGCCGGCAGAACAAACTCAAGAGCGACGGGTCCACTTCGAGCCGCTCGGCCGGCGCCTCATCCACGGGGCGCGATGCGGCGACGCCATCGGACGTCGAGTCCTGTCCCGCGACCGTACGCACGATGGCGTCGGCCACCTCTCGCGTCACGAGGGCCTTCGCAGCAGCCGGCCGCTCGACCACGTGCAGCGCGTGGCGCCGGTCGAAGCGCGTGAGGCGGACGTTATTCAGGATGATCGACGGGATCTCGGTGCGCAGTGCGTGGAGGTGCGGCAGGTAGTCTTCGCGTAAACTCAGGAGGACGCGGTAGCGCGCCCGCTCGAACGTGTAGCGGTCGACTAACGCCGCGTCCGCGCGCATGGCGCGCTCGAGCGCGCGCGGCACGCGGTTCTCGATGAGATCGCCCAACAACTCGGTGACGCGCGCCGCCATCCGGCCGTTGTCGCGGCGCGACGCGCCGAGCGTGAACAGCTCCTCGAGCTGGTCGAACACCAGCACCGGCGTGAGCAGGCCGCCCGTATCGTTAGGCAGATCGAAGTCGACGTCGTGCAGGTACTCCCACGGCCCGGGCGCGCGCAGCGGATCCGTCGCGCCCGTGAGCCTGCGCGAGTGAATCGCGCCGGCGATCGCCTGCGCGATCTGGCGGCCCGGCGGATCGGCGTCCGTGCGGACGCCGTCCTCGAAGTCGCCGTAATCGAGCCGGATCGGCACCGGGAGAAATCCTTCTTCGCGCAGCCGCGGGAACAGTCCCGCCTGCAGCAGCGACGTCTTGCCGAGTCCGGACTGCGCGTACAACACGGTGAGGGTCTCGCGACGCACGCGGCGGAAGAGGTCGTCCAGCTCCTCATCGCGCCCGAAGAAGAACCGCCGGTTGGCCTCGCGAAACGCGAGCAGGCCTAACCAGGGATTCTCCTCATCGACGACGGGCGACGTGTCGATCGCCATGCTGGTGCGAGTCGGCGCCGCCGTCATGTCCCGTCGTCCTTCAGCATCGCCACGATCTCGGCGATGCGCGTCACGGCGCGCTCGGTCCCTTGGCCGCCGTCGTGCTCCTTGATGTCCGCCTCACGGAACACCGGCGGCACGCGCCGGAACGATGTCCCCTTGAGACCGATCGGGACGATGAACGGGATGCCACTCCCGGTGTGGTCCTTGTTGCGGTCGACGGCGCACGCCCACTCGCGGCGGAACTTGCCCTGCGCGCGCGCCTCGGTGGCCTCCGACAGAATCGGCACGAACAGGAGCGCGCCCGACTTGATGTACTGCTCGATGCGCTCGAGCCATGGGTCGCCGCTCTCGATCTGGTCCTCGTCGAACCACGTCGTGACGCCGTGCGCCTCGAGCGCCTGCTTGAACGTGCGGACCTGGGCGACGTCGGCGCGCGTGTAGCTCAGGAACACTGCGTTAGGCGGCGGCTCCTGCCACTGCCGCGTCGGCCGGAGCCCCGGGCGCTCCTGGGCCTTCCACCGGCGGTGCAGCTCGTCCACGAATTCGACCGCGCCCTTGGGAAAGAGCTGCGTGGCCCGGCTGAACTGGCGCAGGAACGCGACGAAGTTCGCGTCCACACGGGCGCGATCGTCGGCCACGAATTCGCGCACCGTGCGCTGCCACGACAGCGGCGCGTTCTTGGTGGCGCGGATGAAGAAGCGCGCCAGCCAGTCGGTGTAGCCTTCGCCTAAAAAGAGGAGGTTGTTGCGGTTGAGCGACTCGAACAGGTTCG